>JAGVZE010000015.1 GCA_018302815.1 Candidatus Woesearchaeota archaeon
TATGGCAATGGTGCCAAAATCGACGCACAGAAAAAAGACATAGGCCGCCGAGCTTACATCATCATCCTCAAAGATTAACTATTTCTGTCCCACACCCGCGAAAAGAGAAACCTTTATAAATAACCTATTGACCTTGCCATCTTATATAATACTCAAATAAGGAGGGGTATACTATGGCAAAAGCAAAACCACACATGAACATCGTTTTCGTCGGTCACGTTGACCACGGAAAGTCCACCACTGTAGGTCGCCTTCTCTACGACGGCGGCGCTGTCGACGAACAGACCATGAGAAAGCTCAAAGAAAAAGCTGAAGAACTAGGAAAGGGCGGATTCGAATTCGCTTTCGTCATGGACAACCTCAAAGAAGAGAGAGAACGTGGAGTTACCATCGACCTCTCACACAAGAAGTTTAGCACCCCGAAGTTCGATTTCACAATCATCGATGCTCCAGGCCACAAGGACTTCATCAAGAACATGATCACCGGCGCATCACAAGCTGACGCAGCCGTTCTAGTCGTTGGTTCCGAAGGCGTCCAAGCGCAGACAAAAGAACACGCGTTCCTCTGCAAAACACTCGGAGTCCAGCAAATGATAGTCGCCTGCAACAAACAGGACCTCAACAAGTACGACCAAGCGAAGTTCGAAGCCACAAAGAAACAGGCACAGGACCTTCTAAAAAGTGTCGGATACAAGATTGAAAACGTCCAAGTCATTCCAATCGCGTCCTATCCGGGCGAGAACGTTGGAAAGAAGCTTGGCAACATGCCTTGGTACAAAGGACCATCCTTGCTCGAAGCGCTTGATGTACTTACCGTTCCAGTAAAGCCAACCAACTTGGCACTTCGATTGCCAGTCCAGGATGTCTACAACATCACTGGAATCGGCGTAGTTCCAGTTGGAAAAGTCGAAACCGGCCTGCTCAAAGTCGGACAGAAGATTATCTTCATGCCAGGACCTGCAGGAAAAGGAGTCACAGGTGAAGTTAAGACCATCGAAATGCACCACGAAATGATCCAAGAAGCTGAACCTGGCGATAACGTCGGTTTCAACGTGCGTGGCGTCGAGAAGAAAGACATCGCGAGAGGAGACGTCATCGGCCCAGCCGATGCGCCGCCAAACGTAGCTGTAGAATTCACGGCGAACATGATAGTCTTGAACCACCCAACAGTCATCACTGTCGGCTATACACCAGTCTTCCACATCCACACTGCGCAGGTAGCCTGCCAGATAACCGAGATTGTGAAGAAGATCAACCCGGCAACCGGCGAAACAATCGCAGAACACCCAGACTTCATCAAGAATGGTGACGCTGCAGTTGTCAAGATTAAGCCAATGCAGCCACTTGTCATCGAAAAAGTCAAGGAATTCCCGCCACTAGGCCGTTTCGCGGTACGAGACTCCGGAAACACCGTAGCAGCTGGAATGTGCACTGACACTGTCAAGAAAGTATAAATAAAAAACACAGTTTTTTATTTTTTCACCATGCAAAAAGCCCGAATAAAACTGGCGAGCGTCGATATCGACAAGCTCAATCAGACATGCACTTTCATTAAAGACATTTCTGACAAAACAGGTGTTGAGATGCGAGGACCGATTCCTTTGCCAACAAAACGTCTGAAGCTTGCGACAAGACGAGCTCCAAATGGAAGAGGTTCAGCTACTTGGGAGCGTTATGAAATGCGAGTCCACAAGCGACTCATCGATTTGGGCCTTGATGAAAGAGCCTTACGACTTGTTATGAGAATTCCGGTTCCTGAAGGTCTTAACATCGAGATAGAAATGATCGATGCGTAAGTTTAATGGTTGGCTTATAAATTCTTTTGATTTTATAATCTATTCATTCTTTTTTCTCTTTAAGAACTTTTGCTCAGACTTATCGGAAACTTTCCAATTCTTCTTTCTTCCAATAATCTAGTCGATAAATATCTTTTCCACTGATAAGTTCTCCTATTCTGAAGAACACGTTGCCAAGGGCGTGAGGAGTTGGAGCCATATAGATTTGTCGGTACACTCGCTCTGCCACGTCCCGGCTTGAACGAACTTTCAATAAGTCATCTCGGGGCTGCACTTCTATTCTTTTAGTCAGCCATTCGTAAACGCTCTTGAATTCTCCAACAGAACGATCCAAAGACGCGTATTCAAAAGCCGCATTTTCCTCAATCCTTGCATATTCCTCACTTATCATCCGATCTATCCCTCTTGCGTGTCCTTCAATAAATGAATGATATTCCGGCAGAATCAGTTCAATCGAATTTTGTACGTGATGCGTATATTCGTGGGCAAGAGTGGGAATAGCGCTTGTTCTTTTCATCTTTTTGAGCGTAATGCATTTTTCTTCTTTCCGATAGTTGGATCCTTGGTCCTGCAAACGATGCCAGCAATAACCACCAATAAGCAAGCCAGATAATGGCAAGTAAATATTGTCCGCCGGAAAAGGAAGCACAAATGAAAGCGCTGAAAAAGCAAAAGAACTCAGTATTGGCACGCTCCACCAGTTGCGCGATTTCATTTCAGACCACAACCTTTTTGGATCGATGGCTCCTATCACTTCGATTATTGGAGTGTCAGCCGTACAACCCAAAAAGTTATCTACTGATGCTTTGATGGTTGGAAATTCCTCTTCCACCTCTGTTGCGTACATCACCTTGCCTGCAGGTCGTCCTTTGCATGCCTTTTGAATTCGTTCTAATTTTACTATCTCTTGTTTTAATAAATTTTCAAGTGGTGTTAGCGTGTCTTCAGCGGTAATAAATATTCTGATAGCATCATTTGTCGGAATATCGTACATATGACTGCGGTCCTATACTCCATTTAAAAACCTTATCACAACTCAACTCCAACAATCAATAAAAACTCTACAACACACTGTACTTTCTATGCCAATTGAAGCAATCGTATTCGACATCGACAATACATTAGTCGATTTTCACACAATGAAGCTTGCCTGCACACAGGCAGGACTTGATAAAATGATAGAGCGCGGAATGCCAATAACCGCAGACGAAGGCAAAAGGATAGTTCCTGAAGTCTTTCGTAACTACGGATGGGAAGACCAACTCTTATTTCGGCACGTCGCGGAATTCGCAGGCGTTCGGCAAGAAGTCGAGCTTGAACGTTATTCCCAGATAGGCAAAATCGCGTACAGACGCAAACAACGAGAATTCTTGCAGCCATATGAGGGAGTATCCCCGACGCTTGAAGAATTAAAAAAGCGCAAAATCGCACTTGCAATCCTATCTGACGCTCCGCGATACAAAGTCTTCGACAGGTTATGCGACACAGACCTCGAACCATATTTCGAGAACAACGTGGTTGGAGCAGTTGACGATTCCCACAAAAAACCGCACCCAAGCGCATTTGACACAGTTCTTTCGTTAATTGGACGAAAAACCCCTGAGAACGTGATGATGATAGGCGACCATCCTGTGCGAGACATACTTGGCGCTCGAAACTACGGCTTTGTCACAGCATGGGCAAAATATGGCTATTTCGCTCAACAAGGAGAAAATATAGAGTCTATACAAACAAGAGCGCACTATGTCCTTGAACGCTTCAACGACATTCTCAAGAAAGTAGAAGAGCACAAGTAGCTATTTAACAACCTTTTTAAACCTCAATAGCAGTACCTGTGGCATGAATTGGCTATATCCAATAATAAGCGTCATAATTGTCAGCGCTGTCGCCTTCATCGGCCTTTGGACATTCGCGATGAAAAGCAGCAACTTGCACAAAATAGTGCTTTACCTTGTAAGTTTTAGCGCAGGAGCGCTTCTTGGAGACGCATTCCTTCATTTATTGCCTGAAGCGGTTGAAGAAACCGGCTTTGGAATCGCGGTCAGTCTTTACATCTTATTAGGAATAATAATATCATTCGTCATAGAAAAGATAATCTGGAGACACTGCCATTTGCATAAATGCACAGCCGGACACCACCATGCAAGGCCGCAGCCATTCGCTTATTTGAACCTCATAGGCGATGGAGTGCACAACTTCATTGACGGACTTATTATCGGCGCAAGCTATCTTGTCAGCGTACCTGTAGGAATATCTACAACACTCGCAGTCATACTTCACGAAATTCCTCAAGAAATAGGAGATTTCGGCGTTTTAGTGCACGGCGGATTCGAGAGGACGCAGGCACTTTTCTATAATTTCGTCTCAGGCCTTGCGGCAATAATGGGGGTGGTGTTGGCGCTTTTCCTTAACCAGACAACAGCCGTTACCAATTTCCTGGTTCCATTCGCAGCAGGAAACTTCATTTACATCGCGTGCACAGACCTACTTCCTGAACTGCACAAAAGCGTCAGCATAAAAGAAAGCCTCGCGCAAGTACTCATGTTCCTTCTTGGCATCGGAGTAATGGTAGCGCTGCTAGTTTTCCTCGAATGAACATGGAGCACATAGACATCATCGACGCACACGACAATGAAATAGGCATAGCCACACGCGACGAAGTCCATCGCAAAGGACTCCTTCACCGGGGAATATGCGTGCTCATATTCGATTGGAACGGAAAAATATTCGTGCAGAAACGTTCTTCGATAAAAGATAATTTTCCAGGGCTTTACGAATGCGCCGTGAACGGCCACGTGCTCAGCAGCGAAGCGTACCATCAAGCGGCAGTGCGGGAATTGCGAGAAGAGCTAGATATAATCACTGCTCCTGCTAAAGTCAAAGAGATAACTCGATTCGGCTTCCATGAATCGAACGAACGGATGCTTGTGACGCTCTATGCGCTAAAGGACTTTCACGGAAAAATGCTCCAAGATAGGGAGGAATTAAGTCAAGGTGAATTTTGGACGATGCAAAAACTTCAAAACGAGCTTAAGAAAAACCCCGCTAAGTTTTACCCCAGTTCTAAAAAATCTTTAGACTTATTCTCAGAATTCGACGCAGAACCCAGAGCATTTATGAACGTAAAGCGCACAAAACTTAAATAGTCCCGTTCTTGATGAATGTTCTTAGATGAATGTTGTCGTCATCGGTGGAGGCACCGGAAGTTACACTGTTCTTAAAGGGCTAAAACAGCTCACATCAGGCATAACTGCCATCGTTTCAATGTTCGACAGCGGAGGAAGCACAGGACTTCTTCGCGATGAATTCGGAGTCTTACCTCCGGGAGATGTTCGGCGCTGCCTCATTGCCCTTGCAGAAGATGAAACTCTTCGCGACCTATTTCAGTATCGATTCAAGACTGATAGCAGCCTGCACGGACATTCATTAGGAAATTTGTTTATTACAGCTTTAAAGCACATCACAGGAAGCGATGCGCAGGCAATAAAGCTCGCATCCCGCCTGCTTCGCATAAAAGGCACAGTGCTGCCCGTAACGCTTGGAAACGCGCACCTATTGGCGGAACTTGAAGATGGAACAACAATCAAAGGCGAAACGCACATCGACATTCCTGCGCATAACGGAGCGCTTAGAATCAGCAAGCTAAAACTCGATCCTCCTGTAACTGCAAATGATGAAGCTTTAGCAGCGATAGAAAAAGCAGACCTTGTGGTAATAGGACCCGGAGATTTATTCACAAGCGTTCTTCCCAATCTTCTTGTCGATGGAGTTTCTTGCGCGCTTTCAAAGACAAAAGCGCTCAAAGTATACGTTTGCAATTTGATGACTAAATTCGGCGAAACAACCAATTTCACAGCTTCAGAGCACCTCAAAGAAATCATAAAATACGGATGCAAACCGGACGTAATACTTTGCAATAACGCAAGTTATTCCCAAGAACTCATTAAAGCATATCATGAAAATAAGCAAACGCCTGTTGACATCGACAAAGAAGCAATAAGCCGATTAGGAGTTGAATTAGTGACGGCTGCGCTTTCTACTTCGCCGGACCTTATCAGGCATGATTCGCTCAAGCTCGCAAACGCTCTTTTACTTTTGAAGCAGAAGAACGATCGCGACAATAAGGAATAAAATCTGCGCGGCCTTCTCGTGATATGGGATAAAGCCCAAAAACAAAAGCACTAGCCCTAACAAATTAAGCACTCCTAACGTTCTCATATTCATCCTGTACTCACCCCGAGCGTGTAGTATATCATCCAGCCTGCAAGCGCGAGCAGCAAAAGTCCGATAGCAAGGCGCATAAGCCCCTTGTGCTTATTCCTCCACCGCTCAAGCTTGCTCCAATGGACGCCCTTAGTCACAAAAAATAGTATGACTACCAGCGGAAGCACGAAAATAAGATTGTATATGATGAGCAGAATAATGTTGTGTGTGGTGACGCCTGCAAGAGACATCAGCGCGAGAACAGCAAGGTACACAGCTCCAGTGCACGGAAGCTCAACAAGCGCAACAAATACGCCCAAGAACGCGGAAGTGAGCGGTGAATCCCCTACTTTTGTAACATATTTCTTTATACGTTCAGCTTCCGATGGAAAAATGGAAAGAGAGAACCCTCGTCCATACCAGAAGAAATCTTTTATTTCTAACAGGCCGGCAAGAGCGATTATTCCAGCTATCACGTAATAACTAATGACGGAAAATCCTGCGAGCGAGCGGATAATAGGCAAAAGCACCAAACCTGCGACTAAGTACGTGAGGAAAACGAATGTGATGTAAACAAGACCGTTGAAGAGCATATGGCTCTTGTGCGCGGTCTTAGCCAAATACGCGAGCATGAAAATCAACACTCCGAACGCGCACGGATTGATGCCGTCAATAAGGGCGGCGCCAACCACGATAGGCAAACTAATCTCAGCCATCAGCAAAACTCACACACGTTTTTCTTCTTCACTGCTTTCTTAGCTGTTTTCTTTTTCGCGGCCATCTTTCACCTCATTCAAATGTGATAACAATATCATCGCCATCTTTCCAAGCGTATTGGTCAAATTCAAGCTGCGGCGCTCCATTAACCATCATCCGCACTATGCCTGCTTTTTCATCAGAACATAAATCATCATTGCAATATTTTCCGATGCATCGCGAGGAAAAAGGCAGGTCCATCTCAGTTAGGAACGCTCCAACTTTCAAGGGAGCATCATTTAACAATCGATGAGTCACAGGGTCGTATGGCAATCTTTCGTGGAAATGGATGTAATTACGTTCTTTGTGCGTATGCGGACCTTCCAATGGACCGTGTTCGAGCGGGAACAATGTTTTCTCACCGCAAATATGAACTGCTATGTCCGCGTGGATATGGAACGTCTTTATGCATCGGTCTTCATAGCAAACCTCGAATTCCTCAATCTGCTCAACTGAAGAGCGATAAGTATAGACTGAGTACACAAGAAACACAGTAAAACCTAACACTGCAATAAACCCAAGAAAGCGCAGCAAGGCGCTGCCTGTTCCCACACTCTTCTTTTTCATTACCCTTTCAAGAGCATTGGCCTTTAAAAACCTTTTTGCCAAAACATTTATAAACCCCCTCACGGGCGTTTTTCATCTATGAATAACTGGAAAATAACCTTTGAAGTATATGTGCAGAGGAACGGTATCCAAGAACGCCGAGTGCGCGAGACCTACGCGCAAGCAGATAATATCAGAACAGCTTGCGATTTATTCGCTGAAACACTTTGGCCGGAAATGCAGGAAAAAGACAAAAAGAAAGAAACCCCTGAACTTATCGGCGCACAATACCGCGTAACTTCAATAGATCAGCATTTGAAATAGGCGTAACATTTAAAACTCTTCGCGCACAACGATAGTTCAATGGAAAATATTCTTCTTAATTTTTTAGTACCACTCACCATTCTATTCTTTGTGCCGAAAATAATTTTCAGGCTTTATTCCATACCTTTTCCAATAACTGAAATAGTGCTCGGCATCACAATTGGAAGCGTATTTCCCGGTTTTTTCGCGCAAGATGATATCCTTCAAGTCATATCTACTCTTGGAATAATAACTCTCTTCGTTCATTCTGGAATGGAAGTGGACCTTCATTTCATCCTACGAAGGAAGCGCTTTTTCATCGAGAATATCCTTCGAAGTATGGTTGTAATAACTCTAG
This sequence comes from Candidatus Woesearchaeota archaeon, assembly GCA_018302815.1. Taxonomy (GTDB): domain Archaea; phylum Nanobdellota; class Nanobdellia; order Woesearchaeales; family ARS49; genus JAGVZE01. Next base: position 7,963 of record JAGVZE010000015.1, read on the forward strand.
TTGCGGTGCTCATAAAATATTTGTTCAAGACTTCCCTGATAATAGGATTTGTCGCGTCCCTTGGATTCACAACACCTTCGGCAAGTTATATTTTTTCCATGCTCAGGCTGGAATCAAACAAACTTAAAAATTGGATAGGGGGCAAAGCCATAGCAGGAGAACTCCTTGCACTCATAATGGTCGTCGTATTGCTCAACATATCGAAACCTGTCAAACTCGCAATATCACTTGCAGCGGTAATATTGCTGGTGACGCTATTGCCATTCGTTCTGCGCGCGATTTACCGAATTGTATTCAGTAAACTCATAGGCCAAGAGTTCTCATTCATTTTTGTAGTCGCGGTGATATCCGCTTTCGTCACAGAGATGCTAGGACTCCATTTCCTCTTTGGCGCGTTTCTTGCAGGCATCGTCTCGCGTGAATTCGTGCATCATCTTGTAAAAGCGAAGGAATATAAGCACGTCACCGTAGAAACCGGCCAGCAGATAATCGAAGGCTTCTCTTATTTTGCCATACTCTTCGCCCCTTTCTATTTTTTCTCAGTTGGTCTTACACTAAGTTCCCAAGACATATCTTTTCCCCTTGTTCTTTCAACAATAGCGCTAGGGCTTGGAATTTTGGCTGTGCGCGTGCTTTTCATAGTCCTTCATCGACGTTCAAGAATACAAGAACCAAGAGCGCGCAGTTTCCAAATATCGGTCGCAATACTTCCAACATTATTCTTTTCATTCGTCATAGCGGAGATACTTAGAACAAACTTTGAAGCAGATGTTTTACTATTTAATACGCTCATGGTATATGGACTTGTGAGCACAATAGTCGGATTCGTCCTACAAAGAATCACGACCTTAAAACGTCGTTTTAAATCAATAAAAATACAATCGTAATCGCGGCGGCTATAATCGCAGAAATCAACACGAGCTTTATCGATTGAAAGATATCTTTCTTATTGTTCTGCGTTTGTAATACCTTTTTCGCGGATCCTCGTTCTTTAAAGTTATATTCGCCACGCAGCCCATAATAAACACAAAAATTCTGCTTTGCCTGAACGAAACCTAGCACGGAAATAAAAAGAGGAACGAAAATAAGCCATTTGAACTCTGAGTGGAATAAAAAGAACGCTAAAAATACGCTAATCAACGCGAACAAAATACCTATCCGAACCCGCGAACGCTTTTCACGAGAACCGATGTTGCAGGTGCCGGGAACGTACGGGGTCATACAGTCATTAGATGCGAGTATGTATAAAAAGCTAATTGGCGATTGGAATTTAAGATTAGTTCGTTTGTGATTCTTAATTCTTAGTTAAATTTATAAGGCAACGAGTGCGAGAATTTGAAAGGATAGACGATAATCCTTTTGCGGCCATGGCACAATCCGGTACTGCGTCGGTCTTGAAAACCGATTTCCGAAAGGATATCCCGGTTCAAATCCGGGTGGCCGCGTATTTTTATTTCTCAAAAACTTCGTTATTGTAATTTTTGTGTATATTGTCACCCTGATTTGAACATCTGCGGACTGCTAGGCAGTCCTTGACATCAAAATTCTCGCGCCGCTCGAATTTCGATGAATCCGGGTGGCCGCGTCTAATATTGGTTTGAATGAAGAAATCAGTTAAAGTTTATTCTTAGGAATGACAATCGAGCCTTCAGTTCTGTCTCCTACGTGCTCTGCTTTTCCGTGATAGTAGAGATAACCTGCTATGACTGCAGCCGCGGCGTCACGCTCGTGCTGGTTGCCTGCGCCCTCAAGATTCGCGTTTAAAACCTTTTTTACAAGCTTAGCCACAGCTATCTGCGTATTCTTGCGCGGAATCTTCGCTGAGTCAAAAACCGCTCCGGGGAACACTTCTATTAATTTTCCTCTGATGCTTTTCTTTAGCCTGATGCCTCTTTCTGTCAAAGGAATCATTGTTGGAAGAAGCGGAGAGAATATCTTGATTTTTCTTTTGAGAAGTTCAGATTCCGCTTTACGCCACATTCCTTTTTTGGGTTTTGAAAGCGGAGCGTCAATTGCTATGACGTGCGGACGCTCATCCTTTATCGCTTCTAGAATTTCTTTATCGCTTTTGACGGAAAAGGCGCGCACGCGGGAACCGTCATAAATGGCCATGCCAGTTATGCCTTTTTCAGATGCAAGATCAATCCCCAGAACCTTCATACCTTAAGCCCATCAGTCACTCTTTTTAAACGTTATTGTCGCTGTGTGGGAGAACGTATACTGATTCACTTCTTTTTGAGTAAATGCCTTAACATGAAGGGGGATATAAGCGTTGAAATAAGCGCCATGAAAATCAGCGAAGAGAATACTTGGGAAGATATGACTCCTGCGGTTAATGCAAATTGCGCTATAACGAGTTCAGTATCGCCTTTCGCGTTCATCGCCCATCCTGCAATCCACGCCTCGTTCCAGTTGTGATATGATAAAACATACCCTGTCGCGCTTCCTACTACGGTGCCTGCAATGGAGAGCAAAGTTATCACAATGCCAAAAGTCAGGTTCTGCCAAATCGCCAAGATATTAGTTTGGAATCCCACGTGGAAGAAGAAAAACGGAACAATAAATCCGAACGCGAGCGTGTGCATCGAGTGAGTAATTTCCGCCTTCTCCCAGGGCCTATGGCCCTTATCTTTCAAAAGAACCTGACGCCAGATAACTCCGCTGAATAACGCTCCGATAAGCGCGCCTATGCCTAAAATTTCGGCAAGGGAAGCCATGAACAAAGTGATTATCAGCGCGGCGGTGAATAACTGGGCTCGTTCAGGCTGCTGTTCCACAAGATACAATACAAAGGGGATGGCCCACAATCTGAACGCTACGACGAGAATCGCGAATAGAACCACTCCTGATGCGAGCTGAGCGATAGATGTGTGCATAACGCTTGTTTCGAGAACAGTGAGGACACTGGTAATTAGAAACAATTCCACAATATCATCAAACGATCCTGCGCTCACTATGAGCGCGCCAAGACGCGTGCGAAGCTTACCAAACTCTTCCATGAGGTCAAGAGCTATTGCAGTCGCGCTAACGCTCATACACACTCCAACAATCAGGCTCGTGCCATATTCCATCCCGAATACATATCTGCTGGCCACAAATCCCAAGCTAAGCGGAAGAATAGTATTGAAAAATGAAATCCACCAAGAAGGCACTATCTCTTTGGTAATTTGGCGCAGGTCTATTTGAATGCCAACAAAAAACAAAAGCAATATGGCTCCGATATCCGCTAAAAATCCTATCAGCCACGCGCTCTCCTGAGTGAAAAGGACATCTTTCAAAAACGGAATGCCGAATATCATCCCTGCAATTATATGGCTCACCACTCTTGGCACTTTAACTATCCTTAGAATCTCAGATAGGAAGAACATCGCCGCGAGAGCGAGCAATAAGGTTACTATAGTGTTCATGGTCCTCTTTTAGCTCTATTCCAAGAATCAGAATATTTAAATATTCGCACTTTCGCGAAAACCTTGATATTCTTCATATTGGAGGGAGTTAAATGAACATGACAACATTGGTCGGAAAGCCAGCACCAGAATTCACGACAGAAGCGTTTGTGAACGGAAAGAGCACCAAAGTTAGCCTTAAAGCCCTGCGCGGCAAATGGGTGATACTCGCGTTCTATCCTGCGGACTTCACTTTCATATGTCCGACAGAGCTTGGAGAACTTGCGGATATGTATGATTCGTTCAAAAAAATGAACGTGGAAGTACTATCTGTCAGCACGGACACAGTATTTGTCCATAAAGCATGGCACGACAACAGTCCGACCATCAAGAAAATCAGGTTCCCGATGCTCGCAGATCCGACACGCAAACTATGCTCTGATTACGGCACGCTCATCGAACATGAGGGACTTAGCCTTAGATGCACAGTAATAATCGATCCGAAAGGAGTAGTTCGAAGCTATGATATCCACGACAACAGCATCGGAAGGACAGTCCACGAAATAATGCGAAGGCTTCAAGCCGCGCAGTTCGTCGAAAAGAACCAAGGCCTTGTCTGTCCAGCGAGCTGGAAACCGGGACAAAAAACATTGAAACCTGGAATGGATCTTGTCGGCAAGATATAAGCCACTTTTTTATTTTATTTACTTTATTTATTCTGCATTCGTTATTTTTTTCAACATTTCGCTAATGATAGTTAAAACTAAATCTTAACGCACGAATGATGAAATCTCTTTCGCTAGACGCACGATTGTTGAGGCATGCGGCGATTTGATATATTTCCTTAATTCGCGCTCAGCCGCCCACAACGGCACTGCATCATTAAAGTTGCACTCCCTGAAACAGCCGAACGCCTGTTTATAGAATTTTTTAGTATCCTGAAGTTCGCCAATTTCTGAACGTTTTACATCGAGTCGTTTGAGAATGTCCGCGATTCTCTCTATGCGCTCAGCGACCATTCTCATGTCCATTGCACGTATCAATGAAATCTGCGCCCTCGCGAATCGTCCTTCAGACAGAAAACGCCTGATTTGCATAACGAGAAGATAATAAAACCTGGTAAGCGACTCTTCAGTCGCATTCCTCACATCTTTAGGAGCGCTTGCGATAGCGTCATCAAACAGGTTGAGAGAAAGGAAAAACATCCGCGAAAGGCATTCATCGATCGTAAGCTCATCAATTGGAAAACATTTCACGACTAATTTGTCTTTTGATTCTTCCACAAGTTGAACGTTCATGAACGTGCGCAAAAAAGAGCGCGCATCAGAATCGGGCCGTTCTTTAATGTTGAGCGTAATTTCCTGCGCGCCGCTGAAATATTCGCGGAAAAACCTGCGCTCTCCGCTAACATCAAATGGAATTGAAACTTTCCTATTTTCGACTTTACCCGTGAATTCAGGAGCTATCAACAGAGCGCCGTTATCAGCCACGCTCATCCTAACAGTGGAGCCTTTTTTGAGCCTAAGAGTATTCGCCCACTCCTTTGGAACAGTAACAAGCAACGACTTGCCTATCTCCTGAAGTTTTCGCTCTTTCATATACTTGCGCGTCTTTTGCTTGTGTTATTAAATTTTTCCATCTTTAAAGATTTATAGAAAGAGTTTATAGATTCCTGCAGCTATCCGATTTTCATGAAAAAGGCAGAATTTATCGAAACAATCACTCAAATGAAAAAATACAGAGCGGCGTACCTGCGTCTCTACGAACTGCATTCGCCAATCAGAGATTTCTTGAATGATGTCAAGAAAGAATATCAATCATACGATGACGCTGATTGGAAGATGCCCGGAAGCGAAGCCGCGCTAGACTCATCAGTTAAAAAGAGAACACTTGAATTATTGGCTTCGCAAAAAGATACTGATATCGCAAAAATATTACAGCCGTATGATATATGCTCGCTGCGCGTGGAAGGAGGGTATGAAGTTTTGCCGATCAACGCGCCATCGAGGCAATTCGGTTCATACGGCCTTCCCGGAAGCGTTTTTCTTGAAAGACTTTTAGAAACGCAGGAAAGCTACGCAAAACTTCGCTCAGCTTCCGCTGACGAACTCGACCTGATAGCTTCAGGAATGACAAAATCTTTCAACTATTCATGCGGGTGCCATTACAAAACGCCCTGTAAAAACTGCAAAACAGTCCACGTCCTTGAAGCTTTCACAACGGCAGCCGATACTGCTAAATCGATGCTGAACTATTTTTACAAACAAAAATCAAAAACTCTGGAGCGGGAATATCCCATTATTGAATGGGACAGGGGAGTTAGCGCAGACTTGAAGTTTGACTTTGACTGGTTGAAAGACAAAAGTCCATATGATACTTTGAAGCTGCTTTGTCCAAAAGACAGAGAACTTCTCACATTAACGCAATTAACTTGTAAGCGTGATTCTGGATTCGTCAAAATCACTGCGAACCTTTCAGATGAACGACAGGTATCTGAACTTTATTCTCTTCTTGAAGCCGTCAAGGAGTGGAAGTATACGCGAGAAGATGCATATGAACTTAGAACCGAACTCACACGACTGCTCGAGCTTGAACATCTTGAGCAATATCTTAGCGGTTTCAATTCAAGAAAACCACCCAAATACGCATCACGCGGCGAAGACGCAAAAACAAAAGGCATAGTTGACGGCATAGAATCTTTGATGAAACAAGCAGTCTGCACGCGTGAAGATTTAGCCGATCAAATTAAAAAACGTAAAGTTCAGCTGAGGGAGAAGTACGGAATATTGGATTTGAATTTTTGCTGTGAAGATAAAGAATACAATGATGGTCCATCAATGTTTCCCCGAAAGCCTCAAGGAAGCATACGTTTTTACGAGAAGACTATGACTTCATTGAATGACATGGGACTGATAAAGCTGGCCAAAGATCATGTTCTCTCAATGATCCACTAATCTTTTATAGGCAGCTTCGCATTTTTGCTTTATGGCGCTCACTTTCATCATAGCTTTTATCGCAGGCATAGCGAGCTTTATTTCACCATGCGTACTGCCACTGGTTCCGGCTTTTCTTGGCCACATCGCGGAGAATAAGATAGAGCGCGCAGGAAGAGCCGCACTTTTTTATCACAGTCTCTTATTCGTGTTAGGATTTAGCGCGGTATTCTCTTTATTAGGGGTGCTTCTCAACAGCGTGCTGTCCAATGTAGCGTACGAAGCACAGATATGGCTTGGACGAATCGCGGGCAGTGTAATAATATTATTCGGATTTCACATGCTTGGACTAATCAAACCGGCGTTCCTTGAGAAAGAACATAAATTCAAAGTGAAACGATTCAAAAGCAAAAGCCTGACCAGCTTCGTATTCGGAGCTGCATTCGCAGTCGGCTGGACACCGTGCGTGGGCGCGGTACTTGGAAGCATCCTTGCGCTCGCGGTCAGCATGCCCGGCGAAAGTTTCATACTGCTTCTAGCTTACTCGCTGGGCCTTGGAATACCCTTTTTAATCGTCGGACTTTTTGCCCATTCGTTCCTTGCGATCATACAAAAACGCTCAACATTCTTTTTGTATTTCAACGTGATTGTGGGCATACTAATCACATTACTTGGAATATTTGTATTCACGGGAAGGCTGGCGCTTGCAGCAACTGGTTTAAGTTCGCTTGTCGCGCTGATTCTTCAGAAATGAACAGCGTATGCGTGGCCTTTTCTGTGAAGCGGTTCAGTCTTCACGTGCCTGCGTTTGAATGGCGGCGCGCAGAACCATTGAGCAGGCTCGTATCGGTCCAAAGATACATCAGAAATCTCTGATAATTCTTTACGGCCAAAACGTAGTATGTCGTCCAATCGTATCTGTTTTTTCATACGATATGAGAACATTTTCGGATTGTGCGCGCAAGAAGTCAAGTGGATGAATTTTCGGTCGATATCAATTGGAATCGCCAAGCAAAATTTTTGCTCATCACTCGTGTATGAAACGGCAGGAGCGTTGTTGTCAATTGAGCCATAAACCTCAAGGCCACGGTAATCGATAACAATCGCTCCCTGAGGATTCTCATTTCGCAACGTGTCTTGAAAAACTTCTCTTATTAGATTATAGAAATATTCACCTTTCATAACGAACCAGCGGCCGGTCAAGGCCATAAACATTCTTGTGAATCTCATCACGCACTTCTGAAAATCCTTTTTCATCAAGAGTCATGGGCGCGCTCATCAGTTGAAGTTTAACCGGAATCTTGCGCGCTCCAGGGGGTTGCAAATATTCGAATGGGGCAGTACGGAAACCGCAACGCTCAAAAAACTTGACAGCAGGACTATCCGGAGGAACTTCGAGCAAAGTCGGGCACGCTTCGCTTCGCATCAACATGACTTCTTTTCCACAGCCAAGATTTCTATATTTCTCATCCATCGCAAAATGTTCAATGAAATCAAAATTGTACAGATTCCAAACGCTCATCATTCCCATGACATTCTCTTTCTTTATCGCGAGAAGCGAATAATTGCTTTTATCAAAAAGCTTGAACTGCTCTTCCAAAGAACGCTGACCGTCGGCAGGAAAAGAAGAGCGGTATATATCCCAAACTGCCCCGAATTCCTCATCCGTCGCGCTGTGCACTCGCAAAAGACGCATAATTCCTGAAACTTCAACCTATTTAAAAAGCATACGACATAAAAATTGTTACTTTATATAGTTTCAAGGTGGAAGCCTGCGTTGCTGCTTGAGCATAGAAACAACGACGTCCGCGAACACTTTGATATCGCTCCAATGTTGTGGGTTCGGATATTGATCGTAAATCTCGTAGGGATAGTAAAAACTATGTTCGAATTGATGCATCGCGTCAGGAAAAGTCAATCCCGCCCCTGCGGCGAGGTGAACGTCTCCACTTGCCACTTCAGCCCAGCCCATTTGGTTTACACCCCAAGGAGTATAATTTAAAAGAGGAACTTCATACAAGTACATATGCCTGCGGGGCGCGTTATACGGAGCGCCGAACACGGCATTGTACATTTGCCAGTGCTGGTTGATGGCATCTAGCGCCCACGTTTGATCGTGCGCGTCCATAGATGCGGCGTAGTGGATAGTGAACGGACCTACTACGCTTGTCGGACCGTTTGGCACGAAAGCTTTCTCTTGGCTTGCATTATTACACCCGGGAGAACTTCCACTCACAAAAACAGTGCTTGCGATAACAACTGAAGAAACCAATTTTTCCAGCGTTGTCTGTCCTCTTTTGTGTTGCACTGGATTACCCATATTACGCCGTGTTTTTATAGTTTTCTTTATAATTTTAAAAGAAGTCTGTTTCGTATTGTCGATTAATTTATAAGTGGGAAATTCTTTCTTGTAGTTATGAAAAGAGGCGAGTTTGCAATAGGACTATTACTCACACTCTTCTCGTTAGGTCTTACCTTCGCGCTCCTTTCAATCGATTCGCCAAGCCACACGGGCTTTCAAGTGGCGGACGTACAGTCATTGCAAAGCAGCGGAAATGAAGAACGAGGAATCTTCGCATCACGAACCATACAAGTTGCGTGCACGAGTTGCGCAGACTGCACTACGTGCTCAGCGACAGTAGGAAATACGTGCACGCTCAGCGGGCCTATGAGTGAAGCAGGAACATGCATAACTATTGGAGCAGATAACGTCACAATAGACTGCGCGGGAAATATTATTACGTTTGATACTGGTGGAGGCGGAATCGATGCGGGTATTCTTGCAACAAACAAAACTAATGTCACGCTTAACAACTGCACTATTATTGATAGCACTAGTTCAGGTGCAAGTGGAAGCGGCGTTAGCTTCATTAACGTCTCGCATAGTATGGTTGCAAATATAAGCATTTTCACTAACGGAACGACGGCCACGTTTGGCATTGGTTTTATCAACAGTTCCAACAATAACACTGCACAATCGAACACGATCTTTAGTCTTGGCACAACGGAGAGCGCAGGTATCGCGGTGAGAAACAGCAATGATAGTGTCATGAGAGAAAACATCATCAATGCGCAATACTCGTCAGCAAGTAATGCGGGAATCAGTATTCTTACAAATAGCTTGCGTTCACAAGTATTTAATAACTCAGTGGATGTCAATGGGATTTCTAGCACACTTGGAATTTCTGCAGGGTTTAACTCCAACTATACACAAATAGGCAATAATGTTGTTTCAACCACGGGAACGGGTGCATTCAATATCGGCATTAATGTTGACAACGGTGCTTCGATTTCAAACATTGAAAATAATACGATTACGACCAATGGCACTAATGGTAATCATGGTATACGCCTTGCGGGTTCAGCGAGCAATACTAGTATAAGAAACAATACAATTGAGACCAATGGAACGAATTCCAGTAACGGTATTTTATTAACGGGTATTATCAATAATAATGTTGTTCGCAGCAATCAAATTTTCGCAAATGGTCAATTGGGCGGTTCTAATGCGGGCATCGTGCTTTCAGCGAGTACGGGGACAAATAATACAGTCCAAGACAATTCAGTGATGACTGCAGGCGGTCCATCTGATTGGGGAATTAGTTTTGAAACAATCAATGGATCGACCATCCAAAATAACACGATTACAACCAACGGAACCAGCCAGAATATGGGAATTCGCCTTGACTTTGAATCTGAGAATAACACTATTAGAAATAATTTGATAGCAACAGATGGGACAAGCAATAACAGCTTCGGAATCACAGTATCCCGCTCGTATAACACTCTTGTTGAAAATAACCTGGTGCGCACATTTAACGCGCAAAGCCATGGCTTGCGCGTCACGAGCGCGAGCAACAACACCACATTTGTCAACAACAGCGTTTACACAACAGGCACGAACAGCTTTGGCATCGCGATTGGCGGCGGAGCATTGGGAGCAGATAGAAACTTTTTCAATGACACAAGACTATTCAACGTTACACAATGGATTTTGGTTTCTGACAGCAATGATACAAACTTCACCAACACCACGTTTGAAACTCCAAACGGCACAATAAACCTTCCCTCAAATTTCAGTTTGAATGGAACGCTCAATGTCACAAAAGCTCAGTTGAACATTTTGAATAACACTGCGTTCATCAACACGACGAATGTGAGCCAGTTGAACACGAGCGCGATCGTCACGCTTTCGGGGTTGAACACCTCGACTCCAAGGCCAATCGTTGATTTTAACGATGATAGGTTGGCAGAGTATTGCGATTCGCCACAGTGCACGCTGTTGAGCTTCATCGGTGGCACTCTTAGATTTAACGTTTCAAGCTTTACCACTTACAGTTCTACCGGCAATGTGACTGTTGAGAAGAGCGACAGCCCTGATTCGGTTGGGGCAGGTAGCCAGTTGAGCTACACTATAACTATTAACAATACGGGAAATGATACGGTGTTCAACATTACTGTTGTTGAAACGTACCCTTCAGGAGTCGTGTTCGATTCCAGCAGCCCCTCTGCGAACATAAGCAATAACACTTGGCTCTTGGGCAATCTTGCCAATGGCACGTTTACTACCATCAACATTACTTTAACGGTGAGCAGCGTTCTTGCCGATGGCACAGTCTTGAACAACACTGTGAACGTGACATTCTCAAATGCTGAAGGCATCAATGTTTCAGTAGTCGATACTGAAAACACCACTGTTGTAAGATTCCCTCAGATCAATGTCACGAAGACAGACAGTCCGGATCCGGTGAACAACGGCTCGACACTTGAGTACACGATAACGATCACTAACTTCGGGACAGGTGCTGCAGTCAATGTGACGTTGCTCGAAAATTATCCTGCCAATACAACCTTCAATGGGTCATCGCCCGCACCCGATGCTGGAAACAACTCCTTTTCACTTGGCAACTTAACTGAAGGCTCGAGCTTCACGGTCAACATAACAGTGAACGTGAGTGAAAATATGACTTCAGGAATCCTCAATAACACTGCGATCGTGTCGTTCATCAACACAACCGGCGCAAACATCACAATGAACGTCTCAGAGCTCACAACAGTCACAACACCAAGCGCTCCAACACCTGCGCCGAGCGGAGGAGGCGGCGGGGGCGGAACGAATTTCGCACGCAACGCTCAGATAAACAGAACACTGCCGCAGGTCCAACAGCCAGTCGTGCAACAGGCAACAGCCTCTGTCCAAAGCGCGTCAACGCAAGAAGTCCTTACTCAAGAGCCAATACAAGAACCGATACTCACTCCTGCGCCAGAACCCGCGCCTCAAGTAGAGCCACAGCCAATATCTTTGCCCAAAACACGCAGCAAGACCGCAATCTTGCCAATAATTGTGCTAATAGTTCTAGCTCTTCTAATTCTAATAGCGATGACTCGAAAAGAACCTCCTTCAAAATCGAAACCTGCGCGTGTGAACAAATTTGATGATGAACTTAAAGAGCTCAAGAAACAATTGGAGCAGACAAACAAAGTATTGAAACATAAAATCAAGTAATCAGAGAATATCAATTTCCTGCAATGAATTCTGAACTCTTTGCTGGGCTTCACGCAGAACGTCCTGCAGAGCACGATCAGGTGTGGCTTCCCTTACCTGTCCCATTTTATCGATTATCTGGCGCAGGAATCTCACTAAATCACCTTCTATCATGCTAGTGTTATACATCATTTCGAAAATGGTTTGTCCCTCATAGCACGGCTTGATTAAAGAAGTGACTTCAAGAACATATTTTAGCCTGTCCTCGGTCTTAAAATACTGAACCTGGCGAATCTTTCCATACACCTCATCCACGTCGTTGGATTTGAATTTTTTATGGAATTGCATCTTATCGCGCCCTTCAAGGCAAATGCAAGCGAAAAGAAGCATCACCTGGTAGAGATTAAATCCAATATGAAAATCAGTGCCGAACATCTCGCCTATCAAAATTTCATCGGAATAAATCTTTGACGCGAATTCTCCTTTGTGAGTCAGTTTGCCTTCTTTCAAATAGTTCATATTGTGCAATTTAGTATGGTAATTATCAAACGCGCTATGGCTCTTGAAATTCTTCATTTTGCCGAATTTGGCGCCGAACCTTTGGAACGAGTCGAAACTCTTGCACAGGATTTCATGGATTTCCTGAGCATCGTGCTTTTTTATGAGGTTGAGAACGGTATTGATGGACAAACGGAACTGAGATGTTATCGGCGTCGTGTCAGCGTCTATGAGCGTCTTAACTTTGTTCGCATCAAAATCCCTGCGCGTGACCATCACGTACACGAATCCTTCTGTATCAAGACCTCTTCGTCCTGCTCTTCCTGCGATCTGGAAAAATTCCTTGCTGTTGATTTGGCGGAAAGATATGCCATCAAACTTTCGAATAGAATCAAACACGACAGTTTTTGCAGGCATATTGAGACCCACAGCGAACGTTTCTGTCGTGTAAAGAACTTGGATCTTTCCCTGAGCGAACAGGTCTTCCACTATATCTTTCATGATCGGCAAAAGACCTGCGTGATGAAATCCAATGCCAAACGGCAGGATAGTTCTTAACGTGCGCGTTGAATCAAGCTGGTTGATTTCTTCAGGAGCTTCTTTGAGCTTATCTCTTATGAACGCTGAAATGCTCGGCACAGCCTTGAACATCTGTTTTTTTGAAAGTTCGAACGCTTTCTGCTCGCACGCGCTTCTTGAAAAACAGAAATATAGCGCAGGAATTTTATCTTTCATTTCTTTCAGTAGTTGGTAATGAGATGGAGCTGGAGTTCTTGACCTGCGTTCGCGCGAACGGCCTCGCACATAGGAGTAATCAGGGATATCAATCACGTCTTTGATGTTCTTCAAAGTCGTGATGCCAAGGTCGCTATCGTAGAAATTTATGTGAAGCGGAATCGGACGCACGTCATGGCGAATGACTGCCACTTCGTGCTCTTTTATAGCCTGAATCCACGCGGCGAACTCTTCTGCGTTAGGAATTGTTGCGGAAAGGCACAGCATACGGATGTGCGGCTTTGTGAAAATGATGGATTCCTCCCAAACGTAGCCTCGTTCTGGATCATTGATGAAATGAATCTCATCAAAAACAATGTACGAAACATCGTGAAGCATAGGGTCATCAGTTATGGTCATATTTCTGTAAATTTCAGTGGTCATGATGACTACCTTAGCATCAGAATTCCTGACAAGGTCCCCAGTTATGAGCCCCACATTCTGTTCGCCATACTGAGCGCAAAAATCCTTATATTTCTGGTTGGAAAGCGCCTTAATTGGAGCTGTGTAGATGACTCTAACACCTTTCTTTAAGTCGCGGTCGATGATGTAATCCGCGATAAGAGTCTTGCCAGAACCAGTAGGAGCTGAAACTACAACAGACTTGTTCTGGTCAATTGCCTCAATAGCTTCAATTTGGAACTTATCCAGCTCCAGCCCTTTATATATCATAAGACGATTTTATCGACCTCACTATTTAAATACTCCTTCTGGTTTCTATGATTGATGAAATCTCAATCAATTGTAATGTTATCCAGCGCATTGCTATTATTATTCTTATTCGGATGTGTTTTTGAGCCGGTGAACCCACCTAAAGATTCACCCGTGATTGAATCAGAAACTCATGTAGAACCTACATCGCAAGATAATCAAACAACTTCGCAGGGATCCGCTGTTGAAGCGCCAGTCGAAGAACCAGCTTTCGCGCAAAATGAAACTGCGGCCACGCCTGCAGAATCAAATGAAACTTCAGCAAATCAAACGAATGAAACACAGAAAATTGAATCGGCCCAGCCAGCAGTAAAGCTTTCGCCAAGAGAACAGGTAGAAATGGCAAAGCTTGTCGAAAAAGCAGTCATGAATTCACAGTGTTATAAGTTAAGCTGGGATGGAATAGAAGCACATCAGAGCGAACGACCGCTAAGCGTTGCTGTAGAACACACAATGCAATATCGCGAAGGAAAGAGATTCACGGTTTGGATACACTATTTCCTAAAGCAGTCCCGTTTAATCCTTGATAGAGAAAGCATAACTGCAACAGTAGATGACTTGGTTGTGACCTGCAACGCGACAAATTTCACTATAAACTGGGAAAGAGCGCTGCAGACCAACAATTAGAGTATGGCATTCGCAACTTTCGCAGCCGGATGTTTCTGGCACGTTGAAGAAGCGTTCAGAGTGATAATCGGCGTCAAATCGACCAAAGCCGGATATACTGGCGGCAAGACCAAAAAGCCAACGTACGAACAGGTCTGCACTGACACAACAGGGCACGCAGAAGCAGTGCTTATCGAGTACGATCCGGCAACCGTTCCTTACAAGAAGCTTCTTGACGTTTTTTTCGTGATACACGACCCAACGCAAGTCGATAGACAGGGGCCTGATGAAGGAACACAGTACCGGTCAGCGATATTTTATCATGATGAGAATCAACGCAAAGCAGCAGAAAAAGCGTTAAAAGAAGAACAAAGGAAACATGATAAGCCCATAGCTACTAAAATAGTTCCTGCTGGCGAATTTTATAAAGCAGAAGATTACCATCAGCAGTACTTGATGAAACGTGGAAGAAAAACATGCGGCATATGATTGTTTTATATATCTTAAAACCAATTATCCTCTAAAAGAGGTGATATTATGAAGAAAACACAAGAATGCAAACTTGGACTTACTGTGGGTATTTTCTTAGCGGTTGTGCACGCAGTATGGCTCTTCGCGGTAGCGGTTATGCCAAGTGCGACAAAAAGCTTCCTTGATTGGGCGTTAAAAATGCATCACGTAAACTTAGTATACGCGCTTGCGCCTTTTAACCTGCTCAACGCAGTATTGCTTGTCGCATTCGCATTTTTAGTTGGGTATGTATTTGGCTGGCTTCTTGGCACTATTTACAAGAGAGTCCAGTAATTTTTTATTTCTATTTCATGGATACACAATGTTTATATATCGGTTATCCGATATTCGCTTTTTGGTGATTTGAATGAAACTCAAACAACTCGTGATGAAGAGATACGCCACAAAGGAATTTGATGGAAAAGTCATACCTCAAGATAAAGTAAATGAACTTTTTGAACTAATACGAATGGCTCCTACCTCGTTTAACATCCAGCCTTGGAAAGTCAAAGTAGTGACTGATAAAATGACAAAGGAAAAACTCTTTCCAGTATCATGGAATCAGAAACAGATAACTACGTGCAGCCATCTCTTGGTTTTTTGCGCCGATAATGATATTCTTGGACTTGTAGATAAACTCGAAAAAGAAATGATTGCTGCAGGAGCTTCGCCTGAATCAATTAAAGGCTACGTTCAAATGATGCGTGATTTCGCAAAAGGACTAACTCCTGACCAGGCGCTTGTTTGGGCGCAAAAACAGGTATATATTGCGCTTGAGAACGCGATGCTGGGCGCCACTGCCCTTGGGTTCGATAGCTGCCCGATGGAAGGCTTCAATTCCGCCGAATATCACAAGATATTGAAACTTCCAAAGAATCTGGTCGCAAGCGTGCTTTGCCCAATAGGGTATGCTGCAGATAAACCACTGCCTAAACTTCGATTCAAGAAAGAAGACTTGTTTTTTTGAATTTTTTCAGTTAGATTTATAAATGGGCGCAGTTGCGACCCTTGTATGGAGAACTATATATTGCAGAATACAGTGGGTCCGCTCGTATTATGCGGAATACAAGGAACAGTAACGACACTCACGCCTCAAATTCCTCAAGGCCAAGGAATAGAATTCGGCATCTGGCAGCAGCAATTAAGAACCTCATTTTATACTGGATTCCACCGAAAACCGCCAGTTTACATAGTCGCGGACAGAACACGCCTTGCTGAAACATCAATAATCACAATCGGACTTGACTTCAAAGTCTCAAAAGAATTAATCAAACAAGTCGCCGGCTCATTCGGCCTTTGCCCAAGACAGGCAGACAAATCATTTGAAAGACGTATCAAAATAGACCTTTCAAACCTAGAACAAATGAAAGTCGATGAGTTCACAGAACTCTCCAAAAGGACAGGCATACCACTCGAATGCGCATTCGGAATGATACGCTACGCCAACTTCTTAACAATGCAAATGGGAGTAGAACGAGACGATGCGATGAAACGAGCGCTTCAAGAGTATGGACCGAAGTAAAATTTCTGATTTTAAATAAAAAATACGCCGACGCCAGGATTACTCGCAAACCTGCGGTTTGCGAGCTTTCAAATTCGCTTCGCTCATTTGAAATGAATCCAATTGTTCAAATCCCGTAACAAAGGTGACGATACAAAACTTCGTTTTTGAAATATGCCGACGCGGGGAGTCATACGACGCGAAGGATATCGCGAGGATGTCAACAACCACTCGTTAAAACAAGTGGCGTGTTTGACATAGTCACAATTAACCAATCCTGCTCGTGGTTGTTGAGCATGCTCGGAATGCCACCTAATTTGGTTTGCACAGGAGCAAACCACGATATAAAACCGGTGGCATTCCGACATGTCAAGGACTGTCATGCAGTCCGCAGATGTTCAAATCCGGCGTATAACCGCAGATTATGCTAGAACGAAGTTCTTTTGTAAAAATATATGCCGACGCCGGGATTACACGCAAACTGCGGTTTGCGAGTTTTCAGGCTCGCTTCGCTCACCTGAAATGAACCTGTGGTTCAAATTCTTGTAGTGTCTGTTGAAAGAGCTTCGCTCTGAAAGTATGCCGACGCCGGGATTTGAACCCGGGTCTCAGCCGCGAGAGGGCCGAATACTTGACCGGACTATACTACATCGGCTTAATGGCCCGAAGTCGTCAGGGAACCCTTGCGCTCGGCACCGGATTTCTGACGCGGGCAGTGCTAAAAGACCGCTATCCGTTTAAAAAGGTATCGCTCGAGATTTCAGGAAAACTAATCGAATTCGCACACGGTATAACAATTCTGTCCAGTGCCGTCATACTTGCTCCTGCAGACTTTTTCGCAGTCATATTTTGCCGAAGGAACATCAGGGCCTCCGCATCTGCCCACTTGATTGCAGTATTGCGACAAACACTGCTTGTTCTCTGCGCATAATTCGCCATCAGAAAGACTAGTCAAAGCACATCTGCCGCTCACACATTTGGTAGGTTTTGCGCAATCGCAATCAGTTTGGCACGATTCGCCAACAACGCTAAAACCTTTGCAGGGAAAAGTGACTTGCGAAGGCTCTGCTATGGCTGGCTGTTCTATCTGTTGAGCGCACGCTGATAAAATCAAGAGCAACAAAACCCATATCATGCCTTGCGTTCTTAAGGGTGCATTTAAAAGAATTTCTATTCCATTTCGCCACGTGTATACTCTGAAAGCACTTTTCAGTCCTAGCAATCAATATTAATGAATTTTTTATCAGTATTCTTGAGGTGGTCCTAATGACTCAACAAATAATTGAATATTCCACTTGGAAACAACAGCTCAAAACAGAACCTGCAACCGCATTGCCTCTTACAAGCAAAGTGTACGATCAAGTCGTACGAGCAGACCAGCCTGATGCTTTTGTTGGAAAACTGGCGGGCGGTCCAATGGGCGGAGTCGTTTGGCCTATCTACAACGCCATCGGCGAACAATACCCCTCTTATGACCGTGAGACAAAAGACCTCGCACTAAGAAGCCTTCTTACAGTATTCGATTCACTCAATAAGGCAGAAGTTGATGGATCCCGCGGTGATGGACACACAACAGGAATACGAGAACCGCTGTTATTATCTGATATCGGCATTGTCGCATTGCGTTACTGGCCTGGAATGGATGAAGGAAAACAGATTACAGCTAAACACAAAACATTTTTGCATATTGAAAGCGAATTCATGCGCGATGGAATGTTCGATCCAACAAAAGTTCGGAGCGATTTCCTTGTAGGCTACGCACTTTTGCGCTCAGACATGAGTAAATTAGGCGAATCGTACGTTAGCGCAGCAGAACCAGCATTCTTAGAACGGACTTTGCGCGGAATCGTCGGCCTTCGCTTCGGTGGAGCTTTGGCGGAACCAGCAGAAGGCATGGCGCGATTACGAAAACTTCTGCCAAAATCAACGCATGAACGAATAGTTCAGTATTCAACAGAAGACGGCTGGGCAGATTATAAACAGTTCACACGTTGAACGCGCGCTGAACCACTTCGCTTAGCGCAGGATGCACATGCACTGTATTAGCTACTTGATCAGCAGTCAACCCAGCTTTCATCGCGATTATCACTTCGTGTATGAGGATGCTCGCGTCTGTTCCTAATATGTGGCAGCCAAGAATTTTGCGTGATTTCGGATCGATTAGCACTTTAACAAAGCCATCTTTGTCCTGAATGGCAGCGCCATACCCTGTTTGAATGTATTTGTGATGTCCTTTCAGGTATTTGATGCCTTTTTTCTTCAATTCATCTTCAGTCATTCCAACGCTCGCGACCTGTGGAGAGGTGAATGCTGCGTGAGGCATAGCGGTGTAATCGACTGGAATCTTTTTTCCGAATGCGTTCTGGATCGCCGACTGAGCTTCAAGATTGGCGCTGTGCTTGAACATCCATTTGCCAGCGATATCACCTATTGCCCAGACATTTTTTGCTGACGTTTCCATAAATTTATTGACATTGATGAATCCGCGCTCATCAGTTTTGATGCCTGCGGCTTTGACATCAAGGAAGTCAGTATTAGGAACACGCCCTGTCGCGATAAGCAAAGCATCACCAGTTATATTTTTCTTCTTCCCATTCACAGTGTAAGAAACAATTATTGCCTTGTCTTTCTTCGCAACAGAATCAGTTGACGCGTTCAATAGGACATTGAACTTTCGCCGGTATACTTCGGTAAACTTCTTCGCTATATCTGAATCCTCATTGCCCATCAGCAACGGACCACGCTGAATGATTGTTATTTTAGTTCCAAGCGAACCAAAGAAATGCGCGAGTTCGGCGCTTATGTATCCTCCGCCGATTATGATGAGACGCTTTGGCTGTCTTTTCAGGCGAAGCGCTTCATCTGATGTCAAAAATGGCACTTTTTCAAGCCCTGGAATCTTCGCGATAGACGGTCTTGAACCGGCGCATACAAACACTTTGTCTGCAGATATTCTTTCTTCATTCACTTCTATCTCGCGCTTGCCAACAAACACCGCGCTTCCTTTGAAGACAGTGATGTTACGTTCTGATTTGTTTCCTTTTTCTATCTCTTTCGCATCAGAATCCACTATTTTTGAAACACGAGAAACTATTTTTTTCCAATTAAGCCCGGTTACTTTTGATTTAATCCCGAAAAGCGAACTGCTGCGGATAGTCTGCATAACATCTGCTGAATGGATAAGCATTTTTGAAGGAATACAGCCTCTGTTAAGACATGTGCCGCCAAATGGACCTGCTTCAACCACTGCGACTTTAAGACCCTGCTTTGCCGCATAGGAAGAGATGATGAGACCTGAACCTGCACCTATAACAAGAACGTCAAAATGCCTCTTTTTCATAAACTGACTGAGAGCTTATTCTCTTATAAAGTTTTGCACCCCTGTCCCGTGATGAATTTAACGCAAGGTTTTTAAACAGTCATTGGGCGTTCGAGGATATGGGTGTATCACCTCAAGAACAAGCGAAATCATTAATTTTGGCAAACCTTGCGAAGAAAGGATATCGTAAACTTCCGTTTGAGATATCGGTAGAAGAAAGGCACTTCGGTGGCTTAACGCAAACTTCAGTACGCATACCTTTGCTTTCTCTGTGCGATTCAACTATAGTTCCTTTTCTTCTGAAACAGCTAGGAATAGTTACAAACTGCGAGTTCAGCACTACGACCTCTTATCGCAATGGGGATGAGAACCTTGTTATTTGGTATGACTTAGGCAAGGACGCGCGTTTAGAGATAATTCGTAAAGGCGATTTAACAGATAAAGATATAGACCTTGTAGCTGATCTTTATCACGTTTGCAACGATTATGTAATACAGAGAAAAAAAGAGAAGGATAGTGATGATGATGATGCAACCGCGAAACGTGATTCAAAACTTCTCACTATAGAACAGAAATTGACTGCGGCAGGAGCAATCGTTCATCCTCCAGGAACGCTCGATTTCAACGTGCTTTCGGGCTATCAGACACTTAAGACAGAAGTTCAAGAAACGATAATTCTTCGAATGAAACATCCTGAAGTCTACGAACAAGTCATGAAGGCGACCAGACAGCGCGAGGAGAAGCCGACAGCGCAGACAGTTCTTTTTGAAGGACCTCCCGGAACAGGAAAGACAACAATGGGACGCATAATCGCCTCGATTGTCGAATGTCCATTTATTTATCTTCCTTTTGAACAGGTGCGAAGCAAGTATTATGGCGAGAGCGAGAGGAACTTCGGCGAAGTATTTGATTTGTGCGCAGATTATCCTCAATCAGTGCTGTTTCTTGACGAAATCGATACATTCGCAGGCTCCAGAACCGGCGATTCTAACAACGAAATATCGGCTCGCTTGCTTGGCGTGCTTCTTCGCAAAATGGATGGTTTCAAAGAGAATCGAAATGTTCTTGTTATAGGCACGACAAACCGTCCAACTGATCTTGACCCCGCGCTCAAAAGCAGGTTCAAACGAAGAATATACTTCGATCTTCCAAATTGCGTCGAACGCGCATACATATTCGAAGCTTATGCGAAACATCTCAATTCTGATGAAGTAGTGCATCTTGCACAGCTGACTGATGGCTTTTCAGGAAGGGACATATTGAACGCATGTCAAGCGACAGAAGAGCGATGGGCAAGAAACATCATCGAAGGAAAGGCAAAAGACCCAACTCCTGCCTATTTTGCTTATAAAGCAACTCTTGAGCAAAGAACCGAGAAAACGAAGGAAAAGTTAGGATTTTAGCCTCTAAAAAGCATACCTTTATAAAGGGGGAATGTATATTTTTTCTCAGTATATCGAATCGAACTCGTTCTTTCGATTATAACTAACCACAACGGGGGAAAACAACATGGGATTTGGAAATGATTTCGGCGCACCGCGTGAAATGCACGACGCAAAGTGCAGCGACTGCGGCGCAGAGACAAAAGTTCCGTTCAAACCAACTGACGGAAAACCAGTCTATTGCCGTGAATGCTACGCAAAGCGAAAGCCACGCAGGTTCTAAGACTTAGACCGGCTTCATTTTTCTCTTTTTTATTTTTTCAACATTTTCTCTTAATTCTTAAAAGCAGTAGATTTAAAAAGTAAACAGAGCGCTCAAAAACCACGTGCTGTCGTCGCATAACCTGGTATTGCACAGGCCTGGAAAGCCTGACCCGCAAGGGTATCCCGGTTCAAATCCGGGCGACAGCGTATATTTTCAGTTAAATAATTTTGTTCTAATCCGCTATGTTCTTAACCGCCCGGATTTGAACATCCTCGCGATATCCTTCGCGTCGTATGACTTCTGGCCACAGCGTGTAGTTTAGTCAAATAATCTCTTTTCAATTCTACTTGCAACTCTTAATCCCAAAAACCCATCTTTTGTCCTTGTCAAGCGAACTTTTCCAAAGAGGCAGAAACTCCTTCCAAGAATATGATTCGTTCGGACCGTGCCACGGGTCGATAAGATAAATCTTTGAAGACGTAATAGATTTAACAACCGCATAATGTCCCACCTTTTCTTTCGGGTCAAAGAAATTTATGATAAGTTCGAACCCGTCTTTAAGCATACGATTGATTTCACTTTGCTGGGCGTTCCTTAGAACGATATAGTCCATATTTAGTTTTTCAGCGAGTTGCGGAAACTGCTTATTCCAAGTGCCGCACATAGATGACGAACCCATCAATTTCTTTAACGCCGTCTCGGACTTTTTTATTCCGAATGACGCGAGAATCATTCGCATGCAAGCGGCGCCGCACGTGTAATCGGTTTGTTGTTTGAAGAAAGGTATTTTCATTGTCACTCTTTTTAAAAATTCATTTTCTTCTTTAAATAAAAATGTTTGGATTCAGAATTTCATTCTTTGAATAAATCAGGCACGGATTCTCTTACCGTGCGCTCAAGGTCTGCGATAAGTTTCGGGTCTTTGAACCTGCAATCCTCGCCGATTCCGAGACAATAAATGTTCTTTGTGGCAGGGAATCGCTTGAGTAACTCTTCTTTATGTCCATACTCCATAACAAATGTGTAATGCGCCCAGTTGAGAAGCTCTTGCGTCACGGGATTTCCACCATAAAGTCCCGCGGACTTCGTTGGAAAATGCCTTCTGAAAACAAGCTCTGCGGTCCTGCTTCTAATCTTATTGTAGCTGCAGATGAACAGAAGATGGCTGTTATCGTTGAAGTCAGTCATGCTATTTTGTCACCGTTTTCGACTTTTCTCTCAGGAGCGAGCAAAATAGTGCCTCTCGAATCAGCCACTGCGCCAAGGATAAGAACTTCAGAAATGAACGGACCTACCTGTCTTGGAGGGAAATTCACGACTGCAATCACTTGACGCCCAACCAACGATTCGGGAGAGTAAAGTTGGGTTATCTGCGCGCTTGACTTTTTGACGCCAAGAAGTCCGAAATCAACAAATACCTTGAACGCAGGCTTTTTGGCTTCTGGGAACTCTTCAACTTTCACAATAGTTCCTACTCGGATGTCCAATTTGTGAAAGTCTTCAATAGTTGCCATTTTGAAAAATATATGGTGGCGGTGGCGTGATTTGAACACGCGACAACCGGCTTATGAAACCGGTGCTCTGCCAGGCTGAGCTACACCGCCGTATCGAGAACGAACGATAAAGAGTGTTTAAAAAGGTTATGCCAAGGCTCGCGTTATGGCCTCTTTGGCAAAGGTCATTTCTTCATTGGTGAGCTTTTGGCTCGGCCAGTGCCTAAGGCCGTCTTTCTCAAACCGTGGAATAATGTGGAAATGAGTGTGAAAAATGACCTGTCCTGCGGCGGGCTTGGTATTGACTCCGAGATTGACTCCATCGGCTTTTACTGCGGACATCACTGCCTTGGAAATCTTTTTGGCGCGAACGATCATATCGTGCAGAACGTCATCAGGTGTTTCCAATAAGTCAGAATGGTGCTCTTTTGGAACAACAAGGGTATGACCTTTATTAACGGGAGCTATGTCGAGAAATGCGACTATCTTGTCATTCTCGTAAACAAAATCAGCAGGAATCTCTTTCCTTATTATTTTGCAGAAAACGCAGTCGTTCATTTCTTCGTTTTCAATACGGATTTGAGCGCATCGACATTCTCTTTGTAAGACGTCTGCCTTCTGGAATCCCATCGCAGGTTAAGCGAGCAGAACTTCTCGCAAGACATATCAGCTTCAACCATTTCCTTGCTGCTAAATCCCTTCGCTTTCCTTTGATTGCCACGGTGTACGACAATTGCTTGCATTTTTATTCCTCCACCAATTTAAGAACTTCTGTTAGCGTTAAAACCTTGTTCTCGAATTCACGTCTTCCTTTTCTGTCGAGAAGGTAGCCCTTGATTCCTGCTTTTTCAGCGCCCATAATATCTGTCTCGATACTGTCTCCAACAGCGATGACATCACCTTTCTTGAGCTTCATTTTCTTGAGAGCATTCTCGAAGAGTCCATCGTTCTTGAGACTGCCTTCCTTGTAGCTGATGAATGTCTGATCGACCAGGTCGGTCATCCCGAACCTTTCAAGGACAGGCTCGACATTGTTCGAAGGAGCGTTACTGATGATAGCTATCTTGATTTTCTTCTCTTTTAGCTGTTTTAAAGTATCAAGAGTGTCCGGATAGATGGATGCCATGAGGCGGTTCTTGTTCCAAACGCCGATGAGCTTATCGATAACTATTGGTATCGGACGGACATTAAAGCTGTTGCAAGCTTCAGTAAACATCAAAGCCTGATCAGCGTATTCCTTAGTCATCACAACGCGCTCAAACTGCTCGACGAACTGGCCGAACGGCACGCGAACCCTTAAAATCTTATAGCTTTGCTTAAGCGGTGAGTACGTACCGTTCTCCACCAATGTTCCCCAAAAATCAAAGAATACTGCTTTGACCATATGTTCACAAGAACAGGGTTGTTTTAAAAAGGTTTCGCCTTGCCACTCATTTTAAGGTCTTTTTGTAAGGCAAGGTTTAAATACTTGTATCGTTACCGATATGTTGTATCCGATATATCGGATACGACCTATTGGAACTAACCTATGGCTTGCCCGATGATACGCGGATATCTGAAGCTCATCGTATTGAAAGCTATAGCTGAAGGCCCAAAATCAGGCTATGCCTTGATGAAACATGTTGAAAATTCCACGGGAAGCAAGCCGTCCTCCGGAAGCATGTACCCCCTTCTTGAACAGCTAAAAACAGACAAGATGGTGACCACTCGCGGCGTTGGCAGGACAACGGAATACACTCTTTCCCATATTGGCAAAACGGCTCTTGAAGAGCTTGAAGCGCAGCGAGCCAAGATAGCTGATAATTTCGCGGACGGAATGCGAATGCTTAGCGCGCTTACAGGAGACCAAGCGCCCCAAGAGATAATCGATATGCTGCACCGCGGCGAAGTTCCATTCAAAGAGATAAATCCTGAACTTGAGAATCTCAAAAACATGCTATTCGAGCATCTTAAGGAAGGCACACTGCACGTGAACGCTCCAAGAATAAAGAAAATATTATCCAAAACCTGCAAGGAGCTCAAGACAATATGAAGCCAATCATTGAACTACGCAACGTATGGAAAACATACAAGATGGGCGGAACCCCAGTCCACGCACTTCAGGGAATAGACCTATCGGTTCGACCAGGAGAGTTCCTCGCAATCCAAGGACCTTCAGGAAGCGGAAAGAGCACAGCGATGAATCTTGTGGGCTGCCTTGACGTTCCTACAAAAGGAGACATCTATCTTGACGGCAACAACATAAGCAAATTAACAGAATCCGATCTTGCGCAAATACGCGGAAAAAAAATAGGATTCATCTTCCAAAAATTCAACCTCATAGAGACATTGACCGCGCTCGAGAACGTGACGCTTCCAATGACATTCCAAGGAGTTCCAGAGCAAGAGAGGCTCAAGCGGGCAGAAAAACTTCTAAGCCAATTTGGACTTGGTGATCGAATGGATCATAAGCCGAACCAGCTTTCGGGCGGACAACAGCAAAGAGTCGCCATCGCGCGCTCTCTTGCCATAGACCCGCCAGTCATCCTTGCAGATGAACCGACAGGAAACCTTGACAGCAAGACAGGACGCGAAGTAATGGAGTTTTTGCGCGAGCTAAACAAACATTATGGAAAAACAATAGTTCTTGTCACGCACGATGATGTTCTAGCGCACGTCGCGGACAGAATAGAATTTCTCAAAGACGGCAAAATCACAAAAACAAAAACACTACGAGGTGCGAAATGAGAATCGGGACATTAGTATTGGCGCTTCTGCTCCTCTCTGTTAGCGCGTTAGCTATCGGGGGAGCCGAAGTCACAGCGAGCATACTCAGGTATGATCCAACGCCTGCGGAGCAGGGAAACACAGTGGACGTTTGGGTCCAACTATCAAATTCTGGAACAAAAGCAGACAGAGTAACAATCAAATTTGTGCCCGAATTCCCATTCAGCCTGCCTGAAGGACAAGAGCAGGAGATAGATGTTGGAGTCATCGCGGCCACTGAAGCCAAAGTCGTCAAATTCACAGTCTACGTCGACTCAACAGCACCGAATGGCGAGAGAGACATAAAATTCCTCTACAAGTACTCCTCGACAGATGAATGGGTGTACCTTGAGACCCCACTTAGTATAGAGACGCAAAACGCGGTTCTTGTCATCGAAGACTATTCGGTCGAACCAAAACTTGTCGTGCCGGGTCAAAACGCGATGGTGCGCATGACCCTTGCAAATGAAGGCAAGATAGATGTCAAGAATCTTGACGTAAGCTTGAACCTCAACGACAGCACGTTTAGCACAATCGGCTCTGGAACCAAAAAACGAATAGATTCAGTTCCTGCAGGAAAAAGCGTCACAGTAAGCTTCACGCTCGCATCAGACACAAGCACGCAAGTGAAACTCTACTCAATTCCTGTGGAACTTAGTTTTCAGGATGAACGCAATAAAGAATATACTGACACTGCGAAAATAAGCCTTGCAGTCAACGCGCCTCCAGAACTTTCTTTAAGCGTCGATTCAACTGACTTCGCTTCAAAAACAAGCCCGGGAACAGTCACGCTTAAAGTCGTGAACAAGGGAGTCGTGAACGTCAAATACCTGAGCGTCACACTCGCTCAAACCGGCGATTATGAAATCTTAAGTCCGAGCAATGAAGAATATGTGGGAAACCTCGACAATGACGATTTCGAGACTGTGGACTTTGTCATAAAGCCGCTTGTCGAAAACCCTCGGCTTTCAGTCAACGTGCAATTCAAAGACCCATATAATCTGGACTTCGCCCAAAGCTACACTATGCCTTTGAGAATAATAACTGACAAGGACCTCGGAAAAAGCTCAACCCCAATCGGGACAATCGCAGTATTGGTCCTTCTTGCGGCAGGCGGCGCGTACTGGTACAGACGGCACAAGAAAAAGCGATAAAGCAAAAGCTGGGACTACGCAATGCTTAAAGATTATTTTGCCATCGCATACGGAAGCCTTAGGAAGAGATTCCTTCGCACCTCGCTCACAATGCTCGGCATTTTTATCGGCATCGCAGCAGTAGTCTCGCTAATCAGTTTAGGACAAGGCCTTTCTGACGCGATAAACCAGCAATTCGCGAGCGTCGGAACAGATAAAGTAATAGTACAGGGCGCGTCACCCGGATTCGGACCCCCAGGTCAAACGGCAGCAGGGAAAGTTACCAAAGACGACCTAGAACTGGTTAGGCGCGTACCCGGTGTCGCAAGAGCGGCAGGACGACTGCTAAAATCAGCCACGCTCGAATTCGCAGATGAGACACGCGTTGAATTCCTTGCCAGCCTTCCACACGATCCTGAAGATAGAGACCTTGTTGTCGAAGCCAATGGGCTCAAAGTTCAATCCGGAAGGATGCTAAAAAGCTCAGATAACGGAAAAGTCCTTGTCGGCAATAATTACGCTGGCACAGATGATTTCAAAAAACCAATAGTGCCCGGAAGCAAAATCCTTCTCAATGGCGAACAATTTGATGTCGTTGGAGTTTTAAAGAAAATCGGCAGCGGACGCGATGACAGCATAATCATGAACGAAGACGACATTCGCGAGCTCATAGGAGAAGATGAAGAATACAGCGCGGTCTTCGCCCAAGTAGGCGCAAACGAAAACCCATCACAGGTAGCGGATAGAATCCTTCGAGCGATGCGCAAAGACCGCCACCAAAAAGAAGGATTCGAGGACGTGACTGTCAGCACGAGCGAAGAACTCATCGCCAGCATCAACACTATCATCGGAGTTGTACAAGCAGTGTTCGTAGGAATCGCGGCAATCAGTTTACTTGTAGGCGGAATCGGAATAATGAACACGATGTACACTTCAGTGATGGAGCGCACGCGAGACATTGGCGTTATGAAAGCCATCGGAGCGCGCAATTCAGATATACTGTGGATATTCCTACTTGAAAGCGGACTGCTTGGAATGGCAGGAGGCGCGATAGGGGTCCTTATTGGAATTGCTCTTAGCACTTTCGTTGAACTCATAGGGCAGGGGATTATGGGCGATGTTCTCAAAGCATCATTTCCATGGTATCTGATAGTGGGAGCCTTGGCGTTCAGCTTCTTTGTAGGCGCACTTTCAGGAGTGTTTCC
The DNA here is from genome assembly GCA_018302815.1 of Candidatus Woesearchaeota archaeon. Classification (GTDB taxonomy): domain Archaea; phylum Nanobdellota; class Nanobdellia; order Woesearchaeales; family ARS49; genus JAGVZE01. The sequence goes on from JAGVZE010000015.1 coordinate 35,909, forward strand.
TGCACGGCAGGCAAGCAAGCTACCCCCTGTTGAAGCGCTGCGAGGCGACTAAAATGAAAGAACATCTTTGGCTCGCACTGCGCTCTCTTAGCAAACGAAGAAAACGCGCAGCGCTGACAATGATAGGCGTCTTCATAGGAATCGCAGCGGTCGTAGCCCTCGTGTCGTTAGGACAGGGACTCTCCAAAACCATCAACGACCAATTCGAGAAAGTCGGAGCCGACAAGATAATCATACAAGCAAAAGAAAGCGCAGGAGGATTCACAGGAGAAAACGCTCCTGGACAGCTCACCGAAACAGAACTTGACATCGCGCGCAAAACAAATGGAGTTACCCGAGTCACAGGACAGCTATTTCGCGCGATAAACGTACAGTACAATGACATCCAGCGCACCATGTTTGTGGTCAGCATGCCCCCAAAAGCGCAGGACGCAGACCTTGCGATAGCAGTCAATACCTGGGAAGCAGAACAAGGCAGAATGCTAACCCACCGAGACAAGCAAAAAGCAGTCATAGGATACAATCTTGCGAATAAGAACACTTTTGTGCGCAATATGCGAATCGGCGATAAAATACTCGTCGGCACAGAACAATTCGAAATCGTAGGCGTACTCAAGCGAATCGGCGATCCCACTGCTGATGGAGGAATAGTAATGCCAGAAGATGACGCCCGATTAGTTCTCAACGATACGGCGAGCTATTCAATGATAATCGCCCAAAGCGCGCGAGGAGAGCACCCTGCTGAAGTTGGCGAACGAATCGAGAAAGCAATCAGGCGCGATAGGCATCAAAAAGAAGGCAAAGAAGATTTCACAGTGCAGACAAGCACGGAACTAATCGCATCATTTAACACAGTCTTCAATATTATTCAAGTAGTGTTCGTTGGCATAGCATCGATAAGCTTGTTAGTAGGAGGCGTTGGAATAATGAACACAATGTACACTGCAGTTCTCGAGCGAACACGCGAAATAGGAGTCATGAAAGCAATCGGCGCTCGAAACGAAGACATCTTGACGCTCTTCTTGATAGAAAGCGGCCTTCTTGGATTCGCAGGCGGGCTTGTGGGAGTCATAATCGGAGCAGGAATAAGCAAAATGGTGGAGTTTGGCGCCAACGCGTCTTTTGGACCGGGGACAATAGTCGCAGTATATCCTTTGTGGCTCGTCCTTGGAAGCCTTCTTTTCAGCACCCTTGTTGGCGCGGTAAGCGGCATCCTTCCCGCAAGAAGAGGTTCGCATCTTAAACCAGTGGACGCTCTAAGGTCAGAATAGTTTTCCTAAATTTGTCATAACGATTAAAAAGGGCCTTACTTTTACGCGCGCTATGAGCAAATCAAGACGGATGATACTTGACTTTCAAAAAGCGAAAGGCCAAAAAATAGATGACATAATCAGCGAACTTCTTCAAGAACCCTGCAGGCAAATAAAGGAGATAGTGGTGGCAGAACTTCTTCTTGTGCGCTCTTGGCCCACCGTTGAAACAACAACCGGACAAATGCAAGGAGTTTATCTTAGCCCGTCAAGAGTGCTAACTCCAAAAGGAATCGTATTGTACGGTTCATGCGATGAAAAAATAATTCCTGAAAGCAAAAGAGAACACTTAGAAGATTATGTTAATTATTGCAAAGAAGCAATCGATGCGATACACCTTCTCCAGCAAGGCTTATAAATTCGTATTCTCTCCCTTTTTTCATGCCCGTAGCAGAAGAAAACGACATAGCGACATATCTCGTGCTAGTCAAGTCCTTGAATGCGATACTCACAAACATACGAATTGGACAAGGACCTCTTGATGTCGTTGAGAGCGTGAAAAAACAATTACTTGTACTGGATAAGCTGCCACGAGAGGATTTTGATCAAAGGAAAATCTTGGCTGAAGCTCGGCAACGTTTATTTGATTTGTTGAAGGCAGCGGCTTTAGCCAAAGACAATCGCACGGTGCTTATCGCTTACATAAGAACGCTCGGCATACTCAACGCAAATATCGGCAAGATGATGGCAAACCCGATAGTTCTTGGACAACTGCGAGGAGTCCTCACGTCTGCTATGAGCGTACTTGAATCTATGACTCCTATCGGCGCTGGAAAATAGAGTATTTTAGAATTCAAAACAGCTTGACCCACTCGACGCCTTTCATCGCTTTTATCTTATCTAGTATTTCTTGAGGCAGTTTGCCCCAAACCTCAAAAACATATTGTCCATTCACAGTCGATGGGCCAAAAGTCCTGCAAAAAAGAAGCTCAACTATCTCTTTTTTAGTCGAAGGCTCATTCATTTGGACGCGAACGAAATATAACTCTTCCTTATCTCTTTTCAATTTGCGCTCATCTAAAAATTTGTTCAGATGCTCGGGCAGTTCCAATCTGGGAAGGGTTGTGACGTCGCCTCTCCAACCGCAGAATAGGCACTCATCAATATTTCCAATACGCTTGAATCCGCCCCACAAACAATCAGGGCAATGCTCTGCGCTCATCACCAAACCTCGACTTTCTCAACGCCCTTCATGTTCTTCAATTCGGCAAGCATCGCGCTTGTGGGCTTCTTGTTCATCCTCACAATCACGCAGTCTTTGCCATCGCTAGGCGCATTGCCGCAACCATTCACGTGCAGAACGTCAATAACATCAAACTGGATGTCCGCTCCAGCCGCATGATAAATTCTCACGTAAAATAATTTGCCTGCTTTTTTTAATGCTCTATCTTGTGCAAGAGATTCAGTCACTTCTTCGGTAAGCCACGAACGGAATTGCTCATCGAGTTTCCCTGTCCAGCCGCACATCTGGCACTGATCATTACCATCCGCTTTTTTGAAATTACCGTCACTGCAGTAAGGGCAAAATACGCCGCTCATCACCAAACCTCAATACGCTCGATACCTATTATCGTTTTGGCTTTGGCAAGGCTCTCTTCGCTTGGCCTTGATTCGAGCCGCATAAGGAATCCGGAAATTCCTGCGGAACTAGAGCTAGAAGAACTGCGCGCGCCAAGAACGTGCATTAACATAAATTCACTGTCATTCGACGCATCTTTCTTCAAATAGCCGCGCACGAAAAACAACGCATTCTGCTTTTTTAAATCACGATCGCCTGAAAGCTGTTCGAGCATCTCCATAGTCGGCATTTTTCTTGGAAGGCGTTCAAAGCTGCCAATCCAGCCGCACATCTGACACTGGTCGTACGGCGATTTGAGACTGCCAAAACAAGGGCCCGCTGTTACGTGCTTGAAATCGCTCTGACCGCAGTCAGGACACATAGCTCCGCTCATAAACCTGGCTCAATATTCTTCCTTTAAATACCCTTTCAATTGAACCGAAAGCTTTATAAGTGGACTTGAGGCTTATCCTCTATAGAGATAGAAAGGTAGGCAGGTAAAAGCCTGTGTGTAGAGTCTTGTTCTTTTGAACGGGGCTCGCGTGGTACTATCTTTCTGTCCACCCGTGTCTGAAATCCGCAGAAAACTATAGCGTCTTGTACGGATTTCCGAACACGTTAGAAACGCCTTGAGCGTTTCCAACGAGTGAACCGTCGTTATGCAGGTTCGGAGAACTAAAATGCAATTCAAAGAATTAGCCATAAAGCCAGAGCTTTTGATCGCTCTTGAACAGCTCAAACTAGACAAGCCAACTGAAGTCCAAGAGAAATCAATCCCTATACTATTAAGCAGAAAAGATGCCATTGTTCGAAGCAAAACAGGCTCAGGCAAGACATTCGCCTTCCTTTTGCCGCTTTTAACAAATCTTACACACGAACAAGTGCTGCAGGCAGTCATACTCGCGCCAACACGCGAACTTGCAGTTCAAACCGACAAAGAGATACGAAAACTCGACAAGTCAGCGCGCTCAGTCCTTCTTTATGGCGGAGTCGCTATTGGGCCACAGATAGACCAGCTTGATAGAGGAGCGCAGATAGCTGTCGCAACCCCCGGACGAGTCCTTGATCACTTAGAACGAAAAACAATAGACTTCTCGCATGTCTCAATGGTCGTACTTGATGAAGCCGACCGAATGCTTGACATGGGTTTCATAGATGATGTCGAACGCATCCTTCGAGCGATGCCAACCGGCAAACAAATGATACTATTCTCGGCGACAATGCCAGACAAAGTGCAGGAATTATCCTCGCGCTACATGAACAATCCGGAATTCCTCATGCTGCAGCAAGACGAGATAACAGTCAAGAAAATCCGCCAGCAAGTATTAGGAGTCGACAGAAAACAAAAACTCGATCTATTGTTCAAGATATTGAGCGAGAAAGAAGTAGAAAAGATGATGATATTCGTAAACACTAAGGACTGGGCAAAAATGCTAGGCGACATACTTTACCGCAGACGGCTTCCAAGCACAAGCATCCATTCAGGCCTTTCGCAAAACAAGCGAAACCAAGTCATAATGGACTTCAACAGAGGCAAGTTCAAGATACTTGTCGCAACTGACGTCGCCGCGCGAGGACTGCACATAGAAGATGTCACTCACGTCGTGAACTATGACATACCGCGCAATCCAAAAGACTATGTCCATCGAATAGGAAGAACAGGACGAGCAGGCAAAGAAGGAGACGCTATAACCTTCATCACACAGCAAGATGAAAGCATGCTTCGAGGCGTCGAACAAGAAATCAAGATGTTCCTTGAAGTGCAGTATGTAGGTATGAATGGAGCTCCTCTTGCGCGACCAGCGCCTCCAGCGCAAAAAGACATGGATGAAGCGACTGCAGCAGCGATGCCTGTCGCGCACCAACTCCATCCAGGAGAAACTATCAAAGTCCACAGCCACAAACCAGAAAGCGCCTCAACAGGAGACGACTGGGGATTGGATTGAAAGCTCAGATTTACCACAACCTTTAAAAACCCCATTTCTTTCTTGTTATATGGGTGGTTTGGGTGAAAGAACTAACAATCGCAATCATAATCGCGCTGTTCGCGGCTACAGCAGTAGCAGTCAGCGCAATGTTATAAGGAGTTCTATGATTATTCGTGAAGCTATTGATTTGCTCGCGCAGTTCGGAGGAGTTTTTGCCGAAAAAAAAGGTGAAGGATACCTTAGTGGAACCAGCTTCGTATCGGGAGAATTACGCGTTCAAAAAGCGCACCTGGGTGAAACAGTCATGTATTCAGTTTGGTACGGCGGGCTTGGAGAAATCAGCACAGAACCGGTTTACGTATTCGTACAAACTCCTAACGTCTCTCAAATCCTGCGCTTTATTTCGGGAGAATGGGAAAAACAATTAGAAAAAGAATTCAAAAAAAAGTCACTTGCACTTGACAGCGGCGAGCTTGTCGCCAAACTTGTCTAAGCTTTTGTGAAGAATCTTCACCGCGTCCTTATCAAGGTCATACTCTTTTGCGAACACAGCGAGCCACGATTTTGTGTCACGAAGCTCATTCGCGACCGTCCTTATTGACTGTTTTTCAAGGCCCGACGTGTTGCACGTGATTCCCGCAAGTTCTGTTCCAAGCGCGTCCAATTCATTGTTCAGCTTTTTTACAGCCTCAGAAGAAACATCGTATTCCTGCTTTAGAACCGCAAGCCAGTTCTTCACATCACGAAGCGCGTTCGCAGCCTCAATAACACCTTTGAAATCGATTTTTGCCATATAAACACCTCTTTAAAGTTTTATAAGGGCGAGAGATATAAAAAGATTTGCGTATGATTGTACGTACAAAGGACATTTATACTGAATCTTTGTATACTGGTATATGATCAAACAAAACCTTGGAAAACTCGACAGGATTTTTAGATTCGTACTTGGCGTTTGGTGGATAGGTCCATTCGCGCCAATTTACTACACTCCTTGGCTTAATACTGTCATTCTAATAATCGCATGGATCGCGCTGTTAGAGAGCTTCTTTGGATATTGCATGCTCCACGACGCTTTCGGGATAAATAATAAGAATCAGTAACGCTAAGAAATCAGTAAAAAAATAAAAAGCATTCTTTCTTATTGTGGTAAAGCGCAGCCGGTCTTTTCAGACAATTGAGCAAAGCTAAGTTCTCCTGTTTGTCTTTCAAAGCCAAAGTCCCAAGTAGGATAGCTCTTTATGCCTTCTTTCTGGCAAATCTGCGTTTGGACATTCTGTCCTTCGATCGCGCACTCGACATAAGTCACACGGTCCCAACTGCTGCCGAACATTCTTTTTTGGTTAGCGCAGTGAGGGCACCAGTAAGCGCCATACATTTTAACGCCTTTTTCAGTTAAGCAATCAGCAAAAGCATCGTATTTTCCAGGCCCTTTTTCAGCATTCATTTGATAAACCAATAATCCTATACTTCCTACAACCGCGATAATCAAGAACCAAGTCAGTTTGCTCATGCATACCACCTCAAGTGTTACACTATGTGTAATAGTTCAGATATTTAAACGTTTTGGAACACACGTTAACTTTTGAATAGAGACAAAGAATTAAAAACGAGGCTGGCTTGATGAACTTGTGGAAATCACATCATCAAACATCAAACTTAAACCCCGCAGGAAAACTTCCCATAAGGGGCAAAATGGAATTGTCACAGTAATAGGAGGCAGCGAAGATTATGTGGGAGCTCCCGCGCTAGTTGGAATGTCCGCTCTTGCCGTGCTTCGCAGCGGAGCAGACTTAGTGCACGTAATCGCACCAGAAAAAACCGCTTGGGCGATAAACTGCATCGCGCCAGACATCATCACGCATAAATTACCGGGCAGGCATTTCTCTTTTGTTCACGTGAAACGAACGCTTGAACTCATCAAACACGCGGATGTCGTCGTAATCGGAAACGGCATAACCTTGACACCTGGCGAGATAAAGTTTGTCAAAGAGATAATCAAACGCGCAAATAAGCCGCTCGTAATCGACGCGGCTGCTCTTAGAATAACGCGAATACAAGACGTCAAAAATGCGGTGCTTTTGCCGCATGCAGGCGAACTTGAAACCCTTCTTAAAAACAGCAAACTTACCGGGGCGTCTGTTCAAAAAACTCTTGGGACAAACATACTTGTAAAGAAAGGACATCCTCGCACGGAGATTATCTCGAAACGCGCAATAGCTATCAATAAAACAGGACACGCAGGAATGACGCACGGCGGAACAGGAGATGTTCTTGCCGGAATAATCGCGGCTCTGATCGCGCAGGGCAACGAGCCATATATTGCAGCGTGCGCTGCGACATATGTGAACGGGAAAACCGCAGAATCGCTATCTAAAGAGCTAGGATTCGGATACTTAGCCAGCGATTTTATATCCGCGCTGCCACGAGTATTGAAGAAATTCCAGCACTATAGCCAATCCCTGAAGTGATGGAATTTTGCAGGGATTGGCTATCTAGCACGTTCAGCTCGGAACACTTCACCCTCTAACTGCTAAAACGGTTTCATTATTTGCTGGACGTGCTATAGTCCCCAAATATTCTTCCTTGAATGTATGCTCCTAGAAACAAACCCGCTATTCCGAAAAAAACAGGCAAATTGCCCATTCCTAAACTCGCAAGAGCGCTTCCCGGGCACAAACCTGAGATTCCCCAGCCAACGCCAAAAATGGAAGCTCCGATCACAGTTCTTTTATCAAAAGGCTGAGTGTATTTAACAAATTCTGCGCCTACAATTGGCTTTCTCATCAGGCACGGAAGCAAAAAGTATGAAGTTGAAACGATAAGAACAGCAGCACCCATCACTAAAAGCAAGCCAAAATCAGTTAGCTGCAAGAAACTCAAAACAATTTCCGGCTTTGCCATACCACTAAATGCCAAGCCAAAACCAAAAAGCAAACCGCCAACAAGATAGTGAAGCTTCATGGAGACACTCCTAAACTTTTCATTGAAAGCGCCACAATTATCGCTACGGACATAAAAACAGCAACCGCTATTAACGACGGCAGGGAAAAACTGCTAAGACCGCAAATACCGTGTCCTGACGTGCATCCTCTTGAAAATCTCGCGCCAAAGCCAACAAAAAGCCCCCCTAAAAACAAACGCCACCATTGAACCCGCGTTGTAAACCATTCGCCCATTGTCATCACAAATATGACTGCGCCAAGAATAGTACCGATTCCTATCAAGAAACGCCAGTTCCTTTGCAGCTTCCATTTTTCCTGCTGGAAATATTTAGCGCGCGACACATATGAAAGAGAAGAGCTAAAGAATGTGCTCTGGCCAACTAGCTGGCCTCCAAAAGCGTACATCAAACTTATCGCTATTCCTATTAGAGCACCGCCTAGTGCGTATTGGAAAATACCAATCGGGAAGAGCGTCATGATGATGGAAACTCATTCGCAATTTAAAAAACTATCCAACTAATGTTTGCGGCCTTTCTTCTCACCTAAATGATGCAGACCGACAATCAGGAACAACACGGCAAGAATCGCTATCGCGATGCTCGGTCCCGAAGCCATACGGAAAACGTCTTTGTTGAACCAAAGAACCAATGCCGCACCGATAATCTGAATCCATCCTAACATTTTAGCTTCCATTTTATCACCTCTGATACAAACTAAATCCTTTTTAGGCACATAAACTTCTCGCACGCACAGTACGGCATACTATACACAAGCGTTTTAACCATGCGAGCAAAGAAGAATATCAATCCAATAAGTGGGCCGAAAGGTTTTGGGGGTGGCCCTTTTCTTTTTTTATTTCAATTCCACGATTTATCAATCACTTCAAAACCAGCGTCAGAATACGCGATCATTCCGCCTTTCGCGTGATACAAATTAGTATAGCCAAGCTCCTGAAGCTGCTGGACAGCAGACGTGCTCATCCTGCCACTGCGGCAATACGTGAGAATCGGAGTGTTCTTGTCCGCAGGAAGATGGCCTGCGTGCGCTGAGATATTCTGCCACTCCTCAATAATCATATCTGTTTTTTCAAGCTTTCCTTCATAAGGAGTATGGACGTTCAACACGAACAAGCCCAGCTCTTCTTTCTGAGCCAAAAGCTCATTGACCTGCGCAGGTTCCAAGTCCTTGATTGCAGGACCACTGCAGGCAGCCAATACCAACAATAACAGTAAAATCTTTCTCATATTTTCACCCTGAATTCAACCGCTTAAAAATGTTATGAATATTGATTTCATCCTTGGGTTCGATACCCCGCAGCTTGCTGCGAAGGTGCAACCCTGGATGAAAGACAGAAATTGCCTGAAAACTCGCTATCCCACGCAGCAAGCTGCGGGGTATTACGCGAGTTTTCAGGCAATTTCTTTATTTTTTAATCAACATTTAAATAACATTTTCACTATCTTACTATTTGTGGACAAAAAACAGGAAAATAAAGCGTGGTTCGATCGTTGGGCGCAAACTTACGATAGATTCATCTTCAGAAGATTCATGTGGTATTGGCAGGATAGGACGCTGGCTGAACTTACGGCGAAAAGCAAGACAATTCTTGAAATCGCCTGCGGAACAGGAGTAGGAACTGAGAAGGCAGCAAGACTTTTTCCTCGTGCAAAAATCATTGCGACAGACTTATCGCCGGTAATGCTCACCAAAGCGCGTGAACGCCTGCGCAATAAAGCCAATGTGACTTTAAAGCTGGCAGATGTAGAGCGTTTGTCGCTAAAACAAAAGTTTGATTCAGTGTTCTGCACAGAAGCGTTCCATCACTTTCCAAACCCCGCTAAAGCAATGTCTGAAATTAGCAAGGCCACAAAAAAGAATGGACTGGTCGCGATCACAGACATACATATTCCTCCCCTTATGATAACGAATATTCTTTTCAAGTTAGAGCCAGGATTTGTTCACATGTATACTCGCAAGAAATGGCGCGCATTATTCGAAGATGCGGGCTTTGAAGTAATAAAACAAAAACGCACTGGTCTTTTCGCGCTAATGACTATTGGCAAAAAGCGATGACTTGCAGTCATAAACTGCTTCTTAGCAATAACTGTTGAATTTGACGCTCATAGTCACTGGTGATGACTTTCGTGCTCGGTCTGTGACATTCCTTCAGGAATTGCCATCGTAGAATCGCTTGTCATCATGCCACTCATATCATGGTCCATCATGCTGTTCATGTCGTGACCCATCATCTGGCAATGCGACATCATATCACTCATGTCGTTTTGAACCAACGCGCTTGTCGCAAGAGATGACGCTATCGCAGTCAGCACTATGGCAACTGCAATAATCAAATAAAACGTGTTTTGGTTTTTCATAGTAGTTACCTCTTAAATCCTCATAAATTCGCTTGATACTCCATCTTTTAGCGCATAAACCACAAAATCGCCTATTTTTTTGCCACCCATACCCGGCGAACCTGCAGGCATGCCCGGCATAGATATACCATCGATATCTGGTTTTTCGCTAAGCAATTTGTTCACAGCTTCAATAGGAACATGGCCTTCCACAAAGTAATTTCCAACAATAGTTGTGTGGCAGCTTTCCATATCGGATGGAATGCCCTGTTCTAGTTTGAAATCAGTTAGGTCATTTGATTCAACAACTTTCACATTGAATCCCTCACTGCTCAAATATTTCACATATCCTGAACAGCAGCCGCAAGAAGGTGATTTGTGAACAACAAACTCCTCTTTTGCCTGCACAGGCTTAGTTGAAGTAACGATAAATGCGCCAGCTATCAATGCGACAGCAAGCACGAATCCAACAATTATTTTCCAATTCATAGTATGGCCTCCATTATTCACTGTTTCTTTTGTCAACTGAAACACCTTATAGCAATATCGGTGAAACTAATTTCACCGCAGTTAAAACTCCTCGCTCTTGATTTGACCCTCTGATGCGCCTAATTCGCGAAGAATCTTTTGCGTTTGCTGCGCCATTAGAGGCGGCCCGCAAATGAAAAACATCTTATCCGCTTTATCAGGAACAGCTTTGTTTATCAAACTGGAATCAATCCTGCCCGTGAACTCTCCTTGCTCCTGAGTCAATGTGATGAAAAGTTTAACCTTGCCTGCATCGCTTATTTCCTGAAGCTCTTTTAGGAATATAACTTGCTCCTTTGTCTTGGCGCTATAAATCAAAGTCACGTTCGCGCCCGATTCTTTTTCAGCAGTGTATTGCAGGATAGACCTTAACGGAGCGATTCCCGACCCTGCGCCGATAAGCACGACATCCTTTGCGGAATCATCAAAGCAAAAAGATCCGTGCGGACCTCTAACTTCAATTGCGTACCCAACCGGCAGATTCTGCAAATGCTTTGAAAAATGCGGATTCTGAACCAGCTTCACAGTGATGTCAACATAATCATGCGAAGGCGAAGACGAAGCAGAATACGCCCTGCAATCTTCCAAATAATCAACCATATCATAAAAGATGAAATATTGGCCCGGCCTGAAACTCACTTTTTTTGACGGCTTGAAACGTATAGTCACAACGCCCGGCGTTTCCTGCATCTTGCCTATAACAGTCCATTCCATTTAGCTTCTTGCCTCCGCGATAACTTCACTAATCCTTGCGAACCCATCTGCTTGAATAAGATTCACAAGCTCGCGATTGATTTTCGAAATGACAGTCGGACCTTCGTAAATCATGGACGTCACCAATTGGACGAGCGAAGCGCCATTCTTTAGCTTCTCATACGCGTCTTTTCCTGTGAATATTCCTCCGCAGCCCATAAGGATTTTATCTGTGCGTTTGCTCACAAACGAGAGCGCATTGTTAGACTGAGCCTGCACGGGCAAACCGCTGAGCGCGCCCTTTGGCGAAAGCGCATCGAGTTGTTCCTTGCTAGTATTCATTCCAACACGGTTTGTGCGCAAATTGCTGATGATAAATCCAGTAACCCACGGGTGCTTATCCGCGATGTCGACGACTTCTCCAAGCTCGGCTTGGGTGAAATCGCTCTTGATTTTAAGAAACACAGGCTTTAGATGTTTCTCTTTCGCGATAGCCTTCAAAAGTAAATCGAGCTTATTCGGGTCCTGATAAGTGATGCCATCAGAAGTATTAGGACAGCTCACATTGATAGTTGTGTACGCGCCCAAATGATGCATTCTAAGGAACGCCTTGCGGTAATCCTGAATGCCCTCTTCTAAACCGAGCGAAGGGTCGTTTGTTTTGGCAACACTAAAACCGATCGGGATTTTGAATCTCGCGCTTGCCAGACGATGCGAAATCACGTCCGCTCCTTGGTTGTAAAGCCCGTAATTCACAAGAATCGATTTCTCCTGCGGAAGCCTGAACAACCGCGGCCTTGGATTACCAAGGCACGGTGCGCCAGTTATAGAACCAAGTTCTGCATGGCCAAAACCAATCTCTGGCAAAATTTTGTACAATTGAGCGTTCTTATCAAACCCTGCCGCAAGCCCAACAGGATTCTTGAAATCTATTCCAGCGACATTATTTCGTAAGGATGGGTGCTCATAATAAAACATCGCGCGAGTCAGCGCACGGCCAAATCCGGTGTTTCCAAGCGCTTTGCCTGTGCGCATCATTCTATCGTGCACGTTTTCAGGATCAAACTTAAAGAAAACAGGTTTTAGCACGTTTTTGTAGATTTGTTCTATCATTTCATCCACCTCTGTGCGCCATCGGCGTACTGAATAAGAATATGTTTATTCCGATAATTACCAGCAACAACAATGTGTGTGGCAAAACAATTTTGATAGCTCCTAGCACTGAACCTTCTTTCACAAGAGCTATCCTGTACGCGACATATAGAGTGCCTATGCCTCCTACTCCTATAAGCGCGAATTGCAAACCTGAAATCACAGGTGAACTGGCAAGAGCACCTTCAAATGCCACTTTGCCTGTCACCAAACCAGCGAATGCTCCTATGATGGACTTTCCTTCCGCTAGCAAGTGGAACAAATTGTGCGCAAGATGCCCTGCCACATCAATTGGAATGAACGCGTAACCAAAAGCCGCGAAATTCGAAGCAGTAGACCCTTTGACCGATTGCAGCCTGCTCGATATAAAACTCGTAATGCTCATAAGTAACAATGGAATCGCTATAGCAGCGAAGTAAAGTATCGTTATGGCTACCTTCTCGCCAAATCCCCAACCCATCACGACGCGTTGAAGGTCGCTCCAAACAGCAAGCATGCCAAGATTCTGGATTATGACGATACCAACCATCAATTTCGCAAAAAAACTCTCTGAGAAACTAACCTTAGCATGGCTCCAAAGCTCTGAAGCTATGCTTCGCGCTTTAAGCGCTATATTGTCATTAGGACAATTCTTGATGCAGCTGGCGCAAAGATTGCAATTACGCATACCTGCCTTAGCAGGCATCGTAGAAAAATAAGGACAGCCAGGAGCCTTGCCGCTTCCAAAAAAGCAAGCCTTTGCCTTACAAGTCGCGCAAACTTCCGGATTCTTTGTCTCTATCGAAATGCCTGAAAGCATGGAGTAGTTCCCGCTAACTCCTCCAAGGAAGCAAATGTGCTTGCAGAAAGTGCGCCGCTCGTAAGTGGCGCTGATGATGACGACTCCAAATAATATCAGGACGAACACCGATCCTGACAGCCAAGGAGTATCAACCATTCCATATAACCTATCAAATAACGTGATAGCGATGAATATTCCATCAGTAATCCAAATGCCATATTTGACAAGAAAACGCCCCGGCCTTCGCGCAGGGTGGATGAATTTTTGGACAAAATCGCCAATGATTGGAAGCGGACATATGACGCACCAAATCCTGCCGAACAATATGAACGTCAAAGGAACAAGAGGCCACCACAAAGTCCAAGCAAGAATCGAACCCGGATTGCGTGAATATGAAAGAGAACCGAAAAAGAAGAAATAAAAGATAAAAATGAAAAAGATAAAAGTAGGTATTTGGAGCATTAACGGATAAGCCCTGCTTTTCATTAATTTGTTAATAATTGAGAACTCCAAAAGGTCCTTGCCCGCAAGCCCCCTGAAGAAGAAAATGAATCCGATGAGCAGAATACTTGCTAAAACAAACGTGATTCCGGTCACAATAGGAGACTTCTCCTGAACCATACTTGAATGGTCATGACCGCCGCTATCTGCTTGTTCGCCAGTTATTACTGGCTCCTGCGCAAGCATAACGTGGCCTGTATGCTCTTCGTGACCGCTGTTGACAACTTGTTCGGCTACTATAGTATTGTTTACAGTAGTGTTCTGCATAGGCATTACGTGGCCTGTATGCTCTGAATGGATGTCTGAAACTGCCAGTACACTACCCGAAAGCAGGGCCACCAACAACCAAAACATTGTGAGTTTCGCTCGCATAACACGAGAAACCCTTGAAACACCTTATAGGTATACTGGTGAAACCAGTTTCACTGTCCTATTTCAGAATAACCGCGTTCGTCATACCCCGACGACGCCTCTCGATAATTCCTTTCGCTTCAAGCTTGTCAAGAATACGCGTAACTTTAACCTTTGATAAACCCGTCTTTTCCACAAGCTCATTTTGGAAAATCATGCCATCTGCCTTGGCTATGAGATCAAACATGGTTGATTCTTCAGAGCCCAAACCCTTTGCTGCCTTTCGTGCTTTACTTACTGCCTTTTCCTCGGGACTTTTTTTAAGAAACAAGACAAGACCAAACGTGAACAAAGCGATATCCGCGAACAAACCCGCATATTTAAGTGAGGCCAACGTGTTCAACTGAACAAACGGACAGGATCTTCCATCATCATGCGTACATTCGCCTGAAGGCCCCACTTCATGACCCTCAAGAAGCGCCTGCTCGGCAGCACTCGCATAGGCAAAACCCAGTACGAATAGAACAATAGCAGCAAACATAATGCCGATTCCGATGGCTTGATTGAATTTCATCATACTATTATAAAAAAAGAGAGTATTTAAATATTTACGTTCGCACTGGAAAATCATGAATTGCCTTGTTCTAAATCAGGGCAAACTTGGAAAATGAGGTGAGTTCATATGGAAAAAACAACAAACTGGGCTTTCTTGATTTCGGCATAATTGGACGCCTTCCAAAAGATACGCGCAAGAAGCTTTTACTAATTTTAAGCCATCTTGTGCGCAAAGAATTCGATGAGGCCATCAAGCACACATTAGAAATAGCGCAGATTTGCGCAGAATCTGACATTCAAGGGTATGAAAGCAAGCTATACGGTATCTTCACTTCTTGGTACGGTTCACAGCTCAAAGAAGGAACGCTCACAAGAGCGTTCTTCAACGCCATTGCACAAGGAATCCACCATAAAGTATATTTCGCATCTGACTTAGTTCTTTTCTCAAAAATGCTTGTAACAACAGAATCAGTCGGAGCGCTTCTTAATCCGGATTTTGACATCAGCGTTGACGCAAGACCGTTCATCGAAGAAACTATGAGAGCGGAAATGAGCCCCATCAAATTCATCAAAGGATTCATCAGGAACGCATTAGAACATGGAGAATTCATCGAGGAATTGCCAACACATATAATCAAACTAATAAAGAAAATTGAAGAACACGAACATTTCTAGGTCAGACTTATGCAACGACTTTCGGTTTTGTCTTTGAAATTTCTGCCGCGCCAGAACCTTTCTTAGCTTCGCGCATGACTACATTCCTGCCCTTGACTTTGGTCGCTGCATCTTCAACGATAATCGAGCAGTGGCACGGAACTTTGTGAGACGCTTTCTTTAGCGCCTGTCTTGCAAGAGCGATATGCTCTTTAGTTGTCTTGATTGTAAAAATAGGCTGACCCTTCTTGACTTGCGCCGCAAGACCTATTGGCTTACCATAATTGTGAGCCATACCAGTAGACAAACGGTCCGCACCAGCGCCTGACGCGAGCGGGTTCTCACGAACGATATGATGAGGATACAAACGCATTTGCATAAAATAACCGGCTTTTCCAAGAACTTTCTCGAGCGTACGGTTAGACGTCTGACGAGCGCTCTCAAGCGAAGCGTCACGAATCTGCAAAGTGTCACCTGCTATCAAGTGGACACTAAGAGGATATTGAGCCTGAGAACCACCCGCATAACGGGAAATGCGAACCTGAGGACGGGCACGAATGTAACAGAGCTTTTTATATTTCGAGAAGCGAGTATACGCCCTTTTTATACCCCTGTAACACTTCCAATTACGAAGCTTCGCCATGACTCAACGCTGGAGATTGGTCCTTTATAAAGCTTCCTATTTGCGTCGCGTTCTTGTTCTTGCGGCGTTTTCCTGCCATTGCCGCAATCTCTTATCAACCCTCGCTAAGTCCTTTTTAATAGCTAGAAGATCCACGTCTTTTTTGTTCGAGCCTTTTTTACGCCTCGCTCGAATAAATAAGCCAATCAGTCCCATAATTGCAACGAGAGCCAAAAGTTCAGATGATGCGATTTCCCAAAGACCTGCAGTTATAGAGCCAAGATTGCCCTGCACTTGTCCTGCCGCAACCGAAAGTCCAGTTGGGTTTTCAACAGTAGCTAGGAATCCTGCCGCCAAGGTTATGATTGTTATGGCCAGCGCATTCAATGTTTTACGCGCAATAGGTTTGTCCAGTTTTCGCAGCTCTATGATGACCATTCCATCAGCTATTTGTTTCACTTTGACAGTCATATCGTCCTTGCCATCATTGTCTGCGTCGATGAACGCCCATCGTTTTGGCATCAATCGCAGTTGTTTACCAGAAACGCTAAATGTGGCGCAGTTCTTTGCCACTCGCTCGATGTGTAGTTCGGTTCGAACATCATTTACCGTGAACAGCACGCGGTCTTTAACACGAAGCGCAACAGTAGTCATAACGCTTCCTGCAAGGCGGAATGTTCGAGCTCTGTGCCGCGTAGATACCTTTTCGTCTTTCTTGCGATTGTATGCCAAGTAATACGCGATGAACAGGATAACTGCCAAAACAATGAGTGAACTCCAACCACTGCCAAATCCGTTCTCCTGATCCGAAGTTTTCCTATCTAACGCGCGGCCCACCATCTCTCCTATGTCTTTATTCAACGCTCCGGCCGGAGTTTCTCTGTTTAGCACATTGGTTGCCTTAACATCATCCGCACTGTTTTTATTCGTGAAGAATCCTGCAGAGTCAGATTTTGTCAGTTCGAGGAGCAGCGATGCTTTCGCCTTTTCCACGCCAAGCAAAGTCACTTTCAAATCGCGCAAACCATCCGCGTTCAAGTCAACATCAATAGTCTGTCCAGGATATATCGCGAATTCCTGCAATGGATCCTTGGTTCTGAACCAGACAGGAAGAACTGATGATTCTAGCATTATCAATGAGAATTCTTGCTCGGGAGTCCTAATAATCACCTTATCGAGTTTGCCAAGATAGGGCGTTGTGAAATTACCTGCGCTCATGCTGTACGTTTTCGCCTGTCCGCCTGCGCCACCGCCCCCTCCGCCCCCACCAGAACGTCCAGAGCCTGCTGAAGCGCCCTGTTGGACTGAGAACGCGCTAAATGCGTTAGTTTGGATTGTGAACGTGTCAGCACTTTTGTTTTGTACTGCTGCGTGAGAACTCCATGTTCCTTCGCACGTTCGCGTTGTGAAATTCCAATTCGCACATTTAACTATGCTTAGCAAATCTTCATTCGTGTAACCAGAACCGGCATAACTTATCACCAGTTCTGCTGACGTGAAATTGTACGTGCTGTTGAAACCATACGTTATTAGGAAATCTTCAACGGAAGTAAGGTCGACCCCGAGAGTATCATTGTCAAATATCGATAGGTTGATAGAGTTCAATCTTGTGAGGAGTGCCCCTCCAAACTGAGTGTAGAATAAATCGTATACTATATCAGAAATCTCTTCAGTTGTAGTTCCGTTGAAAATCTGCAAGTCTATTCTAGTATTTGTGCTGGCCAGGAATACAGTTAAGTTTGATTCAATCCCATTAAGAGTGCTGTTAACGACATTGAAAGTAATATTCCTTCTCAAAGTACCTGCGAAGAACAGGTCAATCACAGGAACCACTCCTAGCGTTCCGTTTACCCAGTATGTGATGTTGTGCCGGCCAGGAATCACCACGGTGTACGCAGTCGGAGATGGAAGAACAATTATTGTTCCATTGGGCAAAGTAATGTTAACGAGCACCGGAACGCCATTTGCGGTCCCGTTAAGCGACACGTTTTGCCCTACAATAGGATCGTATGGGCTCGTCGTAGCGTTAATAATTGGAACACCACCTATCACGGTGATATTCGCAACGTGCGTGACATTGCTGTTGCCGGCACTATCATTTATCGTCATGTTAAGCGTATAATTTCCGGGAGTGAGATTCGCAGGAATAGTGAAATTTATCGGCAGCTGCGAACTGCTGTTAATCGTAATCGGACCCTGAACCACCGTAACATTTCCTGAGCTGTTGTATAGAATGAATGTTATGTTTATCGGGAACTCACTGCTAGTGAAGTTCACTGAAACATTCTCTTCAGACTGGTTGTTGATTATTGGTGATTGAGGACTTGTCGTGACATTCGTAATGTTTGGAGGCGCATTCTCTGAAACGTTAAACGAGGTCTGCGTGTCGTTCACATTCCCGCTCGTGTCATTTGCTATGAATGTGACGTTATATTGCCCTGATAGGTTAGGAATCAGGAACGAAGCATTATACTTGCTCCCGGCCGCAAATGAAAGGTTGATTATCTGAGTCGTGCCATTCGGAAACGTTATATTGGCAACAACTTTGTCAACCGCAACATTATCAGTCACATTCACGCTTATCTCAATCGTCTGGCTCTTGTTGAACGTAGCATTCGGCCGCGGGTCAAAAATGAGCGGAGGCATGATGTCAACAACTGTTATGTTCGCGACGTGAACCTCCACATTGTTGCCATTCGAATCGTTCACAGTCATATTGAGCGTGTAATTCCCAATGCTCAGGTTCGCAGGAATTGTGAAGTTAATAGGCAGGTCTGAACTGCTGTTCACCTGCGTTGGGCCCTGAACAACGATAACGCTTCCAGTGCTATTGTACAATATGAAAGTCACATTAATCGGGAACTCACTGCTCGTGAAGTTCACCGAGACATTTTGCTCAGACTGATTGTTCGTTATCGGCGAAGCAGGACTTGTCGTAATGTTTGTGTGCGGAACCGCAAAAGACGCGTTATATTTGTTTCCAACGGCAAGCGACAAGTTGACAATCATGCTCGTACCATTCGGGAATGTTATGTTCGCGCGCACTGAATTCACGCCAATGTTGTCAGTCACGTTCGCAGCTATCTCAATCGTCTGGCTCGTGTTGAATGTCGAATTCGCAGAAGGACGGACATCGAAAACGAGCGGCGCACTTATGTCTGTCACGTCAAAGAAACCCGTCTCAGTATTGTTTGAATTGCCCGTCGTGTCGTTCGCCAAAATCCTGAACGTATATGTTCCGTTTAGCTCTGGAG
Source organism: Candidatus Woesearchaeota archaeon (assembly GCA_018302815.1). Lineage (GTDB taxonomy): Archaea > Nanobdellota > Nanobdellia > Woesearchaeales > ARS49 > JAGVZE01. Next base: position 55,092 of record JAGVZE010000015.1, read on the forward strand.
TCGTGAAATTCGCGCTGTACTTGGTCCCATTTTCCAAAAACAGCTGGATGAGCTGGAACGTGCCGTTGGGGAAGCTGACATTAACAAAGACCGAACCTATGCCAATATTATCAGTCACATTCGCCGACAAGGTTATGTTCTGATTCGTGGCAAAATTCGTGCCGTTCATCGGCTGCAAGTCAATAACCTGCGGAGGCTCGCCGTCAGCAGACACGAAAAATGTAGTTTGCGTATTGTTGAGATTGCCGCTTGTATCGTTCGCGATGAATGTGATGTTGTATTGCCCTGTGAGGTTTGGCACGGTGAATGACGCGTTGTACTTGTTTCCTGCGGCAAGCGTTAAGTTGATTATTTGGGAGGTTCCGTTGGGGAATGTTATGTTCGCGCGCACAGTGCTTACCTGCACGTTGTCTGTCACGTTCGCTGATATCTCTATCGTATCGCTCGTGTTGAATGAGGAGTTTTGCGCTGGGCGAACATCGAAAACGAGCGGAGGAGTGATGTCTATTACTGTTATGTTTGCGACGTGAACCTCCACATTGTTGCCGTTCGAATCGTTCACAGTCATATTGAGCGTGTAATTCCCAATGTTCAGGTTCGCAGGAATTGTGAAGTTAATAGGCAGGTCTGAACTGCTGTTCACCTGCGTTGGGCCCTGAACAACGATAACGCTTCCTGTGCTATTGTACAATATGAAAGTCACATTGATCGGGAACTCATCGCTTGTGAAATTCACAGTCACATTCTGAACACTTTGATTGTTAGTTATGGGCGAACCAGGACTTGTTGTAACATTTGTGATATTCGGAGCCCTAAAGTCGCTTGCGACAAAGAACGAGGTAGTAGAACCGTTAATGTTTCCGCTGGTGTCGTTTGCGATGAATGTGATGTTGTATTGACCTGTTAGGTTTGGTATGCTGAATGATGAGTTGTACTTGTTTCCTGTTGTGATCGTCAGGTTTATGAGTTGTGATGTGCCATTGGGGAATGTGATGTTCGCCTGGACAACTCCAACTTGAACGTTGTCGGTCACGTTCGCAGATATCTCAATAGTGTCGCTCGTGTTGAATGTCGAGTTCGCAGAAGGGCGGACATCGAATACGAGCGGAGGAGTAATGTCGATGACCGTGATGTTCGCAACGTGCGTCTCAATGCTGTTGCCATTCGAATCATTCACAGTCATATTCAAGACGTAAGTTCCAATGCTAAGATTCGCAGGAATGGTGAAGTTTATCGGCAACTGTCCGCTGCTGTTGATTTGCGTTGGGCCCTGCACTACGATGACTGCTCCAGTACTGTTATAAAGAATGAACGTAACATTAATCGGGAACTCACTGCTCGTGAAGTTCACCGAGACATTTTGCTCAGACTGATTGTTCGTTATCGGCGAAGCAGGACTTGTCGTAATGTTTGTGTCGTTATCGGCGAAGCAGGACTTGTCGTAATGTTTGTGACATTCGGCGCAGAAACATCCTGCGCGATAACTGTGAAATTCGCGCTCAGGAACGTCTGCTTCGGGAATGTTATCGTCTTTGCAGTTCTGTTCACCACGCTCTCATTAGTTATGTTGAAAGTTCCTGTCGAATTCGTGATAGCCACAAAGAATACGAAATCGCTGTCATTGCCCGGTATGTACGCGGAATAATCCGTGAAAACAGTCACGTTCTCGATTCGCACGTTTGCAGTGAATATGGTGAACACGCTGATGTCCCATCGTTTCAATCCTGTGGTGTTTACCGCCAAAAGCTCGTCATCACGCAGAGCATCCTTGTGCCTAACTTCAGCAGTTTCATTCACTATGGTGAATGGCGGCACAACTTCAGTGTCATACACTATAACATCGTCAGTTAGGACTGTCACAAGCTCAGGAGCTCCAAGCGACGCGTTATCAGTCGCCCATAACTGGCCTGTTGAATTATAAACACGCACTGTGTTGTTAATCACGCTTGGCTTGTATTGAGAGAGAGTCTCCAAAACGTTGAAATATCTAAGGAAAAGCGACGTATTCAACGAATTATTCAGCTGAGCGGTGTGATTTATTGTAATGTTCAGCGTGCTTTGCGGCCCCATGGTGTAGTTTGGCTCTGACTGCCTAAACGCAATCTGCGTCGCTGTGATCTGCGATGGCTGGGCGTGGAATACTTCAATGCTTGCCGGCTCATCCGAATAGTTATAGAATAATGTCACGTTGATTGTAGTGTTCGACAAAAGGAGCGGCGAGGCGCTGCACCTGACGCTTAGCGCAAGGAAATTGTTCTGGTCTATCGTGGCTCCATTTATTGAGACGTTCTGCTCGATCACGCTCGGAGAGGTTGAAGCGGTTGAATTTCCGCAGGACTCAAAAATATTCTCCAAATTCGTGTTGAGAATGTGGAAGCATAACTGCGGATCGCACGTGTCGTTTTGTGAAACAGACAAATTCAGCCTCAATGCCGCGTTTCCAAGGAAAGTGTAAACCCTCAGGAAGCTGCAGTTCACATCAGTGTTTGAGCCGCAGAAGAAAAAGTCCGCCAGCGAAACATTCGTCGCGTTCGGCGAGAGAGCGACTTCAAATGAACGATTCAGCACAGTCGAAGTGTTAGGCTCATCTTTAGATAACCACGTGGTAGAGTTCGATATATTGCTCCCATCGCCTCCGAAAAGAATGTTGCGCGTCTCTATCAGGTAATTGAGCCAGATGATATTCGCGCTTGTCGAGTTCGTCGCATTTGAATAACTCGCGTCAGAGCACGTTGCAGTGAAGCTCGTGTTCGCAAATTCTCTGAACGTGTCCAGCGAGCCAGTATAGTTGCCTGTGCTCGCGTTGAACGTCAGCGCAGTTGTGATTGCGGTGTTATTTGAAACTACTGAACACGTTCCTGTGCTTATCGAACTATTAGTCAAAACGTCAAAGAAGCGAACCTGGAACGGTATGTAAAATTTGATGCCAAAGTCAGGATTCTCCTCTGCGGTCGCGGCAGTTCCTTGCAGATACGTCGTCTGATTAATTGAAATCGCAAGCGCGCTCAATCCGGTCACGGTAAAGTTTGTCTGCGCAGTGTTATTGACATTTCCGAACGTGTCATTCGCTATGAACGTCACATTGTACGTTCCGGCGATGGAGGGAATGACAAAAGAGGCGTTGAAATACGAACCGCTCAAATTCGTAAGGTTCACAACGTAAATTGTTCCATTCGGGAATGTGATGTTCGCGGTGACGTTTTCTATCGCGTAGTTATCGGTAACATTGGCAGCTATCTCTATTGTGCTTGCGGCGGAAAATGACGAATTCACCGCAGGACTTATCGCAGTCACTTGAGGGTAAATCAAGTCAACAACATTGAACGTCCTTGAAGTCACAAGAGAATTATCGGATGAATCGTAAACAAATATCGTCCAAGTGCCAAGATTATGCGATATGTTCGTCGCGAGCTCATCATCAACAGTCCCGTTAACATCCACTGAAATGTTCGCGCTAGTCCTTGTTTGATTCACACCATCGAACCACACAAAGAAAATACTCGATATACCCTGCAAGTTGAATGAGCGAGCGTAAATCGTGCTGAAAATCTCAAAAGACTCGGAAAGTGTGGTTCGCGCGGAATCATTGAAGACCGAAACACCGCGCGGAGTAGTGTTTATAGTGATATTGCGAGAAATGGCAGAATCCACTGATGAATTCGCGAACACACGGGTGAATTCATTATCGCTCAAGGTAACATTGTTCGGAACATCAATACGCACATACAACGTGCTTTTGCCGCCGAATGGAGCTAATGATCCAACGTCCACAACCGTGTCGCCATCAGTGTCGGTGAGCGCGACAAAATCATCATTAACAAATGTCGCGTTCCAGCCTTCTATTTGATTGAAGCTGAAATCTATTGCGTCGGACTGATTTCCATTATTTGTGACATTCAATTGGAAATAATTCCTTGTGCCTGCAGTTACTGATGTGGTGTAGTTTTGGACAAGGATCAATCTATCAAGAATGGTCGTGGTCATCGTGGCATTCGTGAAAATAGCAGAATTGACTGAAGAATTCAATCTGATCGTAGTGGTATCATTTGTGCCTATGCTTGTTCCCCCTGGGACTTGGATGCGAACAATGATATTTTTTGAATCACCAAAAGTCATGCTGCCAGTGTCTATACTTCCATCACTGTTCGTGTCAGTTAGTAGAGTGCCGTTCGCGAAAAGAACGGTGATGGTCCAGTTATTGGCGGATGTCGTGTTCACATTCAAAATATCGCTGAACGCCTGGAAATTGTACACGGTGAAATTGAATGATACGCTAAGGCCCGCTGAGCCGTTAGCGGACTGATTTTTTGGACTGATGGCGATATCGCTGCTAACTGTCGTAATATCAGTCACGGTTTTGTTATCTCCGCTTGAAGCGGCAGTGATGTTTCTTGTATCAACAGTACCAGTAGTTGCTGAAACTGGGACATTTAGTCGCACTATGAGTGTCGTGAAATTGTCAGCGCCCAAATTCAGATTCGGCCGGCCGTTAGCATCGCTATCCGTGATGATTGATTCATTCGCAAAAGGATAGAAAAACGTCGCATTCCACGTTTGCGTGGAGGAGTTCATCAATTGAACAACTGTTTGATTATTTCCGCAGTTCATCAAGTCATGCGCGTAAAACACAGTGGTCCCGTTCCTAACCGCTTTCGCCTGATCTGGCCTGAACAAAAGGAACGAGCTTGACGCAACAAGAACCCCGCCCACGTTATCCTGCAATTGGGTTGGAAGATTCGTTCCAGAGCCCTGTCCAACAGCAGCTTTGAAGTTGAGAGGTGAAGGACCTGAGAAACCCAAACTGCTCCAGGGAATTCGTCCTTCGAGTTCAGTTCCTGCAAGAGAACCTCCAGTTATGCCGCTTTCGACTGTTGTGTTGAGCGCGATTCCTCCAGGCATATCAAATCCATCACCAAGCATAGGATCAGATGTATTTGCAGGCAAATAATTGTACACATCAGAATCGTAATTTCGCGTTGAACCGCTCCAGACGAATTTCGCCACTCTGTCGGTCGCACTCATCGCGGCATCGAGATTCTTGTCCACGTAGACTATGGCGGAAATTTGATTCCTTCCGAATGCTAAACGACCGAAATAAAAGTACAAGTTTGTGTTATCATACGTGTACGCGAATTTGGTCATATCCCTATCAGACGTTCCGGGCACGTCAGGATCGCCCTGAAGCAATGTAAGATCAGTCACAAAATTATTCGGATTTGTAAGAACGCCATCCCAATCGGTCAGTACACCATTTATAGTTATATTCGCGGTCGTCACTGATCCTGCAGACCCGCTAATTTCAGAACAAGAAGGGACTATGCTGTCAATCACTGATAAAGTGGTTGAGCTAGTACTATTGGATCCGCTTGTATCATTGAAGTGTAAAGTGTAATTCCAAAGCCCCAAGAAAAACGTATTTGGAGTTATCACTATATCCTGCCCCGAAGTCCACGATCTTGGACCATCAAAAACAGTGCCATTTCTGGTCACCGTGTACGTTCCGCCTGTTCCATTAAGCTGCCAGCGAATCGAGGCATCACTTCCAATCTCCACTGTCTGATTCGCAGGACTTGAAGATCCTAGCGATTGAGATGAATATGACACATTGAAAAAGAAAACGTCCCATTCAATATCCTTGTTTCCTCCGACAGTACGCTGAAGCTCCGCGTACGCCTGAGAATCATTATTGCCTGATCCGAAGAAGTTCGCGCAAGTCCAACTTTTTGAAGCAGTCACGTTTTGGCATACAATTCCCGGATTCGCAGAAACACCAGGACAAGTGGTGTTCACCGCGGTGAAATTAGTTCCATTCTGATTACTGACTGCGATAGTGCAGTTCACAGGAGAAAGACCGGTAGCTCCCCACCATTCAATACAAAGCGATACGCTTTGAATGGACTGGCAATCAGCAATGCTTGAGTTGCGCTGAACAAATCTTACTCCGCCGAAAGCGTTCGCGTTGCTTGCCTGATGAATCTCAGTCAAACCATCATTGCAGCGCAGCAAATCAGCTCCCGCCCCGCAAGCGGCTGAAGGATAAACACCATCACACGCAGTCGACCAAGCATTCGAAGCCACCAAGTCCTCTGCGACGCACGTCGTGATGCTTTCGGCAAAACCGGGATCGTCAGCCGTCAAAATAAACGAGTATTCTTCGCCCGGTACGATGTCCATCAATTTCACCCATTCGCCCAAGCAACTTTGAGAAGCAAAATCCCACTCCTTGCATTTGTGAAGAACAGTTCCCTTCGCCAACGCAGTCACAATTCCACTGCTAAAATTCAGAGAAGTCGGATTTATAGCGTACACTTCTTTGAATCGAGCTAATTCGCCTGTTTCTTGAACATCGTCAATGCCAATAACATCATTCTCTTCGCTTGTCAAGAACGCATCATACAATTCAATTTTTTGAATGGACATTCTTTGCGGCTCTAAAACGACATCATATATTCCGCTTTGGACGCTACGAGCGCTTCGCGAAACGCGCACGTTTCCTAGGATGGCTTCTTGCCTGCTATTTTTCATCGTAAGCAAAGGCGTATCGGGCTTCGGATTTGTTTCGCTCGCGGCAGTAGAAAGAGCAGTAAGATCGTCGATAGAGCATTTTTCGCATTGAATGTCAACAGACTCGTTCAAATCAGCGATTGTTTGACCGGTAATAGTATCAAAGTTTGATATTGCGACAAGACTGCCTATGAATAATATTGCAAGAAGTAAAACATGAGTGAACTTGAATCGTTTTTTAGAATAATCACTAGCTTGAGATACTCTCGCGTCTCTTTTTTCATAAACATACTGATTAGTATGCTCGTCCATATACTCTTTTTGATGCGCCACTATGTACTACGCATTTACCCGTATACCCCCTTTTTAGTGCGTTAAATGTATTATTCCTTTATAAATTGTTGTGCTTGCGCGTACAACTTCAGAATTCAACGTACTGGTTATTTAGCCGTTAACATTTGTTTATATCTTCACGTAGCATCTCTTTCTTAATCGAGACCGCACAATCTGCTCCCTGCAAGCTGGGCATATGCCTGAATGCCTGCCTCGTGCTTCAACGGATAGGGCCCTTCGCCTGAAACCAGAATTGCCATGCCCTTCTCTTTATGAATAAGGTCCGCAAGAGTGTGTTTATCCAGCCCAAATTCGCAACGCCTTCGAACCTTTGCCATCATTTCGAGCCTTTTCACAGGGTTATCATCTTGCTCAATTATCCTTGCCCTATCAACTTCAAGAGAATCTTTAGTCACGACATCTTGCTCTATGATGTAGAGCGCACCATCAGTCTCTTCGTTCTCCTGCAAGAAAACTTTCATCTTGACAGTTTCGCCATTTGCAAGCATCTCATCGAGCGAGCCGAATACGCGGGCGAAGTAGCGAGTTGTATTCAAGACATTGTTCCATTCATCAATTTTGCTTTCTTCCAACTTTTTCAATTTGTCAAGAAGCGCACCCATAACGTATTTATCATGCTCTTCAAGCGATATGTGCGCAAGTTCGTAGAGTTTCTTTCTCTCTTTATTAATATCCAATTGATTTTTTCTCATCGTGCACCCCAGCAGGTGGCCTGCCACAGCGGATATCAGTCCTCCCGCATAAACACCGATATATTCGGGAGCAAGAGCGAAAATAGGAAGCGCGCCTATCGCGCAAATACCTGCCTGTTTGTAATCAACTTTTTCAACCCAATGCCCGTGCGCGAACCCGGCGCAGAATCCTGTGAACATGCCTGCGGCAATCCATGCCTCTTCAGACACGCGTGAACCTCGCGTCAAGATCGTACAGTTGAAGACCGGACGATTTCATTTGGTCCTCTGCCAGCAGGCGGGCTATCGCGAGCAAACACTGGCGGTCTTCATCCTTGACAACACTCATCATATTCTGCACCCGAAGATAGACCACATCGTCTTGCGTGCGTCTTCGTTCAGGATTGAACGTGAGAGTTATCCTATCGGACTGAGATTTGAGGCTATTGTCCTTTTTGCTTAGCGGGCCGTTCATGGTGGTGTCGTACCACGCGTAAATCCTATCAAGAAGATGTTTGTCATCATCGATAGCGACAACAAGCCCCTGGAGCTTTTTCTCATCGCGAAGAAAATCGTACAGAATTTCCGCCCTAAATCGTTCCGTGCTCTTTCCAACTTCGCTTTGCATTTTGCAAATATCTATTATCGATCCTAAATTTTTTGAGCCATTCCTGAATTTATCAAGCATCCTTGAAATCTCAAAAGAATCCTCAACGCTAAAATCATCATATTTGCCTTCGTGCAATTGGTAAATTCCGAGCGCAAGTTTTCTAACTTCGAGTTTTCGGCCTTCACCTTCATACTTGCCAGTAATATCCGGACAGCGGTTCAATTCCTCGGAAAAAATATCATCCCACGATTTGCCGGCAGCGTATCCGAACGAACCAAAACGCACTCCAGCACGTTTTCGAGCGTTAGAATACCCTCTTGGGCTTAGCGTGATTATCGTCACTTAAGACAGCAAAGGCGTTCACGTATAAAAATGATGTGACAAAAAACGTCAAATTGGGCACAGTTTATTCTCAAATAAATTCTATGCGTTTCAACAGCTCCAGATGATCGGCCTTGGCCAGCTGCTTTTTGAACTCATAGTTGCAGGTTTTCGAAAGCGCGTCACGCTCTTGCTCCAGTGAATGGATCCGCTCGCTCGCTGCTTTGTCTGTTTTCAAATACCAACCGCTGCATTCTTTTGATAAAGCGCGCTCGCTATCCTGCTGGTGCGCCTTCACTTCCTCGCGGATTCCTCGATAGTCAGCTTTTGCGTATTTTGTGACTTCAAGATTACCTTTGAACCGCAACGTCATGAACTGAAACCTATCAATATGCGCTCCGGACTGACACGGAAAGGTTATTTCTGGACTGTGACAGTCCGGAGCTCTTGTCAGCATGCTCTTGTTTCCAATCTTGTACTGCCTGCCCGCAGGATTGTTCGATGGGCTCACGAGCTCTTTTATCGTCCCTAAAGGAATTGATAACAGTATCAGCGGCGCCATAAATTTGTAAAGACCACTGCGATCAGGGTCCTCGTAGCCAAGCATTCCGCGGATCATCATATAAGGAACATTGATCGGCCAGATGAGCGTGTATACCGCAGTCATGCCGAATACAACTGCGCCGTCTTTCACGGTTGACCAGTCAGGCTTTTTCATCCAATCAAGAAAACCGCTCTCCCTGATGTCAAGATTCGCAGTCATCTGCTCATAGCAGTTTGAAATCTCCTGTTCAATGCTGGCGTGTCTTGTCTGTGTTGAAGTTGTAACCCCTCTCGCGGCAAGTTCCATCTCCGGCGAAAAATGTTCAGCTCGCTCCAAGAAGAGATTCTGTGCGGGCAATCGTGCGTCGTATCTATTATTCAACTTTGAAGTGTCAAGCACACAATATCTCACTTTCGTTCCTTCGACTTCTTTAACGCCAACGATGTTGTTTTCTTCGTCAGTGATCGGTTGTTCATATCGGTGCGGAACTTTCTCGTACGCAATCGCAGAGCCATTTGTGAGTTCGACAATCACTCCTTCTGTTCCAACCTTTGTGATTTTCTGCACTTTTTCAGTCAAGCTCATTTTAGTCCTCCTGTAACTTTGATCAAAGCATAATGCTCTTCTTTTGAGATGCTTCGTTCGAATTCGTAGAATCTTTCGATCAATGCGTCACGTTCATTAATAGTTCCATACAGTTGAGCCTTCACATCCTGATCGATTTTAAAGAACCATTTTGCGCTCTTAAAATCATTGAACTTTTCCTTGTGCGCGTAGACTTGCCGGCCTTCACTGCAGTAGATTGTGTTTGCCTGCCTTGCCTGTTTCTTGCCATCATATAGGCTTAAACCGTCAGGAAGAACTATTGAATACGTATCGAACTGCTTTGGAGTTCCACGATCATCGTATTTGAAGATTAGCGCCGCAGCATCATAGCTTTTGGTTTTACTTAAGGCCTTTTTATTCTGTACGCGATAAGCAGTTTTTGTTGGATTGATAAGTTCTGCAATCGAATGGTAAATCACTTGCGGCAAAGCCAGCGGAGCCAAAATTATCGCGGTTCCTAACGCGTTCGCCGCCTGCGATGGATTCATAAAATAATACGAAATCATCGCGGTAGGAGCTGCTATTGGCCAAATGGCCGTGAGCCCTGCGAAAGCGGCAACATTCAATGCGATTTCTTTCCATTGCCTGCGCGCGAACTTTTCTATCTGCAGGGGCTTCACTATAGAATCATAGCACGACTCAATAGTTTTCTCCAGCTCGGCGTGCTTTTTTTGAGCAGACGTCACTGGCTTTTGCAGATATCTCTCAAAAGATTCTGAAAACTTGCCTTCTCGTTCTGGACCAAGACTTCTGTTGATTCCACAGTCAATCGAAGGACCCAAGACAAGGTACGATAAAGTGTTCGCTTCAACACGATTCGTTCCATCAACAAAACCATTATCATCTATTACGACATTTTCAACAGTCCTTGACCGTTTTTCATACGCGATGCCAAACCCATTGCAGAATTCAACAACCGCTCCATTTTTTCCAACCTTTGTGATTTTTCGCACTTTTTCTGTTAAGCTCATTTTAGTCCTCCATTCCTATCTGTTTCAATATTTCCTTTTGATCTTCACTCTCAACCAATCGGTCAAACTCGCGCCACTCCTGCCACAATTCTCGCTTTCGTTTCAACGAGGTATAGAGCGCGGTTTTCACTGCGGGGTCAATTGAGGTGTAAAACTTTGATTCGCGGTACTGCGGATGTTCTTCTCCTTCGCGTCGGCGCTGTTCATCCACAAACTCGTTCGCTCCGATACGTGATATGCTCAATCCATCCGCGAATGAGAGGTTCATATGCTCGAAACTTTCCGGCGTTCCGTAGAATTCAACCGCGGCGTCACCATCCTCGCAGGTTTTTTTCAATGCCTGCCTGTTTCCAACCGATCCAACCGAGTAGTATTTTCCCGAGCCAGAGATAAGCTCTTTTCCAAGATGGTATGCGAATGAGATCGGGCTGAATAACGCCATCAGCGGCATCAATGGATACAATGCCAGTCCGAGAGCGCCCGAGCCCATATGTTGGCCTTTCTTTGATTCTTTCATCAAGTAATACATGACAATTGGATACAGCGGGCAGGCTAGCGTAGCGACAGCGCCCATCGCTAATATGGATGTCATCTGTGCGAGACTTTCACCGATCGCGAAATCCCTGTATGTATGCTCCTTGACATCCAATGGCGCCACAATCTCTTTCGCGCAGGCCATTATCGTTTTTTCCAGCCCTCTCAACTCTTCCTTGCTTGGCGTTTTTATCTTCTGCAGTTCATTGTGGAATCCTGAGCTGAATTTTGCCAATTTATCAGGAGCATTCAGATTCGTTCCATATTCGCTCGCCCAGCCAAAGAGGTCAGCCAAGCCAGATACGGCAGTATCTCGCTTCGTTTCATACGCGATAGCGAAACCGTTGTTGAACTGAACGACAGCTCCGCTCGTTCCGATTCTCTCAACACTTTCGATCATTTCAGTCAATTTCATATTCGTTCTCCATGCACCTCTTTCATTCATGGTTCTACCGAAAGAGTTAAATATTCGCAACCTCTGTTAGTGGTTGTATGATGGTGGATTTGACTGAATTCGGGCTCACTGACTATGAAAACACCGTGTATAACGCTCTTGTGCAGACTGGAATATCGAAAGCGCACCAGCTTTCGCAGAAGTCAGGCGTTCCCTACGGTAAAATATACACCGTACTTGCGTCACTTGAGCAGAAAGGATTCGTCAAGAACGTGGGAGAGCCCAAGCAATTCGTAGCTGCGGATCCTAAAGTCGTACTTCGCGAAATAGCGCAGAAAAAAGAAAAAGAGCTTGAGAAGTTCAAGACTCATGCTGAAAAGGCGATAGAACATCTAGGAGAACTTGCCGCGAGAAAGCCAAAAGAACCATTCGAACAGATAAGAATAATCGAAGGCTATGATAACTATCTTAATTTGTCAATTGCTCTACACAAAGAAGCAAAACAGGAATGGTGTTCTATAACAGAACTAACAATCCATAACGAACACTATGATGCTACCGCCGACTGCATAAAAAGAGGAGTTCACGTGCGATTGTTGACGTATATGGATGAAAAAGACAAGAAAAATCTCGAGCTTTGGAAAAAAATCGGAGCAGAAGTTCGGTTTATTGAATATACTCCGACACAATTCAGTATCATCGATGGCAAAGAAGTCACCATGCGAATAACCGGTGAGGAACGCTACATCGCGCTCTGGCTCAAAAACAAACCTCTCGCGCAGAACATGAGAAACTACTTCAATATATTATGGAAGAAGGCGCAAAGATAGCGAGCTTACATCAGGTCTTATCTTCCTTCAAACTCAATAAGCACAATGGGCCAAGATAGTCGCCAATCAATCTGACAAGAATTGAGAGTTCCTGGACAAATTTCTTGTCGGCATTCGGCGCGTCCTGCGCGATTCTTTCTTTGAGGCCATATAACTCATACTTGCGATCAGTCAATTCTTTTATCCTTTCGGAATCCTCACGAAGAATGGCATTCATCATATCGGAAAACGATCGTTCTATGCTGTCCAAATATTTGATGCTTTTTGCAGAGAGAGTGTTGGCGTTTGCTGCTCCCATATACACATATTTAATTTGGCTTATGACGTTATCATTGAGCACTAAAAGCAAATATTTCGCGTATGCATTCGTTATATCGGGAAATCCTTGTTTGTGAAGTATTCGCCTGCAAAAACTGCAGGTCTTGAGAAGACTTCGCTGCAAGTGGAGCACTTTTTCTGCATCGAATTGTCCTGACTTTATATCTTCTCGTAGAAACTCAAAAGCAGTCTTTATCGTAAAAAAAGTCCTTTTGAAAAGCGTATCGAACTCTTTATGGTCAGGAACAGCGACGCTTTTGAGCGTTAAACTGTTTTTTCCCATTTCAATGATCTCAAAACCCAAAAGCTCTTCTATCGCCCGGTGAAGCGCTGACATCTGTTCACTGCTTTCATAAGTGACGTGAATCTCATCGAACCCTTTTCGGTATGCATTGCTCAAAAGCTGCCTGTACAAGTGAATGGATCCTTTTGGGACATGGACTTTTGCCTTTTGAGATTTCACATATCCTGGAGATCGAATGACGAGAAGTGATCCTTGCGGTTCGATGTCAAGATCATCTCCTGCATTCAAATTGAACTGCGCAAGCCATTTCGATGGAAGCGTTATCGTAAGAGCGTTGCGCCCCTGTTTGATTAGCTTTCTTTTCATATTCAGAATATGTTGAATAGAAATTAAATATATCAATGTTGTGAATCGCAAATTCTTCTTATGTTCCTTACGAGGTGAACACCCATGAATGAAAAACAGTACACCATAAGCGCCATCAAGGCAGACGTTGGAAGCATAGGAGGCCACACAAGGCCGAGCCTTGAAATGCTCTCAACAGCAGACCAATTGCTAGATACAGCGCGGCGAAACAAAGTCATCATTGATTATCGAGTCATGCATACTGGAGACGACATATGTCTTCTCATGACCCATCGCAGCGGAAAAAACGCGCCAGATATTCACAACATCGCTCTTGAGGCGTTTTTTGAAGCAACAGATATCGCCCGTGCACAAGGACTCTATGCTGCAGGACAAGACCTTAAAGTCGATTCCCCTTGCGGCAATGTGCGCGGCGCAGGGCCGGGAGCTGCAGAACTCAATGTGACAGTGACAGATGCGCGACCAAGCGAGCAAATACTGCTTTTCGCAGCGGACAAAACAAGCCCAGGCGCATATAACTTGCCGTTATTCAACCTGGCCATTCCAACATTCAATGACGCTGCGCTCCTTTCTAAACTTTCAGAAGGACTTGAATTTGAAATAATGGACATGGAGTTCAAGCATGAAAACAAAACCATGCGAAGAACAGCACGCCTTGCGATGCCTGAAGCGCTCTACGATATAGCGGTCCTACTTAAAAACCCGAACCGTTACGCAGTATCGTCAATACGGCTGCGAAAGGACGCAGATTGCGGAAACGAATTCGTTTCAGCATCTACAGATCGCCTGCACAACATCACCGGCAAATACGAGGGAAAAGACGACCCTGTTTTGCTAGTTCGCGCGCAAAAGCAGTTTCCAGCGGCTGAAGAGATAATCCAGCAATTCATCACGGCACATTTGGTACCAGGAGGCGCGCGCGGAAGCCACATGGGGCCCCTTTTGCCCGTGAGGATGAATCTCTACCACAACCGCACGTATCAAAAAAGCCCATCGATGGAGCCATTTTGCTGCCCAATCGTCTCGTGCGCAGGCTTTAGCATAAAAGATGGAATCATCAGCTCAGCTGTTGACCACTTTGACAGCTATCTCTTCGAAGAAGCGAGACGAACCGCATTTAGAAAGTTCATGGACATCCGGCAAAACGGCTTTGTAGAACCAGGAATGCTACCTGACTTGGAAGTGGAATACGTTGATGGATACCAGGCAAATCTCAAAAAAGCAGAACGCGCATTCGAATCGCGCACCTTCTAGCCAAGGCAAAGCATTATAAATCATTTTTTCTTCTTTCTTTATTAAAAGAGGGAATATGGAAAAAATAGCGGCGAAGTTTAACGTACAGTATATTCAAATACTGGGCGAAAAAGGCGAGCCTGACAAAAAGCTCGAACCAAAACTATCTCCTCAACAATTACGCGACCTATACAAATGGATGGTAATCGAGCGAATGTTCGATAGCACGGCTCTTGCACTTCAGCGCGAAGGACGCATAGGAACATACGCTCAATCTCTTGGCGAAGAAGCAGTCCATGTCGGTGCCACTCTTGCAGCTAAACCTGAAGATTGGATTTTCCCCGACTATCGCGAGCACGCAGCGTTCCTAATCAGAGGAGTTCCTGTCGCATCGCTTTTCACGCACTGGGGCGGTTCGGAAGACGGGATGAAACTTCCTGAAAACAGCAACATTTTCCCAGTATGCATTCCTGTAGGAACTCAAACCCTGCACGGCGCCGGAACAGCAATCGCGTTCAAACTCAAAAAAGAGAAAGCGGCAACAGTCACGTTTGTTGGAGACGCCAGCACCAGCACAGGAGACTTCCACGAAGGACTTAATTTCGCAAGCACATTCCAAGCGCCAGCGGTCTTTGTCATTCGAAACAATCACTGGGCGATATCAACGCCTCGTACGTGCCTCGAAGAAGACTGGGGCGGATGCCAAACTCGCTCAGAAACCCTTGCGCAAAAAGGAATCGCGTACGGAATGAATTGCGTGCAAGTAGATGGGAACGACATCCTTGCGGTGTATGTCACAGTAAAGAAAGCGCTAGATGATGCGCGCGCAGGAAAAGGACCTACGCTCATCGAGGCAATATGTTATCGTTTGGGCCCGCACACAACAGCTGACGATCCTACGAGATACCAAGATGCGACCGTCGTCAAAAAATGGTTTGAGAAAGAACCAATCAAACGATTTCAACTATATCTTAAGCGAAAGAAACTCTGGGATGATAAATTCGAGAAAGCAGTGCAGGCGCAAGGCAAACGAATGATTGACGCCGGAGTCAAACTCGCCGAAGAACACAAGCCAAAACCGACAGACATGTTCGATTACGTATATTCGGAACTCACGCCCAATCTTGAAGAACAGCGAAAGGAGTTCGAATAATGCCAAAACTAACAATCGTTGAAGCAGTCAAAGACGCTCTTGACACGGCAATGGCCGCAAACAAAAACGTAATAGTTCTTGGCGAAGATGTGGGCGTTGATGGTGGAGTTTTTCGCGCAACTGACGGGCTCTACAAGAAATACGGCAACAAAAGAGTCATCGACACACCGCTCGCTGAATCAGGAATCGTCGGCATAAGCATCGCAATGGCAGTCCAAGGCCTTCGCCCAGTAGCCGAGATACAATTCGATGGATTCACCTATCCTGCGTTCGATCAGCTATTTAGCCATGCAGCAAAGCTTCGCAACAGAAGCAGAGGACAGTATACCTGCCCGTTAATCCTTAGATTCCCATACGGCGGAGGAATTAGAGCGCTCGAGCACCACAACGAAAGCCCAGAAACTTATTTCACCCACACGCCCGGACTCAAAGTCATAATTCCAAGCAATCCTTACGACACCAAAGGGCTTCTTCTTGCAGCGCTAAAACAGCAGGACCCTGTGATTTTTATGGAGCCCAAGAGAATCTACCGTGCAATCAAACAAGATGTGCCCGAAGGATACTATACGGTTGAAATCGGAAAGGCAGCGATTGCGCGAGAAGGAACTGACGTGACTCTTATCGCATATGGCGCGATGGTGCGAGAAGCTTTGAAAGCTGCCGACCAAGCCGCGCCAAAAGGAATCAGCTGCGAAGTCATAGATATACGAACGCTCAATCCTTGCGATTGGGAAACAATAATTTCCAGCGCGCAAAAAACAGGACGCATAGTAATAATCCACGAAGCTCCAAGAACGCTTGGCTTTGGAGCAGAAATCGCCGCGCGAATACAGGAAAAAGCGCTCTACAACCTCAAAGCTCCAATTCTTCGCGTAACAGGCTACGATACACCATTCCCATACTTCAAACTCGAGAACGAATATTTGCCAAGCACGCAAAAAATACTTTCTGCCATAGACAAGGTGATGCAATAATGGCATACGAATTTCGTCTGCCGGACCTTGGCGAAGGAATCGCCGAAGGAGAACTTGTAAAATGGCTGGTCAAAGAAGGCGATACTGTAACTGAACACCAAGAAATAGCAGAAATCGAAACCGACAAAGCCCTTGTTCGAGTACCAAGCCCCAAAGCAGGAGTAATGCTCAAGCTTAACGCTAAACAGGGCGAAACAATCTTTGTTGGAAACGTCATTTGTGTTATCGGCGAAAAAGGCGAGAAAACCGCACCGGTTGCAAATGCATCAACAGTGTCTGCACCGAAAAAAGCTGAAACACCCAAAAAAGGCTCATCAACAGTAATAGGAGAGCTTGAAGAAGCCCCTGACGACGAAGAAGTTCATATCGCTCCTCCGAAGAAAACAGCCGAAGCCATAGTTCAAGCTCTTCCCGCGGTTCGAAAACTAGCGCAAGAAATGGGCGTTGATTTGAGCTCTATCAAAGGAACAGGTCCTGGCGGCAGAATAACAGAAGATGATGTGCGTTCAAGCTCAGGAAAGAAAACAAAAGAATCAGCAATCAGCATAACTTTCGAAAAATTCGGGCGAGTGATACGACTTCCGCTCAAAGGAGTGCGCAAAGCAATTGCAGAGAACATGGTTAAAAGCATTAATACAGCCGCGCACGTCACGCACACAGATTTTGCTGATGTGACCCGACTTGTCGCTTTCAAAGACGTGGAAAAAGAAAGGGCTGATGAAAAAGGAGTCAAGCTGACACTGCTTCCATTCATCGTCAAAGCCTGCGCGCTCGCGCTCAAAGAATTCCCGTATATGAATTCAAGCATAGATGACGCGACCGCAGACATCATACTGAAACAATATTACAACATCGGAGTTGCCGTCGACACGCAGCACGGCCTAATGGTCCCCGTCATCCATAATGTACAAGAGAAAACTATAATCGAAATAGGCAGAGACATATGGAAACTCGCAGAGCTTTCCCGCACTAGAGAGATAGAACTCAAAGATTTGCAGGGAGGCACGTTCACCATAACCAATATAGGGAGCATAGGGGGAGTCTTTGCGACACCAATAATCAATTGGCCTGAATGCGCGATACTCGGACTTGGGCGAACACAAGAACAACTACGATTGCGCGATGAAAAACTTGAAGTTCGCCAAATGCTCCCGCTAAGTTTGACTTTCGACCATAGAATTGTAGACGGCGCTCTAGCTGCCAAATTTGTGAACGAAATAAAGAAACATCTAGAAAGCCCCGACGCATTATTGATGGGATATTAGCTAATTTTCACTCAATATCGTCTTTTGATCAGAGAAGTCAAACCTATACTCAAAATCGGCTTGCCTTTTGAAGTTTCAGGAAGATTAAAACTCGTCTTAACCTTGTACGCGCTCGCAAGCTCGGTAAGCTGAAGCTTCACAGCATCCGACTGATTTGCATCATCTAGCGAGACAACAATCCCATAAGGAAAATTATTAGTGTGCGGCCTTCTTGCAACATCATACCCCTCTGAAAACAGGAAGTCTCTGAAATTCTTGTACGGCTCCTCCACAGTCATCGGGTCAAACCGCTCAGTTCTTGTGGCTTCATACCCTGCGCTAAGAACGTTAGTGCAAACAAGAAAGCCGAATGCTTCGGGCAAACCCTGAAACGTAGCAGCAACACACGTGACAACGCCCGCAGCAGCCGCAAGACCACCCATGACTTTTCCAAAGCCATACAAACCAGTGTATCTATCGATTCCTTTCTCTGACCTTGAGAGCGCTGAACAAAACGCCAAACTGTAGTACGGGCCTACTGCAAAGCCAGTAGCCATATTTTTCATCGGGCTTAGCACTGGCTCTAGCCGTTCTATTAAAGACGTAAGGCCCGCATATTTCGGCGGAACATAACCTATCGAAAGCATTGAGCGCTGTTTCACTTCGCCAAGCAAGTCTTTGACAGTGACTGTGAGTTTTTTCATAAACATCTGTCTTGGCACGAAATCAACACAATCTTGGCACACATATGACTTGCCTTTGCCAGTCCTTATTTGAATAGGTGACTCGTCCTCTTTAATCAAATGCTTGCCAAAACCGCAAACCAACTCCTCAAGACCCTGATATTTCCTTTTATTTGGATTGTCCGGCAATTTGCCTGTAATCCATGACTCATCAGAAATCTCCTTAATTTCGAGGTTTCCGTAGCGTTTAACCTCAATACCATATTCTTGCTCGTCATCATCGGCTTGTTTATTAGATGATTTGCCTTTTCGCGTATTTGGCAATGGCTCGCGTTCATACCACGACTCGTGCAAATCAAGTATGGCGCTGCCATCCTTAATATGGTGAGGCGAGTAAAAACCACTTGAACTTTCAGGAACATAATACTGCCCCTTTTGCTTTGCGCAGGGAACTCCTTCTTTCGCTTCGCCCTTTGAAAGAGAGCGGAGCGCTCTTTTGACACGCGCCCTTTTCAATTTTCCTGAATTTTGAAAAACCTTTTGTTTCACTAAATTTTTCTATCTCGCGGTTCTTTATAAAGCTCGTGACAAAAATTAATATATCTTTAAAAGAGAGGGCAATCCATGCTTGACGTGCTTTATCTGCTTGATATCATTGGAACCTTCGCATTCGCAGCCTTTGGAGCGCATATCGCCCTGTACAGGCATTTCGATGTGTTCGGCATCTTCCTCTGCGCTTTCCTCACCGCGCTCGGCGGAGGAACATTGCGCGAACTAATATTGGGAAACATCCCTTTCTACTTCACCAATATGAGCTATCTTGGCGCGATTATCATTGGCTGTGCGTTCTCTATAACAATCTATCATTCATTTGAAATGATAAAAAAATACATGTTGGCGATCGATGCCGTGGGTCTTGCCACATTCGCATTGATAGGCGCCACGAAAGCAGCGGAAGCTCAACTTGGCTTTTTTGCCATAATATTCCTCGCCACCAGTACTGCGGTCGGAGGAGGGCTTATCCGCGACATAGTGATAAGAGAGATACCGCAGATATGTTACAAAGACTTCTACGCCTCGCCAGCGATATTCCTTGGAATCGTGTATTCGTTTCTTGGAGAATATGCGCAAATGCCTTTTGCGCTATGGAGCCTCCTAATCGCGACGTTCCTCTTGAGGATGGTCGCGATACGATACGACTTCAAGCTTTGGGTTCCAGTCAAGGCAAGATGATTTCACAAGTCATCATCGTATGTATCATCACGCTCATGCCCTAGCAATGTATTGATGAATCCTACGCAGTACGTATAAATCTGATACTCTGCAGGCAATTCCTACGCTCGCTCTTGCGCTTCGCGCACAAGACTCCCTTCGAACAATGCGCCTGCAAAATACCAACGTTCAAGGTTGATGGATTGCTATCTTCTAAACTCCATCGTGGTTATCACGTTTTCTACTGATTCATCAATTTCATATTCTGAACTGTGCTTCTTTGACAAGAAGTATTCTAACCAGTCGGTTGTTACAGAACTATGCTCGCTCCGGTCAATTTCTACATGCCTATCAAGGAACTGCCGGTACTTGTCAAAGCGCGCTTCAGGGCTTAAATTCCTTGAAATTGATTCAAATAATCTTGGCGTCATCTCTTCGATTGCGGGAACTAAGATGAACGTGGATAACGGATTTTTAAGCAGGACAATTGTATCGTGATGCGCATATGCAGTGGGTTCTTTTGTCCAAATCTTGCGCCCCTGTGCTTCTTCAGTTATGCCATTACTTGCCTTTTCAAATTCACACACTGAACTCACATCGCCACCCGCGTATTCAAATGCTTCTACCATGTCAAGATAGTGCGAATGGCATTCCTTTGGCCTTCCGTAAATGTTGTTGTTATACAATTCTCCTTGCACTGCGCCGGTAATCCCTGCTAAGATCGGTCCTAGCTTGTCATCAACAGGAGCAAGCGTGCTGAGCGTTTGGAACACATGCGCGGCATACAGTGGAATGATGTGCTTAACAAATAAATAAGACGAGCGCACGCCAGTACTCATGACTTTTAACGCAATCTCTGGTTCTTGCAACCGCTTAATTACGGGTGTTTGCCAACCTTCTTCAATAACCCGTTCTAATTCCTGCGCGTTCCTTGTTCCTAATATTTTTGCGAGCTTCATCATCTCACCTGTTTTCTCGGCAATATCAGCTTCCTTTGCCAGCCGTTGTCAACGTACATTGTTTGTGCGGTTAGATATGGACTCTTGCAGAGCGTCACAACAGCATCAGCCACTGCTTCTGGCGTGTTAAGCTCAGGGATCATGAATTGATCCTGTATCGCGCCTCTATCTGAGAGATATTTCTCCGCGGTCTTTCGCCCAAGATCTGTGTTTAGCAAACCCGGAACAACAGTATTAGAAGTTATTCCATGTGCTCCAACCTCTGTAGCGACTTGCAATGCCAAACCATTGAGCGCGGCCTTTGACATTGTGTATCCTGCGATTCCAGGGCATGGCTTTTCAGGCAAGTTGTTCGAGATGTAGACAAGACGACCGAACTTGCGCTCTT
Source organism: Candidatus Woesearchaeota archaeon (assembly GCA_018302815.1). Classification (GTDB taxonomy): domain Archaea; phylum Nanobdellota; class Nanobdellia; order Woesearchaeales; family ARS49; genus JAGVZE01. Next base: position 76,205 of record JAGVZE010000015.1, read on the forward strand.
TCATGCCGGGCAACGCTGCTTGCGTAGTATGCACAGCGCCCCAGAAATTCGTCTTGAACACATCTTCTAATGCCTCAAGCGTGAGCTTCTCAAACGCTCCCACTGGACCCATCACTCCTGCATTGTTAACGAGCAGGTCAACAGCACCATACTCATTTTGGACCCTCTCGAACATCTGCTTTACCGCAACAGCATATCCAACATCTGCTTGCGCGATGAATGGCGCGTGCAGTCCGTACGATGCTATCTCTTCAGCCAATTTCTTAGCCTCTTCTCCTCCATGCTTGTCATTGATAACAACCTTCACTCCTTCCTTTGCCAATGCCTTTGCTATCGCAGCTCCAATCCCTCTTGAAGCTCCAGTCACCAATGCCACTTTGTCAGTTATGTTTTCCATGTTTCAGTCCTCCCTTCTTGCCCCCGTAGTGCTTAAAAAGCTTAAAAACCCGCCAAGAAATTCGTGTTGTTCTAATTTCTCGAAAAATGCGTAGATGGATTTTGATAATTTGACAGGACCTATTATCCGGTCCATCCCATTATCGTATAAGTCCCAAATGCACCCCATTGTGAGTTCTTCAAGACAATTGAGCGTGGAAACTCTCGTCGCTCGAGGTATACGCACATCTAAAACCGCTTTTTGAAGAGAAGCAACCGCGCGCGGTCCTCCGATAATTCTGAGCGCCTCTGCTATACGTTGATGCAGTTCTTTTGGCTGAGATATGTCTTCTAGCACTCTAGAAAGTTCTTCAACTGTTTTCTCAGTGCCCCATTCTCCGAGCGCGATTGCCGCACGCTTTTTTAATTCGAGCGGCTCTTCTTCTGATTTTAGAATGTCATAAAGCGGGCGCAGGTTTTTTTCTTTAATTGGTTCAGATATTTGTTGGCTGCAGGTAATCATACTGGCAGGCATATGGGGGCGGTATACCCAGAGTTTTCTCCCATTGACGTATCTTGTTTCACCAGCTGTGTGTACTGATCCTCTGAGTCCAGAATAGTTTCCGCTCATATCTGATCCTGCTGCGTACAGTTTTGACGTAATTTCACTCTTATGCTCTGGGCTGTCAACTATTTTCAAAAGATCGAACAATCCTCGCACATCGCAATAAGGATGAAATGTTTTTTCACACGCATTCTTCAATTCATTCTTGAATGTGCTCTCGTCCATGCAAAGTAGCTATCAACCGGGTGTGGGACAGAATTGTGCTATCCTAGCCAGTAAAGATTGTGCCACAGGGACGTGAGCATGTTGGCGGTGTCTATTCTGTCTGGTCTTTTCT
>JAGVZE010000016.1 GCA_018302815.1 Candidatus Woesearchaeota archaeon
TATGGCAATGGTGCCAAAATCGACGCACAGAAAAAAGACATAGGCCGCCGAGCTTACATCATCATCCTCAAAGATTAACTATTTCTGTCCCACACCCGATTTCGAACGTACTGTACGACGAGAACGGCTCTTATAAAGCGAGTTTTTAAATGAAAAACAATAAATACTACTGAAAAGAGGTTACATAATATGTCGACGATAAACCAGCGTGTGCCGCCATGGACCACATTAAAAGAGAAATTGATTTACGAACTCGCGTTCAAACACCTCTCCAAATTTGAATTGTACGACACGAATCAACTTATACTAGTCAGATCGACGAGCACAGGACAATCAATAGCTTACATCACAGAGCCAAGAGAACGGCAAAAAGAAATAACACGCCTCGACCTCACAATCTGCGACACTTACGGCGATTTAATTTGGATGTGCATCGCGCCCGAATATCGACGGCAAGGATACGGAGAAAAACTTTACAGACGAGTCGAAGACATCTGCGCAGAAACAGGGTGCTCAAGCATTGTTCTCACCCCCTCAGGAAAAGGATATTCTTTCTGGCCGAAGATGGGGTTTAAGAGATTGACCGGCGGTAATATTGTCCCGACGTATCGTAAGGAACTGAAGAAATAGATTTTTAAATAGTTCAGAGAATCCACAGAATCAATGCCGCGATGGCACAACCCGGTACTGCGTCGGTCTCGAAGTTCAACGAGCTAACCGATTTCCGCAAGGATATCCCGGTTCAAATCCGGGTCGCGGCGTATCACAACACAGCAACGCATCCTATCTTGCATAGAAAAGCACCCAGGGATCCATTTCAGAGCACTCACTAGAGCGTGCTCGTGCACAATCGGTCAAGCGCAGTATCACTTGCATAAACTCGAGAAAAAAGGGGCGATACTCCAGTTCAAGTCGTTTCGCTGCGCGTGTTATTGCACTCCGTCAATCCCTTTCGAGTCCAGAACAACTTATGCCCTGCTGCATCACCCGAAATGCCGCGGCATAATACTCCATCTTCTGCGCCACGAAGGCAGGCACTGCGCAGAACTCGCTTCGCACACCGCAATTTCCAAACCAGCCCTCTCCTACTATCTTCGACGATTAAGGGATGCATCAATCATCACTGATACCTGGCATGGAAAAAACAAATGCATCCATCTTCGAGATTCAAAGACCGTCCGCCACGTTATCGAGTGCTCTGCCCACCGGCATTGAGTCCACCGTGATTTTTCTAAGAACCGCCGAATGCACTATTGTTCCGGGTGCTCCCCTTATCAAATCATGCAAATAAAAATTGTCCAATGGAAGGTCTAAGATGGGCTCGTAAATTAGCGCGCGAAACCCGCGGACATTTCTGCAAATGACGATTGCGCCGCTTTGGCACGTTTGCGCAACGCGGCTCAAAATCTCTTTCTTGGGAACCGCAAGGACCGCGACGACAATGTGAGTGAAAAAGCGATAGTCCACATCTCTTGCATCGCCGTGAATGAATTTTATGTTTTCTCCCAGATTTGATCGCAGCGCGACTTCCTCCCCTAAAATCACGGCCTCAGGATGGATGTCGACGCATGTCACGCTGCATCCGAACGTCTGCGCGTACGCGAGCGCGGATTCAGGAAACGGGCCGCTCCCAATGAAAATGACTCGCGAATTCGAATCCATTCCTGCCGCTTGACCCTCTTCCTTTGCGAATTCGAATGTACGCATTATCTGCGGACTGTCGAGCGAAGTGTTCCCTTTGATAAAACTCAGCGCAAGACGCGTCTCGCAGAACTCCTCGAACAACTCGTATATACTGCGTGTTTCCTTTGCCAAATCCTTGAAAACAGAAGACCCCAACACCTCGAATGACAACTCACTGAACCGCTCATCCCTTGCAATATTCTCCAATTCGTTTATGGCTTTCAAAAATTCCGCATCAGTGTATCCTTTCACGGTCTTTTTAGTGCGAAGCGACTCTAGAACCCCAGATAATCGCTTTTGCAACATTAAATAAACGTCATTTACCTTCATAAAAACCCGAACTCGGCTTCTTTATAAAGCAGTTATGGTACAATCCTTGAACCATAGCTCAATCACCACTCCCCAGATACTACAATCGAAAGATTTAAAAAGAGCAAAATTGGTTTATCGTCTATGATAAAAGACCTAGTCAATGCCCTACGGGTGCAGGATCTTAATGATGAAGGCAGGCAGCAGTATCTTAAGCTTGCAGCCTCGATGTCTCCTGATCACGCTCTAGCCCAAATGAAACACGTCTTCACTCAAAATCCTCAAATTCTCATGCGAATGGTCAAAAATGATATTCTCAAACCGCATATTCCACACGAGCAGACAATCGGCGCACAGACATCTGCCGCGCAACAAACGCTCGAAAACAGGCTCGGCGAATACAATATTGTCACCGAACTTGGCGCAGGAGGAATGGGAAAAGTCTACCTCGTAGAACAGCCGCGCATGAGGCAAAAATTCGCGGCAAAAGTTTCTCTCGCACAAGGCGGAGAGGACATACTTCGGTTCGAACGCGAAGCGAGAAATCAAGCGAAACTCGACCATCCTAACATACTGAAAGTCCACTACGTTGGAACGCAGAAAATGAGGGCAGGCACGACTGAAAAAAGCACCCCCTACTTTGTTATGGAATTAGCGCAAGGCGGAGACCTGCACAGATTCATCTACACCCAACTCATCGGACGAAATGACCGCGCACAAACATCTGCGCAAATAGCGCGCCAAATAGCCGCAGGACTATCCCACGCGCACGGCCAAAAAGTCATACACCGCGACCTAAAACCTGCAAACATACTGCTCACAAGCGAAGGACAAGTAAAAATAATGGACTTCGGCCTTGCAAAAGACCTGAGCTCACAATCACTCAAACTAACGCAAGAAGGCGCAATACTTGGAACCCCCACATACATGGCGCCAGAACAAGCAATCGGCGACAATGCTAAAATCGACGCACAATCAGATGTCTACGCCGCCGGAGCGATACTCTACGAAATGCTCACCGGACAAAAACCATATCTAGCGGTGAACGTCATGCAAGTTCTCTCAGATATCGCAGATTTGACGAAAAACCCGCCTCTTCCGCGCACATTCGACAAGACAATACCGCGCGACCTTGAAACAATCTGCATGAAAGCAATGCACAAAGACAAAACGAAACGATACCAATGCGCAAAAGAACTAGAAGAAGACCTTGAAAATTATCTTAGCGGCGAACCAATTAGCGCACGCCCTGAAACTCTGGCTGAAAGAGCTATACGAGGCATTCGAAGAAATCCCATCATCACAGCAAGCGCAGCAGGATTATTTTTGCTCACAAGCATATTCGGAACAACATCCGCAGTAAGCTCATACAATAACAACAAAAAACTGGAATTTATGACTGCTCAAGCAACACTAGCAGGACAAGAACAAGATTATTCACGCGCCCGAACTCTATCTGAACAAATACTCGCACTCGATCCAACCAATCAGTTCGCAATCGAACGAAGAGCGCAATACGCAGCTCTTGAGCGAACAAACATATTAGAACAGGAAGCGCGAAAGGAACTTATGACTGCCCTTGATGCAAGCAATTTCGAACAGGCAGGAAGAAGTTTGGAAGTTGTGCGCAGACTAAATCCTACCGCGGCAGATATCGCAACACTTGAATCCAGAATAGTCGGATATACTCCGTTCACAATTCAGTCACCTGCGCCATTCACCGTAAAGAATATTTTAACAAAAGAAGTAGTCGCGAATGAAAACGCGAGCGCGACCATCCAACTACCACCCGGACACTACCTTATTGATTCGGAACCGCAGGGATTCGCTCGATACAGGAATATACGCCATGTCGAGCGCGGGCAACCAATAACTGAACACGTGGCCAGCGCGCCAGCAATCAACGGCTTTGCATACATCCCGGGCGGAGAATCACTCCAAGGAATCGGAGCAGATGAACAAAGAACGATTGTGCAGCCATTCTACCTTCAGGAAAGGCACATAACACTTGGCGACTATCTTGAGTTTTACAGAGCAGCAACACCTCTGCAAAGAGACGCGCTCAAGCCAACAATATTCCACCAAACAAGAGAACCAACTCCTATCGATCCTGAAACACTCACAATAGATGATCCACAAACAATCGATAGAAATGAAAGCGTCGACTTGAACCGCGCAATGGTCCTGCTCACGCCGAACCAAATGATAGCGTACGCGCACTGGTACTCGCGAGCAAGACTTGAAGGAGCGCGCGTTCCAACTGAAGCAGAACTTCGGCTAGCGTACGGCGAACAAAGTGGACAGCTCTACCTCACAGGAGACTCATTCGACAGAACTCTGCTTCGAATCAGGACTCCTGAGCAGCGACGCGATGCGTTCGCGCAAGAATTCCCTGATGAAAGTTCAGCGCATCAAAGCCCATACGGAATATCAATCTTAGAATTATCTGATTTCTGCGTTACAGCAGATAACAGGAACATCGCAGTCGGCCCGGCGCTCAAATTCCACAGAAATGTAGGCGATTATCTGATTGCGCTCAGGCAAACGCCTACAATCACAGGCAACTCATACACAGGACTTAGGCTCGCGAAAAGCCTCGAGTGATTATCTACTCTACGCACGCAATCTTTAAATATCGGCGTTCCGATTCTTTGATTCATGAAAAAGATCCTGATTGTGGCAATCCTCTCGCTTCTTTTGCTAACCGCATGCGGCGGCTCTAAAACAACAGGAAAAAGAGTAGCGATACCGTCAACGAGCGGCAATTCAATAACAGGAAACGCTGTCGCAGATATAGCAGTAGGTGATGAATTAGCTCCTGAGAAAACCGCAGCTGAAGTCCTAAAAGAACTTCAAAGCGCAGAAGGAACAACAACTGCCGCGTCAGGCCCTAAAAGCGGAACATTCTACCCGCCAATAACCGTGACCGGAACCGAAAGAGAAGCGCTCAAGCAAAAAACACGAGCGCTCTTCCAAACAAGCGTGTACGCTCCAACAGTCGACGCAGACTCCACAAGCGGCTCAAGATACTATGACAAGAACGGCGAATCTGAAAACCTGCCAGAAGGATACGGCGGGGACGACAGAAACGGCGAGTAATTTTAACGTTGTTGACTGTTGAAACCCAGTTCTTTCCAAAAGGAGTTCATATGTTTTTCTTTAAAATCAACATACAACTCAACAGATTTTGAAACTCCACTTACCGCAATTCCCAATCTTTCTAATTCCGGCAACATCAATTTCGCAAATATAAGTTCGACCTCTTTTGGAACCGCACCATAATCACAAGAATAATCCGCTAAAACAAGCTGACCTTCACGATCCAGATAACAACTTCCGCCACCAACTATTCTACTCTGAATTTCAAATCGTTGAACAACATGTTTATGTCTTTGTTCTTTAGCCACATAAATGCAAATAGCACCAGCTGATGAGTCCACCACAAACCTATGATCAGCGTTGTGAGGGAAAGGTCCGTTGAGCTTCAATCGGTCAGGAATTACATACAATCCACCAATTCGATATTCTAAATCTACCACACTATTTCCCCACTCCAAGCCATTTATAAACCTTACTCGAACTCACTTATGATATTTCTCCTTTTTTAGAATCGTGAACGCCCTGTAGACTTGCTCTGCGAGAAGAATTCTTGCGAACTGGTGAGGAAAAGTCATCTTGGAAAAACTCAATTGCAGGTTCGCCTTTGATTTGAAAGCATCTGAAAGGCCAGTGTCCGCGCCAATGACGAAAGTGATGTCTTGATGCTGTGAAAGGACTCCTGCGAACTCTTCAGAAGAGAACTGCTTTCCTTTAGCGTCAAGAACAATGACAAAGCCGCGCAATTTGCTTTCGATGTCTTTTTCGCTTTTAACTTCCAAAACCTCAAACGAACAATACTTTGGCAGACGTTTTTCGTAATCATTGATAAGAATCGAAGTTTCCCTTGACGGCTTTCCTATAGCGATAAGACGAAGGCGCATAACCAGATTCTGGCTTGTTTCTATATAAATTATGTCAAAACCGTTTTTAAGCGACAGCTTAAAGCATCAAATATGGACCTAACTGAACTGATAACGCCCAAATTCTCGCTAATGATACGCGCCAAAAACGGCGAATATGAACTTGGCCTTGCGCGCTTTCCTGAAGAAGAACTATGCTTTGACGCAGGAGAATACGCCCAAATAGAAGACCTAAAACCAATATCGATTTGGTTTGAACCTGCGTTCCTTGAAAACTATCTTGGCTACAGGCCGCGCGAAATCCAGCTACCGCACCAAAAACACTTCATCGTGAGTGTAGACCACGACTACTCAAAAATCAAAAATGAGAAAAGAATCATCATAGACTATGTTCCACTGGCCGACGAAACAGAACAAGAAAGGCGCGAATTCGTCATGACCACCCAAGAAATGGAAGACATAATCGAGAAATCAGCTTACGACTGCACGCAAATGAACAAGTTCATGCGGTCAAAAGCACGCGAACAAACAGGAAACAGAAGAAAAATCCTCAAGGCAATCGTAAATACACGACAAGCGCTAAAAGAAGCGCGCGAAGCAGAAGGATACGAAAATGTTCCGCTCGACGTACAAGAAGCGTTCACGTACACTATCGATGAACCAATCGGCAGACTTTCGGAAAAACTCTACGCTAGAAGCGTTGAGATAAATAAAAAAAGAGTGCGGATGGCGCTCAAGAATTACGCATACGTACGCGGAATAGGCGAAGATATTGACTGGAGCTGCGTCGCGTGACTATATCTTTAAACTACTAAATGGTTAAAAAGAGTCATTAGGACGCACACACTATGAGCTTAGAATCAAGAACTAACGCGCAGTACCGCCCGCTTCCGAATAACGCTAAAGGAAATACGTATGAAGCTATAGTTGGCGGACAGAAAGTATATTTGCGAACACAAGAATATGAAGACGGAACACTCGGAGCAATATCACTCGATTTACTCAAATGCGACCCATTACCGCGCTCACTAATGCAATGCTTTGCAATCTCAATTTCCAGCGGACTACAACACGGCGTGCCCTTAAAGGAATACACTGATAAACTGATTTTCACCCGATCAGAACCGCAAGGACGAGTTTTCAACGACCCTAATATCAAATTCGCGACAAGCGTGATTGATTATGTAATGAGACGACTTGCCGCAGATTACCTTGGAAGAACGGACATATTGCACGTGAAGGAAGAATAAAGACACCCGTTTTCTTGAACTGATTAAGAGTCACTTAAGAGTGGTAAAAAATAGAAAGGTTTATAAAGGCAGATTTTGTCGTATTCTATGCGATGAAACAAAAACTAAGCATAACTGTAGATGAAAAAATGATCAGTCTCATAGAAGAACTGCTCAAAGACTGCGCGTACAGAAACAAATCGCACGTAGTCGAGATGGCATTGCAGAAATTTTTGGAGGAAAAAAATGACAAACTCAACTGATACAAAATTGTACACTGATGATTTAACAGAAGCACAGATCACGGCCATTGAACTACAATTAAGGCCGCAGAAAACTTCAGCGTCCGGTTTTCTTAATCAATCAGAGCGGTTGAAGGATGTTATTGAAGCCGATGCCCGCACATTAAATGACTTGAACATCACACACAAGCAAGTATCGGACCGCTTAGAATCACTCATAGGGCAAGCATTAAGAAACGCGACCTTGGGCCGCAGAACAGATGGAATTCCTCCATACAAGACACTCAAAGATGGAATTCTCATCGACAAAATATTCAAAGTAAGCGGCGGCAGTTGGATGGGTTATCAAAACTGCCCGCTCCCAAACAACCAAGGCAATTGCCCCGAACAAGGAAGTTACGATTTTAAAATATTGAATGAGACGAGCGTAGAGGAAATACAATTTCCACAACTCATGTCGCATTTAATAAGAGACCACCAGTTCTTCGAAGGCCACACCCAGTATAGATTGGACCCGACAGATGCCGTCCGCATTCTTGGCCTCAAAACAGGCATCGATTATACTCCGCTGAAAGAATCAGAAGAATGCTGGTTCGAGGGCAGTTATACGAACAGCCTTGACAACAAAATTGGCCGCGATATAATCTATGCAGAAAGATACGTATACCTCGGACTTGGAGTCAAATTCTACTTCCAAGGAAACAAAGGAGTCACTGTTTCCAGAGAGCCAGTAAGATTCACAGAGCCGTTGTCCGTTCACGGCGTCAAACTGGACCTTTGCCAAGGCAAGATTCCCGCAGGCAAGCTGATGTTTAAAAAAGAAAAACGCGAGTACATTAGCGGCGATAAGAGCCAGTTTAACGGATCACGGGCCGCAGAAACCACAAAACAGAATTCTTTTGAGGGGAAGGAATGACTGTTCTCATTTTTGGAAGTCATAAGGTGAGTGAGCCTCTTGCGTTCGATGTGGGTGAAGAGATTGTAGCGAACCCCGGTCTCGTGCGAGGTGTTGAAAATCCGAATTGGAGAAGTTCTGATTGGATTTGCCTTGTTGAGAAATATATCGAAGAGCTCATGAGGGGAAGGCCGTATCCGGAGGACTTCCATGGTGATTTTTTCATGAATTTTGCCATGCGAGAGCAAGGGGATGATATTTGTTGGATTCAAGACGTTGTTGAGCAGAATCAGCCAGAGCGCGTGTACGATTTGCATTCGATGTATGATGGGCATGGTCGGTGTCAAGAGAGCCAGGCAATAATTGAAGTGCGTGACGAGCTTGATGGGCGTGGCGAGCGTTTTGTTAAGAAATTAGCACGAAAATATAACGTGCAGTCTGTGATCGTACCATGCTGCTCTCGTGATGCTCGAACAATTGAGATAGTTCTACCTCACACCGTGCCGAAACGTTTTGGTGTTCAGGCAAAATATCTGCCCATACTTACACGACTCGCACAGTACTCCCCTGAGGTAAGAAGCGACCTTCGTTCACGGTGGAGTTCTAGGCACTCTGCAGGCGAACTGGAACGCGCAATTGAACTTGCAGAACTAAGGGAACAAACAGGACCGTTCTTAGTGATAGAGAAAGAAAGTCAAGAGTATGCAGCAATTAAAAATGCCGCGTCAGGGTTCTTAACAGAATATTTCAAAAGCGTAGGTGCGGGTGCGAAATGAGTGATTCTCGTTTGCGTGAATTGGAACGCCGTTGGAAGGAAACAAGAACCTTAGAAGACGAACTTGTTTATTTGAGTGAAGCGGTGAGGATGGGACGAAATCCCATTGAATTGTACCAAGAAAGCTTGCGCGCTACTCCTGACTGGACGCAATACGGCGATAATGATCATCGAAGATTGTCAACGGCAAGGGCAGGAGGCGATAGGATACGAACGATTTTTGCATCAAACCCAGCCATAGCGCGTGCAGTAATTCAACGAGGGCATGACAACGATGTTGCAGAGATTCCTGAGAGCGAAATCGAAATAACTGCCTTGTGCGCGCAGTATGTGAGACAACTCTCTTGCGCAGGAGGAATTCATGATAAATTAACAAGAAGAGGGGCGCAGCCTCCAGTACTGACTGCGCATTTTCGTAGTGAGGTCATGCTTCCTTCGCAGGAGTATTTGATCAATGTGCTCAATGTGATGGGATTGGAAAACCCAACGCACGGAGCGGGATTTCATTTCGACTACTTGGCGCTGTTTGGAAGTAAATATAGTGTGCGCGCGGAGCAACCAATGATTCCAAGGGGTCGCTTTCCGCGTTCGTACACTTTTTACACGCATAAACTTGATAAGGAACGCATAATTATAGGAAGAATCGAACATGCAATGCTGAGGATCGAAACCACGGAGTGGGTACATTGACCGAACGACAAAAACCCTCTGAAGAACGAAAGGAAGAGGAGCCGCAAGGCTCTGACTTGGAACGCAGAGTTGTTTTTCCGCATGGCTCGCCCAAAGGCATCCAGTGCGGGTATTGCCGCGGACAAATAACGCAAGAACAAACACCAGTGATTCGAGAATTCTCTGAGAAAACTGGACTTGTGGAACGAGTCTACCATGATAATTGCGCAGACGAATATGCTGAAGAGCTAACGTGGATAAATATGCCTGCTCCAGAGAAAAAACGCAGGTTGAACGAAGCAAAAAAGAACGTGCGAAGCGTCGAAGAAATCGTTGAACGATATACTACTGAAGCAAAAGCTGCCCGCACGCCAATACTAAAAGAAGCAGTTGCTGTGGCAGTCTACGCTGCGGTTCCATTCATCTTTGCACGATACGTCCAAAAAAACGAGGACAAACGGGACGTTTCCCTCGCGTATGGTCTTGGACTCTTCGCAGATATCACCAATGTGACGGGCACAGGCGTGTTTGCATTCACACACAATGAAGATGCACTCATAATTGCGTTAACAGCCACAATCATCAAAACGGCAGCCGTTGCTATCACAAGACACATAGTTAGATCATACCCTCAAAAAGAAGCGGATCGTAATAGTCACTTCTTATGGAAGCGCCGTGAAGAATTAGCTGAACTCGAAAAGAAAATCAAGAAATATGAAGGGCGCAGCGCAGAACCAAAGTAAGTTCAGTACGGCTATACGTACCAACCTATTTTATAAAATCGCGGATTAGGAGGGTGTATGGAAGAGAACCACGCGATTATCGGAGTATTGCTTATCAGCGCGATAAGCATCTCAATGTTCTTTGTAATGAACGACGGCTCATCAGGAGCAGTCACACAACCCTATCTATCATGCTGCTGCAACATCTTAGCTGACAATGACAACGGCGAACAGGCCCTGTTCAGAAGCCAGATACAAACCTTCGAACAGAACTGCTCGGTTGCCTGCCAGCGATATTCTAAGGAGGGCAAGGTCTTCCCACAAGAAGGGCTTTGCGTTAACAACCCATGAAAAAACACTCAAAACACACACAAGAAAAACTAGCAATTTTTGCGTTCGTAGTAACATTAATCCTGGCCATATCGGCGCTTTACTACATCTACAACCAACAAGTCCAATATGGAAAAACAATAGAAGGACTGCAAAAATATTTCCAAGCACAATGGAGACGAGAACACCCCGGAGAACCAGTGCCAATCGTCACATTCGAACAGCCTGAAACAGTCGGCTGCTGCTGTCAACTGCCATCCGGCGGAAGATACAGCAAATTCGGCATACAAGAAGTACTGCCAAAATCAGCAAACGAAGATATCAGAGTATCAATTTGTCAGGACGCGTGCGCTGAAAGAGGAGCTACCTTCCTTTCAGTCCAATCATCCAACAAGAGATGCACATGAAACGAAAAATAAAAGATCACCACGTAGGGAATCTAATGTTAGTGTTGGTGCTATTAACAGCTCTAGTTGGAATGTATTTCTTATTCAAGCCGACAGGAAGAGCGGTTGAATTGTCACCACAAGTTGATTTGACAATACCCGGCTCTTGCTGCTGCGCATCACAAGATACAGTCTTCAAGCTATCAGCAGGCGTTACCGCATCTGAATTGACTTCACAAGTATGCGAACAGACGTGCTCTGAAAGCGCTACGAGTAGGCATCCAGTGGCATCACTAGGCGCATGTTAATTGATTTCACTATAGAAGATAACAAACCCTCTCGTCATTAGATGTCGAAAGGTTTATATACTAGTTCTGACATCACTATATAAATATACTTATACTGTAGAATATATGTTCTCCTTAAGGGGTATGGAGAACGGTGGTGGCAACAATGTATTTCGTCAAAAAATGCAGTGAATGTGGTAGTGAGAGCCTATTTATAAATCGCGAAAAGGGCGAGATAATCTGCCGTGATTGCGGTCTTGTAGTTGAAGACAAAATGGTCGAGTTCGGCCAGGAATGGCGCGAATTCGAAGGAGACGGTGGCGGAGGCGAGGAAAGCAGACGCCGAACCGGAGCTCCTATGACCTACACGCAGTTCGATCAGGGCCTTGGAACTGAAGTTGGCCAAAAAGCAGACCTATTCCAGCTTGGCGCTAAAGATCGAAATAAGTTCTTCAGGCTGCGAAAATGGCAATATAGAATCAGCACTGCCATAGAACGAAACTTGAAGCTTGCGCTAGCTGAACTCAAACGAGTCTCTTCATACTTGAAACTACCAAAGATGGTAGAAGAAGAAGCTGCCATGATATACACCCAAGCAGTCCAACGTGGATTGGTTAGAGGCAGAAGCATGGAATCAGTAGTTTCAGGCGCGCTCTACGCGGCCTGTCGAAGGCACGAGGTTCCTCGAACACTCGATGAACTTTCAGAAGCTTCCAGCATCGAAAAGAAAGAGATTGGAAGAACTTACAGGTTCGTCACGCGAGAACTTGGCATCACAATCTTGCCAAGCAACCCTGCAGACTACATCGCACGCTTCGCTTCAAGCTTGAAGTTACAGCCCGATACTCAAAGCAAAGCAGTTGAAATCCTTGAGGAAGCCCAGCATGCGGAATTGACCTCTGGCCGCGGACCTACCGGTATCGCAGCCGCTGCGCTTTACGTCGCCGCTTTAATGCACGGCGAGAAGCGAACACAGCGCGAAGTAGCCGACGTCGCAGGCGTAACTGAAGTTACCATCCGAAACCGCTACAAAGAACTTCTTGACAAGTTAAAACTTGACAAAGAGCTCAAGAAGCAGAAGAAAAAGAAAGGACGGTAAATTTTTTATTTTTTGAGTTTTACACCATCCACGATTATGAACACCATGGAATAAAGCACGAATAGTGAAAAATGCAATCGGCCAATACTATTGACATTATTTGTATGCCTCCTGAAGAACGCTATTCCGCTGAACGATTACAAATCACGGATCTCGACCCCAAAGCGCAGCTCATAGCACAAAAAACAGCTGCGGATCGAGACATCAACCGATACGGGTGGATCACAGGAATCACGACCCTTCTTGCGATGCCTTGCACGGTCACGTACGGTTTATTCATTCACGATAATGGACTACCAGGATTCACAAACAAGCCTGATATCGACTCGTTTCTACTCCACTTAGGAACAGTTACGGGGCTTCTAGTCGCTTCATCCGCGTTCCTTATCTGGAAGACAGGTAAGGATTTGAAGTACGTTAAAAACTGCGAGCACAGAATCGCCAATCCTAACTGGACTGGATGATCTGGAATTCTTCCAAACTTTTCTTGATAAGACATAAAAAGTGAAAACGTTTTTTAGAGTTTCATGAGCCGTGAACGATTTTGGGAACTGATGTGTTATTCTTCAATAACTGGTCTAGTAATTTGGGGAATTCTGAAAAGTATCGAGGTGATTTGAGAATGAAAGTTGCCATATATCGCGATGAAGATGGATGGTACGTAGCTAATGCTCTTGACGTACAAGGATGCGCCACGCAAGGAAAAACGGTAAAGCAGGCGCTTGAACGAATCAAAGAAGCAATTAAAGTATGTAAGGAAAACTAACAAGCAATATTTATAACCCTCTTCTCTGAAATTCCCCGCATGGAAGACTTAGACTAAAAAATAGCTGAACTGCATAAAGACATCGATGCGGTAAAAGCAGAAATGCTTAAACGACAAGAACAGCTAAAGCAAGAGCAGGAAAACGACATCAGAAGGAATTACTCTTGCAGCGATGATTATTGTGACTGAAATCGCATAAAATCTTTTATTTTTCCTCGCCTCATACTCTTTCTATGAATGAAACAGGTAAAAAATATGACAAAAATAACAACAAATGAATTAACAGATGTAGTGAAGAACGTATACATAGCTATGACCGGCAAAGAGCCGAGCGAAGATATCACGAAAAGAATGAGTGCGGGAGTCACCGCAGCGTACCAGACACTAGAACTTGCGGATAGAGTCGATCCAAAATTAGGATACGCACTCAGAGCAGCAGTGGTTGCGCACATGGCTGAAGCCATGAGAGTTCCTATCGCAAGAGATTACTTGCGAGCGCTCTCAGCGCAGTACGCCAAAGAAGCAGGAATAGAACTTGGAGCGCAAAAAGCACCTGAATACTCAGGAGGGCTCCAAGGTCTTGAATCGCTATTTGCGAGTCTTGGTGGATCTAAAACCAGTGGACAAGCCGCAGGTCCAGGATACCATCACTCGAAACAATAACTCCTTCTGACTTTAGAAGGACAATCTTCTTTTCTATCGCTTTTCCTTTCATTTGACCCATAAATCCACCTATTCGGCCGTCTGCAGAAACCACCCTATGACACGGAACTTTCGGAGCGAATGGATTGCATTTGAGAGCTTGACCAACTGCCCTTGGACTGGAATTCAAAGCTCTTGCGAGTTCTCCATAAGTTGAAACTTTGCCTTTTGGAATCTGTTCGCACAAAGAATACACTTTTTGCTGAAAGTAAGTCACCATTTTCTGTTGACGTAATTAGACGCGATATAGTAAACCGCTTTGAAAAGCGAAAAAACCATCTGCGCTGTAGAAATTTTCTCGGATTTTGAAGGCATATTCGCCTCTTTAAGGTTGCCCAAGATGACATCCATTCCTGCCTGATCATCATAAGGAAGGTCGTACTGCTCTTCCAATTTACCGTGCTCTATTTTACGCTCCAATGGCGAACCATCATCAAGTTGAACAAGATACATCATATCATCCCCATAATGCGCTCAAACGTCGCTTTATCCCTTTTGCGGGCGTATTCGCGACCTATATTAATCCACCGCTCATCTTTAGTGTGGCTTCGCATGAACTGGCAAAACTGAGTCACATTATGCGCCTGCAAAACCTTTCGCGCGCGCTCGAAGTCTATTAGGGTGACTTTATTTCCCTTAACGATTGCGTGCTTATACGGCCTAGTCATCTCTTTTTTATCTATGTGAAGCAAATCAAGCTCGAAACACTGCCTGAAAATCTCCTTGCAGACCTTGCTGAAACTCTTTGAACCTATAACGTCCCTGAAATGCGTTCCTTGCACGAACTCATAAACCAACGCGTTTTGAGTGTTGAACAAATGCGTTGGGCCAAGACCGTGACGGTTCAACTCTTTAAGCATATTCGACTCGTGAACAACTGTATTTTGAGCAGTGCTAGTCTCACGCTTGAGCTTTATCGCGACCTTCTTTTTTTTGAACACGCCAGTGAAGATAACTCCTCTCTTTCCTTTCGCAAAATATTCAACATCAAGCACCCCTAACTTTTCTAAACCCTGAATAACTGGATTCTTTTTTAGCTCATAGACAAGAATGTCTTCGAAAAATATATGGCGCCTGCCAATCTCCTTTCCTGCAAAGCCATACCGTTCAATCAAATCAACCATATGCGGCGTTTGGCTTGAGAAAACCAGTAAAATTGTACCAGTGGGTTTAAGGAATCTGCCCGCGCTCGACAAGAATCGCTCTATTACTTCGTGCCCTTCTTTTCCGCCCTCGAGCGCGATTTCACGCTCTCTTCGCTCCTGCGGAAGATACGGCGCGTTGAAAATAATAAGATCGAACGAGTGATTGAACTTCTTGCTGAACTTTTCAAACAAATCGCTATGCACCCACTTTATGAGCTTGTGGCGCTTGCCGTTTGAATGTTTCTTAGCATAATTTAGCGCTTGCTTGTCGATATCCACTGCGAAAACTTTCGTGGTTCTTTTACTGTGAGAAGCTTCCCTTGCCTGAATGCCGGAGCCCGTGCCCATATCAAGAACAGCGCCCCTTGAGTATTTGCTTACGAACTCCTTCAAAAGAAAACTATCTTCCTGAGGCTCATAGACCATAATAAACCTTAGAAAATCACGCTATAAAAATATGCCGTCACTTGACCCGCGTTCCCTTGATACGGCTCCCTTTCTTGCCAAGGATGGCAATATCCGACTCTTTGCCGGCCTGCTTGAGATTATACGAATAATGAACAGGCGTTCCCTCATCAGGCGTCTTGCAATACCTACTCGGCACGCGATAATAAACATCAAAACCAAGAGCTGAATCAAGCTCCCACCACTCAACATCACCAACTTTAAGCGCGCACTTTGGCTTTAGAATGGCTTCAAGCCCATCTGGCCCTGTCGTTATGCCTTCGCCTGTTTGTTCATCAGTTGTCTGGAAGAACTCAGCAGATGTCCTAACCGCTATTTCTCTATCACTCGTGTTTATCAAATATATGTCCGCATACTTATCATCTGCCGATTTAGGTTTTTCCTGCGGGAAAACCAACGCTAGAATAATCTCTTGTTTTGGCATAATCATCACTAAAAATGACGTTTTTATAAACATTCGCCAAAAGGTTTTTGAATAACCTCCCTTCGACTTTAGCAATGGATGAATTCATCGATAACATACTCCAAGCAAAAGGATTCATGGCCGCATTGCAAGTAGCCAAGCTTAACACTCAAGGAGAACTTTATCTCACAGGAGAGATAGTGGTTCAATCCCTTGCAAGAGCGTTATATGACCAACCAATGTCGATCTCGACACGCTACCACTTCATCACCGCTGCAATCACTGAAAAAGGCAATCTTCCCTGCGACTGGAGATACGATAACTGCGACAGATCAATAGCCATACATTCAAACACCCGTCTTCCCCCAGACTACTTCAAAGACGTGATGACCAGCAGATACTGCGTCAATGACAGCAGTGGTATACACGTCACCTTGACCGAGCTTTGCGCAGTTCACCCAATCAATGCAGGCGGGCTCGAACCAAAGATCGCTAATTATCTGCAGACCGCCGCGCTCAATATAGATGCGCTAGTATTGGATGTTCAAAACGAAAAACTTTGGGGTGAACCAGGAAAAGCCGCACTGTTAGATAAACGCGTTGAAGTAAACAACCTCTCCCACCTAATATATAAGGCATTCCTCGCACGAATAGAGCCGCGAAAATATATTGAAGCTCACGCAATGATCCTAGGATTCAACCACTCGCCAGTCATCTGAAAGAACTAACGCAAAACTCCCATGCACTGCATCTCGGTGTGCTCGCACACCTCACACTGCCAGTTCATATATTTCGAGTTACCGCTGATAGTCGCGAACCCCTTATTCATCGGACTTTCGCATTTCGGACACTTCTTCTCCATATAAGCACCTCTGCTTCTCCACAGCCACACAATATTCCTTTACACGCTCAACAATCGCTGGTAAATAAACCTTTTCTATCCTTGAAGCGAATACCTCGTGCAAAGGCTCACCCTCGCTGAAATTATACTTGCCGTCACGCTTCTCTATCAACGAAATGTCCTTTAAACGCTTGATTTGACGGCGAATGTTCGAAGACGCGCAGCCCGAATGCTCCAACGAATGCTCAGAACGGATTTTACGCACTGAATGCTCAATCTCCTGCTGGGAAAGAGCGGCTTTTGAACGAACCAACGCGAAAAAAACATCAGTTATGACATCACGACTGTCACCCGGCTGCAAAAGCCCCAAACTCAAACAAAGTTTTTTGACTAGATCTCTTCCTTCCAAGCGAAACGGCTTCTCATACTTTCGCAGTGTGAGTTCGGCTAATGGCTTATTCCTCATATATACGGCAGTAATACTGCATCGCGATATACTGCGCCACATCCCCCTTGAAATAGTCAACGAAAAAGGCGTAACTTATGCCATCGAACAACAAATCAGGGAGCCTCCTCACATAACGGCAATAAAGATACTCATCAACGACACGGTATAAAGTGCTCTCGTACGCCGCGCTAAAAACACTATTGTCTGATTCATGCGCGAGTTTAGCTTCCCTTGGAGGATAGTCAGGACCGTAGCTCACCGCAAGACCCCTTCCAAAAGTCTTGCCTGTCAAAGAAATGAGCTTGTCATCACGCCAATAACCCAAAATGAACTTTGTATCATCTGCATCGAAATTACGCAAACGCCCTTTATCGTCATAGAACACTTTCGTCTCCACCTGACCTCGTATGAGCGCGGAAATGCTATCGTTCTTGCCATAATCAATCTGAGTCTTGCCGGCGATGCCGCGCCTTACAACCCTTAAACGATCAAGAGTATCATAATCGAAGTACAACGTCTCCTGAGCGCCCTTAACCTCGTTCAAACGCCCCCTTGAATCATAACGGAACTGCAATTTCATCGAGCCTAAATCTATTGCTGAAAGCTGACCTTGAACGTAAAGGAATTCAACAGGCCTTGGACCGTTAAGTTCTGAGAGCTTGCCGTTCTCATAACGCACATCCCACGTGGAACCAGTCTTTTCAACCTTAAGAATGCGGTTGTCCTCAGTTAAGCCGAACTTAGCACTTGCACTTCCCGACTGCCGGACCGTTCTTGTCGCATCCTCTTTCTCAATTATTGGAGCAGAAGGAGCTATAACGACTTCTAAAGGAGAACCATCTGGAACAACAGCAGGCGCGCTCTCTTGCGGAGCTGCGCAGGCAATAAGCAATAACAGCAAAAGCCAGAGCATAACAACAACTAAGCAGTTCGAGAATAAAAGCCTAACTGAATAGCGACTTTATCCAAGCCCAGACTCTTGAGAAGAAACCAGGCTCTTCTGGTTCTTCTGCAGGCGTTTCGCTTTCAGAGTCTGACTCGTTCACAACTTCGCTCGTGGCGTTTGCCTCTACTTCTTCAACAGACTCGTTCTTCTCATCAGACTCTTCTTCTAAACCGAGAAGCTCAGGCTCGAGGCACTCGCACTTGCTAGTGCAAACGCCAGGCTTCTTAAGGCTAGTCGTGCACAAAGTATTAGGAGGATCGCACTCCTCATTACGCTCGACCCTCTTATCACCGCAAACAGACGCCTTGCCTGAAGCGTTCTCAAGAGCTTCCACAACCTGAGGGTTGTAATCAGACGGCAAATCATCGCTTATCTTGCACCCGCAAGTATCCTTGTTGCAGGAAAGATTAAGACCCGTTATGTTGCCATAAGCTTCGCAAAAATCCTCAGCATTACCATCGCATAATTCGACGCCCTCACGAATATCGTTGCCGCAATAGGCCTTATTGACCCTTGGAAGGCAAGTACAGTGCTGGACATCACAAACAGGGTCGATCTTCAGAAGAACGCCCAAATCATCACAGAAAGTCTCATTCTCCTCCAAACCCTTATCGCACAATTCAAAAGTATCAAGCTTGCCGTTACCGCAGCGCAAATCAGTTATCGTCCAATCAAGCTGAGCCACAACAGAAGGCACCAACAATAACAAAGCCACCAACACAATCTTTTTCATACAACACTGGAAAAAGAACTTGATTAAAAAGATTGCGGTGCCTAAAGTGAAAAAAGACCAAGTGAACCGCATTCAGACACGATAATCTCGTAGAAACCGAGAAAATGTCCGAACGTTTTTTGCACGTTTCCACATCTCATCCTCGACAGTTTGCGAGTCCGCGGCATTATAGAGCAAATCATCTATCGCTTTATCGACAAATGACTGAGGCAGATGCCTTTGAGCGCCACCCGCCACTATCTCAGAAGCAAGATGTGAATTCTCTTCACTCGGAGTTATTATTTGACCATTTTTGACAATCTTGATGTAGGGCGTGCCTCCAACGCTATTAATCCTATCACACGCAGTCCCAACTGAATTAACCAGCGCACCGAGTCCCCTTAACGGATTGATGCGATCCCAAGTATCGCGAGACATCGTTTTGAAAAAGGCATACATCACTGAATCTGCTTCAGGCGCGCCGGACCCTACGCACTCATATCTGCTCTCCACGAGCCGCGGATGAGTATGTTCAGTTATATGAAAAAGATTGAGTGTTTTATCTTGAACCAGCACAAGGGCTTCACTGTCAAGAATTTCCTTCAATTTCCCAGATTTTCGGTCAATCTTGTAGAGTTCGAAGAACGATTCATCAATATCTGATAAAGCGCCATTTTCGCCAGGGAATTTCCCCATCTGAAAATATTTATGCTCCAAACCGAACTTGCTTTTCAGGTAACGATCCACAGCCACCTGTTTCGCATCCATCAGCACTTTAGCCACTCCGTTTAAAAGAGATCTCCCGTCAGAAATCGCCGCTTGCTTTTTCTTCACCGCATCATGCGCCTGAATCGTTGCATCATAAATCAAATCACCATCACTACAACACCACCCGATAATGAGGAAGAGTTTTTTGCCGGCTTTCAACTCATAGAGCTTCTGATAAATGTCATAATTTTTATCATCAGCATCAGAACCACGTTCATCTGATACTATAGCACCGTGATTGCGGGAGAATTTGCACGCGCTTACAACAGTCACAAAAAAATGAGAATGCTAACTGCTATATAAATTTTCAGCTTATGCAGGATCTAAAAAGAATTTTACAGAATAGTCCTTGATTTTTTCTTCCGCGGAAAATCCGTGCTTTCTTGCTACGCTCGCATCTTCAAGCTTGAGTTCGATTGCTCCGCACTTCTCCTTGATTTTCTGCTCGTGCGGATGGAGCATTTTTACCAGAACAGGCTCTGATTGGATGAACAAGTGAACCTTGTCAACCTTCTTCAAGTTCGCGTCTTTGCGCAGCTGCTGAACCCTTCGCATTATCTCCCTTGCGTACCCTTGCGCCTCAAGCTCGCTTGAACGCTCAGTATTCAAATACACAAAACCCTGCTTGAACTCGGATTCAACGTAGTTCTTTGGAACTTCACGCTCCACAATGAGATGGTCTTTATTGAGCTGGAATGTTTCGGCCGCAACCTTAAGAGCATAAGTTCCGTCCTTTGCCATCGCGGAAAGAACATCCTTCGCCTTAAGCTGTGGAATCTCCCTCATAATCAGCGGGCTTTTCGCGCCAAAACCCTTGCCGAGCGGACCAGGATTTGGCTTGACGCTCACTTTCACATCGACAAGTTCGCCGTGAGCGTGAACTTCCTTCACATTGGTCTGCGACTTTATGATGCCACTCAAGTGCTCAACCGCGCGCCTCACATCATCAGAACTTGAAATCACTTCAACCGATTTTATCGGCCAGCGCACGGAAATCTTCGCGCGCTCCCTTGACGCAAGGATAGACTGAACAACCGAATCAGCAAGGTCCATATCCTGCTCAAGCTGAGCATCAATTAATTTCTTGTCGGCAACAGGCCACGAACACAAATGAATGCTCTCCTCAGCAAGGCCAAACTCGCTTTTGAAAGTCTGCCACAGTTTATCAGTAATAAACGGAGCTATAGGCGCGAACAATTTGAGCGTATTCACAAGAGTGGTATAAACTGCATAGAGAACGACTTTACGCTCGTCCTCATCACCAAGCGCGGCCTTGTCACGCACCATCTGGATGTAACTTCTGCTCAAAGTAAGGAACACATCCTCAACTACCGAAGGAATCTCGTTCAAACGCTGGTCATCGAACAGCTCAGTTGTCTTTTTTATCGCGCTGTTCAGCTTTGATAGCATATAGCGCTCTTCCAAGCTGAACAAAGAACACATAGACGCCGCATCAAGCTTTGCAGGATTCACCTTGAGCTCTTTTGCAAGGTCTATGGCGAAATTATGAATATTCCACAAAACGCCCAAGTTCTTGTGCTTGGTCTTCGCGTCATCGTGATTGAAATTAAGGTCAAGGCCGGGACCCGCTCCGCCAATCTGATAATACCTAAGAGTATCAGCGCCGTAAACCTCAGTTATCTCATACGGCGTTATGAAATTCTTAAGCGACTTGGACATCTTCCTGCCAAGAGCGTCATTAATCATACCGTGCATATAGACAGACTTGAAAGGAATCTTGCCGAAACTAATCATCGACATGCAAGTAAGCGAATTGAACCAGCCTCGAACCTGATCGCTTCCTTCCAAAATTGAATCAGGGAATCCGAGCTCCTTGAATGTTTTCTCATCTGAAGGGAAATTTAGCGTTGCCCAAGGAGCGACACCGCTGTCAAGCCAGACATCAAGAACGTCAGGAACCCGGTGCATATCTTTGCCGCAATCGCACTTTAGCACGACGTGGTCAATCCAAGGACGGTGAAGATTCTCAAGCTCTTTTCCAGTAAGCTTAGTAAGCTCTGCTCGCGATGCGATTACTTTTCGCTTGCCGCAAGAACAAAGCCAGATAGGAAGCGGAACTCCCCAGAAACGCTGGCGCGAAATGCACCAGTCGCGCAAAGAAGCTAGCCAGCTGTCAAACTGACGGCTGCCTGCCCAGTTCGGCTGCCAGTGAACGCTCTTGTTCTGCTCGCGCATCTCTTCTCTTAATGATTCGACCGCAAGGAACCACTGGTCTGTAGCGCGGAATATGACTGGAGTCTTGCATCTCCAGCAATGAGCGTAATCGTGATTGATAGTGCCTTTCTTTAGCAGCAAGCCTTTGTCCTCGACGAGCTGGATGAATCGTTCATCATCTTGCTTTGCGACCAGTCCGGCAAGCGAACCCATTGATTCGAGAAAACAACCGTGCTCGTCAGTTTCATTGAACGCGGAAACTCCGAACTCGCGCCCGACCTCAAAATCCTCACCACCGCAGCCAGGCGCGCAATGAACAAGACCAGAACCTGAATCAGTAGAAACGTACTGCTTAGAGAAAATGACCGAATGAGCATTAGGCTCCTTTAGCTCCTGATGGAATTTGACTTCAGACTTGAACGGGTGAACGTACTTTTGGCCTTTAAGCTTGATACCCTTGAAAGTCTCGATTATTTTGTGCGGGTCCTTCACAACGCTCTCAACAAGCGCCTCTGCAAGAATCCAAACTTCCTTTCCAACTTGAACTTTGACGTAATCCACATCAGGATGCGCCATCACTGCCATATTGAAAGGAAGAGTCCAAGGAGTAGTAGTCCACACCACGAGGAATTCATTATCCTTGTTCTGCAACGGAAGCTTGACGAAAAGCGAAGGGTCCTTTCTTGAATAGTATTCCAACTCGTGCTTAGCAAGAGCTGTAGCGCACCTTGGGCACCAAGTCATAGCCTTCTTGCCCAAATACAAAAGCTTCTTTTCTTCCGCTTTTGAAAGAGCCCACCAAGCGCCCTCGATGTATTCATTACGAATAGTCATATACGGATTCTTCCAATCAAGCCAAACACCGATGCGCTTGAAATCATCAATCATCGGCCAAAGATTATCCAAAGCGTACTTCTGGCACGCCTCGATGAATTTTTGTATTCCAATCTTGTTTATGATTTCCTTCTTGTCCTTGATTCCAAGCTCCTTTTCTACACTAACTTCTATAGGAAGCCCGTGCATATCAAAACCGGGCCTGTCCCAAACAGCAAAACCAGCCATGCGCTTGTATCGCAGAAGAGAATCCCTTAACGCCTTTCCCCACGCATGGCCGATATGAATCTTGCCAGTCGTGTAAGGCGGGCCGTCCAAATAGTAAAACCTCTTTCCAGACGCGTTCTTCTTCACAGACTTATCATAAATCTGCGCGTCCTTCCAAAAATCCAACATTTCCGGCTCAAGAGTTTTAAAAACGTACGACATAGCTATTGGTCAATAAAGGTTGCTTAAAAAGGTTATTGCTTTGTAAACGACAAATAGCGAATTCGGTAGTTTGTAAACGGTAGTCAGTGATTCGGCAGAAGTACCGTCCCTCCGCCGTCTGGCCGTCCACCGTACCCGCCGTCAGCCGTCATGCAGTTTGCCTTATGTCGCAACACTTATAAGTGAAAACGGCATATACCGACTCAGTGCACGAACCACCCGAGGATGAACTTTCTTTCTCACCGGACGATTCTTCTGACTTGGAAGACGCTTTAAAAGAATTCCGAGTTGAATTCACACCAGAAGAAAATGGATTCGATGATGAAAAAAACGGCCGAGCGCAGGAAATCAAAGAGGCGCTTGATTCTTTGGAAACAATAACCGACATCGAATCCGCCAAAACGCGGCACGATATGCGAAACGCCGCAGAAGTTCTCGAACGAAATTTGGACTTCGACCCTGACCTTCGCTTGATACTAGGCAACCTACGATTCCACCTGCGCGAGTTCGACGCCGCGGAAAAACAATTCAGAGACCACGTTGAAGAGTATCCTGAAGCTGCCCACGCGTGGTACAACCTTGGCATGACCTTAATGAATAAAAGCGAACATCAAGAAGCGCTAAACGCATTTGAACAAGCATACGGCCTTGAACCTGATTTCGACACGCTGGGTCAAATGGGCAACGCGTACCTGGAACTTGGACGATTGGACGAATCCATCGACGCGCTCACAAGATATTTGGAATATGAACCCGCTGATTCAACAATGCATTTCACGCTCGGACGAGCCATGGGCCTTGCCGGAAAAATCGAACTTGCCGAACAAGCATTCGAGAACGCGCATCACAGCGCGCAGGGTAACCCCAAGCTTCTTTTCGATGCGGGAGTAGGCTACCGCTCAATCGAAAAATATGAAGCTGCCGAGACCATCTTCAATGAAGCGCTTGAACAGCTCACCTGCCCAATCGACGCGCGCCTTCTCCTTGCAGAAACACAACTACAGCTCGGCAAATACGACGAGACCGAGAAAAACGCGCTAATGTACTGCAAGGCAAAACCACAAGACCCAAGCGGCTGGCACGTACTTGGAGTAGCTGAACTACTAAAAAAATCATACGCGCTCGCGGAAGCCGCGTTCAAAGAATTCAGCTATCTTGACAAATCAAGCATTGACGCGGTGCACTACCTTGCGATGAGCAGGATAGCCCAACGCAAATTTCCCGAATCAGGACAAACACTTCGCGAACACGGAATCAGACAAGATTCCGCATGGCTAGTTCGGGCAGGGAGCGCGCTTTCAAGCCAAGACCTAAAAAACGCGGAATACTGCCTGCAAAAATGCGTGAATGAAGACCCATCCAACATAAGCTACTGGAACTACCTTCTCAACATCAAGCTTGCCAGAGGAAAATCAATTGACAAATTGTCAAATACCATGCAAAAGAAATACTCAATAGACCCTGCAAACATACTCCTAGTTCTCTAGTATAGTAAAGTTAATAAGCTAGTGTCCTGCACCCGAACATATGGCTCAAGAGGCGATAACAGAGTTCGATATGGACATTTTCTCAAGGCGAATAGGCCCTTATTTCACCTGGCTTGAAAGCAAAATTGAAAGCGGATGGCAGCAATCAGACTCTGTACCTAAGGATGTTTTAAAGGAAACCAGATACCTTGCGACAAACATGCGCGCAAGATTTATCCTTGGAATTCCAAAACAAGACTTCGCTCTTGAAGTCAAACGAGTGCTTGACCTATTCGAACTTGCAATGGAAGCATTCCCTGAAGAAGCGGAAGAAGTTGAAATTAAAGTACGCCATTTCTGCAAAGGAATCGCAGAAGAACTAGGAGCTGAATTCTTGCCGCAAGAATACAAGCCGGCCACCACGATCACAGTCACAGCAGAAACAACAGTCAAAATAGAGCCAAAGCCAGTGATACACGCAGAACCCAGAGCAGTCAAGAAAGAAGAGCCAAAAGTTGTCAGAGAAGTCAAACTACCAGTAAAAGAAGCTCCTGCTTTGAAGCCGAAAATCGTAAAAGAAGCAAAACCAAAGACCCTGCCAGTAAAGAAAGAAGTTAAACCGATCAAAAAAGAAGCTCCTAAACTCAAAGTCCAAAAGCCAAAGAAAGCAGAGCCTGCAAAGAAAGAACCTGCGAAACAAGAACAGAAAAAAGGCGGCTTTGGCGCGTTCTTAAAGAAGTTCATAAGAATAGATATGCAGTAAGGAACTTTCTTAAAAACCAGAGTTAGCTTAATTTTAAAATACTATACGCGCGGGTAAAGAGCTGAACGTATAACCTGCGCAACAGACACTAATTCCGCATCAGGGGAAACCTCACGCGAGCCCGGACGATACAAAAAATGCCTCGGCTCGTATGTAAGAACTCCCGTATCGCCTTCTTTTCTTGGAACCACGTGAAGATGCAAGTGAGGAACGCTCTGTCCAGCGACAGCACCCTCATTCCACGCGTAATTAAAACCTGTTGCTCCAAACGAGCGCTTAAGA
Source organism: Candidatus Woesearchaeota archaeon (assembly GCA_018302815.1). Taxonomy (GTDB): domain Archaea; phylum Nanobdellota; class Nanobdellia; order Woesearchaeales; family ARS49; genus JAGVZE01. The sequence continues at coordinate 25,731 of JAGVZE010000016.1, forward strand.
GCATCAGCTACGCTTCCTTTCAATGAAAGCAAGTCCATGACTTCTTTTGAACTTAAGCCTTCAATAGTTGCAACACAACGTCTTGGACAGACAAGAACGTGACCAGGAACAATTGGAATGTTAGTTGGGAACGCGAAAGACGATTCCGATTCAACTATCAACCGATTGCTCAAATCAGAATCGCAAAAAACACACGCCATGACTGAAGCTGCCCATGACATTCATAAAAAGGTTTCGAAGAAGTGCGCCGTGGCGGGAAATTTCAATCCCTCGCAGAGCGAAAGATATTTGAACCCCGATGCCCTTTCGGGTCAGAGGTATCAACTCTGCGCCCCACCAAGTTAGGCGACCCCGGCTTATTATTTCCGGGGCAGTTTTCCCTTAAAGAACTCATCGAAGAAAAAGTTGGAAAGGTTACGAACTGAATGAGAATTCTCAAAAATACAAATCAATTTAAATCATCGATAAACTTTATTACACGTGACCAATCACATTGACCTAAAACATTCTTACGGAAACAACCAACAGCTATGGGTTGTATCACCTGACCTTGTAGCGCTTTTGAACGAAGCACCGAATCTGGCACAATACAATCCATCGCCAAACGGATTTTTCTCACTATCAAACGACGCGATTTATCTAACCTGCATACTGCGCGAGTCAAGACCTGAAAGAATGTACCTGAAATTAAAACAAGTGATGCCGAGATTTGAATTCTCATCTGAATCGATAAAAATCAATGATAAAGCAATCAAGCCTGTATGCGACAGCATAGAAATACACTGCGGAATCGAAGGAATGCACAGTTATCCTAACTCAGGAATATCCGACACGGTAAACATCCTTCCCTCGCTTAACGAATCACCGCCTGACTTTTCCTTAGCCAAAGAACGGCTCGACCCGAAAGAATATGGGCTTGCGTTCGCAATGCTCGACGCGATGGCCTCGCGCCACAAAACGCCAGACTACAACATACAAGGAAAACCAGAATGGTTCGAACTTGGAACAAGACTTCTTGAAACTGCAATCCAAAAATACCACGTTGACGAACTCTACCAGAAATACCTGATCGCCCTTCCAGAACTCAAAGCCCAGCAGGAACGCGAAGATAAAGAAAAACAGGAAAAATCAACGCCGACAGGGATTTTTGCACGACTCTTTAGCTGATTCTACGTAGGATACCCTTGGAGACCTGTTGCAAAAGATATTGCAAACATTTTTGAATGTTGGGCACTTCTAATCAACTATGACTGATTCACAATGGATCAAAGACTGGCTGGCGAACTTCAAAAAAATCGATGAAGTGTGGCTGGAAAGCCGCCGCAATTCAAGGCGCCAACAGCTAGCAGGGCAAGCCGCAATAGAGCAGGACAAGCTCACAGAAGCTCTTAAGAAAACAGCACGCGCGGATGTACAGACGTTTTTCAGCGAAGCCTTGCGGTTTAGAGCATTCTACCACTCACTGCCGGACGTCAAACGATTCGTCCAATCATTAAAGGGCAACAACGCAGTCGACTTTGGCTCATATATCTCCAGTTATAGCCGTGTCGCGTTCGATAGCCTCGCAGGAAAAGCGCTATATTTCGCGCAGGGAATAGCAGAAGGAGACACTGTCAACATCGCAAAAGGCATCAGCAAAAACATAATCGAGTTTGGAAGAGGCCTTAGCAACTACCAAAAAGAACTGCTCGCGCAGGGCCTTGGACCCTCGATCACGGCATTTGTCGCAGGACTTGGCCCAAACGCAGCACGCATCCCAACCGCAATGGGACTAATAGGAGTAAATCATTTCCCTCGCGGCATGATGTATTCGCCAGCATACGAACTCTTCGAACGTGGCCTTGGAAAACACCTTGCGGCATTCAAAAAAGCGCTCAAAAACCAGGGCCTTGACAAAAAATACCTCGAAGACCAAGAACGAATGGCATCGTATGCCGCCAGCCAAGATACATATGATGCGGGCTACTGAAACATAAACCCGTAGTACATACGAAGGGTTTAAAAAGATACGAGGCAGAAATAGAGATATGCGCATATCACTCTGGCTTGGGCTTCCGCTTTTCCTTTTAGGCGTTGGATTCTCGTATTTGGCGGATGGAATCATACAGACACAGACCGCAACGCAGCTTCAAACGTTCGCGCAGATTTTCGCAGCAGTCTTGTTTGTCCTGTTCTCGGCGGTTCTTCTTGGAACAGGCTCAGCGCTCGTCATCCACTGGATATTCAGCTTTGGAAACCACTGGCTCGCTTGGATCGCAGAAATACTATTTAGCTTCGCGTTACTATTCACCGGAATTGGAGCTGCGGCCGCGCAGCAAAACGTCTGGACCGCGCTGCAAATCGTATTCACTTTCGCATCAGCAAGCGCGCTGCTCTTCTTCCTAAGCTTCATCACGCTATTCGGCGGATTCACCCAAGGGCTGACCGCAATATCACAGTATTTCAAAAAGAGAAAAAATGAACGAACACCAGCACCTCGTACGGTTCGTAGAAAGAAGTGACGCGTTCGAACCTTGCGCGAAACGAAACATACTGCTATTCCTAGCGGGAGCAAAGCCAAATCTTTACGCGCAGATGAAAATCAAGGCGAACATTCATGACAAACACGAATTCGAACGCCTTTTACGCCTAAATAAATTCCCCTTCCTTGTTTCCAAACCAAAAGGATTCGAAGAGATAACCTCAATTAAGGGCAGCAAAGCAGTGTGGAAGTTCAACGGCACCTGGTACGGATACGACATTTTCAGAAGCCTGCACGACAAAAGTGAATTTGACCGATATCTCAAATTGCTTAAACAGAAAAAGCACAAACAAGCAGACATTCTTGCAGGCGAACTCTACGGATATCCCAAATGCTGCGTTGATGAATACATACGCTCGCATGATGAGAACTACCTTCGCAAAAGATACACTTATCACGAATATTTCAGCAAACTGCACGCAAGCGATTTGAAATTTCCATTCATAGCGTTCACTCCGGGAAGCCTTCACTGCCCATACGCCATCGCGATGAATAGAGCATACGGACTCGCGCTCAAACGCATAAGTTTGCGGTTTTATAAGGAATACACAACAGCGAAGACATACACGGCTCAGCTGATAATTGATTTTGAGAACGATTTTGGCATCTGGAAACAAAAAGACGGCCACGACTACGTCGCGATAACAAAGAACAAGATAAAAGGCAACCATTACCTTTTGAGCTTCCTTAGCAAGAAACCCTACGCGCGAGGAACAATCATCAACGCACAAGTCACGATGCAATATCACGTCGCAAGCGTCAAACCAGGCAAGCGCATAGGACATCTGAATGATTTCCACCACGAGAGGCGCTTCACACTTCTATGAAATTCGCGCAGTTCGCGGCAATATGCGAAAAACTCGAGCGCACATCATCATACATCGAGATGAAAAAAACGCTCGCTCAATTCTTTAAAAATGCGGATAAAAAAGATGTCAAACGGGCGGCTTATCTTCTGCTTGGCACAATCGAACCATCTTATTCGGATATAAATCTGGGCATTGCTGAAAATATGGCGCTTAGAAGCCTTGAAAACGCATTTGACGTCAAAAATATCAAAGCTGCATCCCGAAAAACAGGAGACATAGGAGAAACAGCGGAACAGTACGCGCACAGCAAACCATCCCTTACCATACCAGAAGTTTTCGATACGCTGCACAAAATCGCGGCAGCAAGCGGGCAAGGAAGCCAAGATAAGAAAGTGAATCTACTATCATCGCTCTTCAAAAAATGTTCAGCGATTGAAGCCAGATATCTTGCGCGATTATGCCTTGGACAACTGCGCCTCGGAGTAGGCGACAAAACCATACTTGAAGCGCTTGCAGACGCATTCGCTGACAAAAGCGCAAAAAAAGACCTCGAGCACGCGTTCACGATACGCCCAGACATCGGAACAATCGCGCAAACACTCGCCGACAAAGGAATAAACGCGGTTCGCAGAATCGGCGTGCAAGTAGGAACGCCGATCCAAATGATGCTATGCCAAAGAATTGAGAATTTGGAGGAGTTGAAACAAAGAACAGGCTTTCCGGTAGCTGTTGAAACCAAATACGACGGCGAAAGAATACAGGCGCACAAAAAAGGAAAAATAATCACTCTATTTAGCAGACGGCTTGAGAACATCACAAAACAATTCCCCGAGATAACTGAAGCGCTTTTGAAACTCACCGGAGATTTTATCGTTGAGGGAGAAGCAGTGGCTGTTGATGCCAACGGAGGGATTCTTCCATTCCAAACAATGATGCAGCGCAGGCGAAAGCACAACGTTGAAGAGTACAGCAAAAAAATCCCTGTCGCGCTAAAACTCTTCGACTGTTTGTACTTCAATTCAAAGACACTAATGTCAAAATCGTATCCTGAACGATACACTGCTCTAGCAAAACTTTTGAAAAAAGGAAAAACCCTGCAACTAGCAGACAGAACCCTTTGCAGCAACTCTTCATGCGCAGACGAATTCTTCCAAAATATCGTTGTAGGAGGCGGAGAAGGCATAGTCATCAAAAGTTTGAAAGCGGATAGTTCGTATCAAGCAGGAGTTCGCGGCTGGCACTGGATAAAATGGAAGCCAGAATACGTCAAAGGAATGAGAGACACGTTCGATCTTGTAGTTGTAGGCGCGTACTTTGGCAGGGGAAGACGGGCAGGAAAATACGGCGCTCTGCTCTGCGCAGCTTACGATGACAAGAATGATAAGTTTGAGACTTTTTGCAAACTAGGCACAGGATTCAAAGATACTGATTTGGCGCATTTCTTCAAGCTTCTAAAGAGAACGGATACGAAACCTGCACTTGTGAATTGTTCAACTGCGATGGAACCTGACGTTTGGGTAGTGCCTGAAATAGTGGTTGAAGTCGCAGGAGCGGAGATAACAAAGTCGCCAACTCACACTACCGGATATGCATTGCGCTTCCCAAGGTTTTTACGAATTCGCGAGAAGAAACCAGAGCAGGCGACGAGCGTAAAAGAAATAAAAAAGATGATTAATTAGTAAAAGACACAAAGTTAAGAACAAGAGTTGTGTCTTTTACTCTTTTAGAACAGGACGTAATTGTCCAATAACTAAAGTCCTGTTCTGAAATAGCACAATTCTTTTAAATGAACACATCACATAATACTCATCACAGAAGACGAATGCAAACAATTCGAAGGAAAACTGCTTTTCGATAACGAGAAAGGGTTCAAGCGAAACGCAGTTCTCGGCGTTTACCGCTTCCTTGCAAAACACGAAGGCACAACAAGGGAAATTCCTCAAACGATCAACCTTAACAAAGAACTCTTCGTAGCAAGATATGTAATTCCTGAATGCTGGAATCTGGACTACAAAGTAGATGAAAATGGCCTTAGCGTATCATTCTGCGAACACTGCATTTCAATGAGCCTTGGCCTTACTGACGATGATTACGAGTACGACCCGACAACTGATGAACGAAAACCTAACATCGATCTACAAGACATACTAAACCCGACAATAATTTGGGCGTTTGCGCCGCCGCACCCGGAATTCGTAAGAGCATACTGGTTCAGAAGAGACGTCCCGGTTGAAAGCAAATACGCGCCAGAAGAACACTCGTTCACATTTCTAGGATTCGCCGAAAGCAAACTCGACTATGAACGCTTATGCTGGCTCACGGAAAATATGCACGCGCACTTCGTTGAAGAGAAGAAAAACGTCAAAGGAACAATAACGCTAGACGGAATTGTGCAAAAAACACTCTGAACAGTGCTCATTTAACTAGCTGTTTGAATAAAATATCTGAAAAGATGACTTATCACGAACAGGAAATGAAAAGGGTTATAAATGTCTGATTTTTTCCGAACGTGTGGACCACATAATATATAAAAAAAGTTCAATGCCGCTCATTGTCACCGCAGATACGAAACTTGGTGAAAGATTGGATTCTATACTAGAGGGTATCAAGATAACTACGGATCACCAACAAATTTTAAATAAGTATGCTAAGAAAGACTTTTTACATATCGAAGCGGTTGGCGAAAAAAGCGTAGCATTTCATAGTTGTGAACGGGACTGTGCTAAGCTCGTTAATTTGGTTGAGCAAAAGACTGGTTCAAAGACACGTTTATTAGGAGCATATTCAATAGAAGAAGAAGGTTACGTTGTAGGGTATAACGTGAAGGAGTTTTTCAGTGGAGCTGAGCTGTTCTCAGTGAAATATGGTGCACCTAAAGTCAGCAGTGATACTTTTCCACCATTTTTTTCGGGAAAAAGTAATCCATTGCTATGGGTAGAAAATACTGCTTTCTCAATGGATGGTAAACTGCCAGTGAAATGCCCTCCTGACCACATAAGTTTCCGTTGTGCGCCCACTGAGTTGCCAGACGGCCGACATGTTGGAATTGTCTCACAAAAAATGGTTGATATAATAACTGGTGAAAAAATCTGCGAGTTGCCTCCATATGATAGAATATATTGTCTTTCTACGTACGCCGCGGGTAAATTATACGTTACTGGCGATGGCAGTCGTAATGATTATCAGCGTTTTTGTGTGTTCACTATTTCTTCTGGAAAGGATGAATGCTATGATGTCAAAGAGCGTATATTTAAGGAAGACCGTGAAGTTCATACACTTCTAACTCTTAATGATACTCCTTACGGAATAGGCCATTGCGGAGGAGCTTTTGATCTATCTGACAATAACCTTTTAGAAGGCAACGAGGATAACGTAAAAGGATGCAAAAATCAATATGGCCGTAAGCGTAATTTTTCTTTCCATTTCCCGGAGTTACCAGGTCAATTATTAGCAATCGTATCCAATCAAAAGCTGGTGAGGAAACTTGTTCGAATCGGAGAAAAAATAAAAGAGGAAGCACGTGATGAATTGGTTAACGTGATAGAAGTGATGGAATCTTTGCGTGAAAAGCCAGAAATCCTTAAAGCGTTTGCGCTGAGCCTTCCTTGGGTTCAGCCGCTTGAAATGCAACAACGCAAGGATTTTTACAATCTTTTTGCGAGATATTAACCACTACAAATTTAATACACGCCAAGATTGACTACCTTTTCACGGATTTTTGCCAGTCAGTCAGATTAACCTGCTAAAATCATTCTTGCAAGAAAAAAACATAAAAGGAACAATAACGCTAGACGGAATTGTGCAAAAGACGCTTTAAAATAATTGCGAATAAGGAACCTTCATTTCCCATCGGAAACACTCAGCAATCAATATGACTAGCGAGTGTTTCCGAGTGTGCTCGGAATGACGCAGAATTATCAATTAGTCGGCGTCATTCCGACATATGGAGAATTTTTTGCACGCGACGCGACCACCGCGAGCGCCGGACCATCGTAGCTGACGTCGTCGTCGATGCCGAACCCGTAGTCGTAGTCGACGCCGCGGCCAAACACCACAGCCCGCTCACCTTTGTATGCCGTACCGGGTCTCCATCCGTAAGAGGGGTTTTGTGTTTCAAGTATTCGTTGGTATAGCGTGTCGACTTGTTCTATGCTGTCCGCATCAAGGACGGCTTGAACGAATACGAATCCGTTCAGCATTTGGCTAACGTATCCGCTTTCTCCTGCGATTTCTTGTTTTCGCACGTATTGGTCTGGTCTTTTGTAGTTGTGAATAACTTCACCAAGACCATATTTTGGTCGTGTGAGCATGATCGGCCAGGATTCGAGTTGTTGTTTGAACCATTTTTCGGCGCGTTCTACATCGTTTCTTTGAATGTTCAAATCTCGCAGCTGGTTGACAGCAACGAGGCTCCGGTGCAGTTCAGCAGCGTCAGCGCCGTATACGTGTACGTTCTTGCCTTCGTTTTTTCTTGTTGTGTAGCTTGCGAGTTCGTCTTGTGTGAATGTTGTTTTGTCCCCGTCTTGTATTCTGTTTAGGAGCCATTCGATGTTTTGTTTAGCTCTTGGCTGGCCGTCTTGGAGGGTGATTTCTGCGTTGTGAACTTTCATCGCGTTTGGCCTGCCGGGAAGTTCGGAGTGTCGGTAAAATGTGATCCAAGGCATTTCAAAAGTAGTGACCCACGCGTCTTGGACAACAACTTCGTTGGGAACGCTTTGAAGCAGGCGCAGTAGAACATCTCTTCCTTCGTCTTCTCTGCCCGCCCTTCGTAAAGCTTTAGCATGTTCAGCAATATCTGATGGAGACCCGCTTGCCCTTGCTTTACGTTCAAGCGCCTGGAGTAATACGTCACTCATTTTAGTCCGCCTCTATTTCCACTGGAGAATTTTTTTGCGCGCGACGCGACCACCGCGAGCGCCGGACCATCGCTGAGGATGACGTCGTTGATGTTGAACCTGTTGTTGATGTCGTTGCGGCCCAACACCACAGCCCGCTTGGCAGGTCTCAAGTTGAAGTCTAGTGTCCAGAATCTGAATTCTCGAAGGAAGTTGTTATCATTTCGTCTTGAACTTGTGTATTGGAATGCGTGAACTGCTCGTTCGTAGTGTGGTCCAAAGAGTTCTTCAAGAACTGCTATTGCATCTTGTGGAATTGCATTTTGAGTTGAGTTTCGTCTTTCTTCTTGTTCCGAGGCGAGTATGAGTGGTCCGTATTCAGGAATGATGATTCGTCGGCTCGCGATTTCTCCGGTGTCAAGCCGGATGTGTTCAATGGTTGCCTCGCTGTTTCCATGATAGTCAACGGCAGTTCCTGTGCGTGGCCAGTTGGTTTCTTGCGCGCGGTATTGGGTTAAGACTTGATCAATGGTTGGTTTGAGCGCTGGATGGTCGTGATGGTCGTAGCAGAAGAGTCTGATGGCTGTTTCTACTTTGGTGTTTGGAATTACAAGTTTGCCGGGCAGACTTTGTTTTTGGAGTTCTTGGTCGAGTTCTTGTGCGCGCAGTCTCCAGTTGTCGTGTGTTCTTGGCATTCCGTTGTCAAGGAAGTTCTTTGCGCGCGTAATACTCCAGAGCGTGCCATCAACTTCAAGATTTTCATATAAGAATGATGGGCCAAGGATGGGGTGGTTGACTTCTCGAACAAATGCGCCGCCTGCACCAACGTAAGTTTGGATAAGTGATTGGTCGGCTGGCAGGGTATTCAGAACAACGTATGCGAGGTTTCTTGCGTCTTCTCTTTGGCCTCCTCGAAGGCGTGCCTGCGCAAGCCTTGCGCCTGCTGAAAGTTCGCCGCATAGCCAGTCTCTCTCTAACTCTCGAATGCGTGGATCCATAGCCGTTCTTTGGCATAATCCCCTTTATAAAGCTTCCGATATGTTAGTCACTATTGAGTTACTACAAAATCCTTTTGAGAGAAAACCTGAAGGAGAATTTTTCAGATAACACAACTTCCCTGATTTTTTCGACGTCAAAAACCACCTGTGCCCCTCGCTGCGCTCGGGAACACCAGCAGCATGACGAGTGACCACTGGTTATTGAGCACATCACAAAAACGCATCTGCGTTTTTGGGAACTTGAAAAGTTTCGCTTTTCGCGTCTCGGAATTCTACCCCCTAGCAGGTTGCGATGAACAATCCATCAGTCTTAAAACTGGTGGAATTCCGCTGTTTTAAGCAATCACTTTTCTAACTTCTTCCTTCACTTGCTCAAGAACAGTCGTGTTTACTCTTCCTAGTTTTCTAATGACTATCGCTTTGTGTATTGTGAAAAGCTTGTCTGCCTTGATTCTGCTAAGAAAGTGAAGCGTGCCTTCTGCAAGATCTTTTTGTTCGAGCATTACAGAATATGGTTCGTCCTTAATGTTGGACGTGATACCGCAAATGACCATGTCCTCAACTCTACTGTTGCGCGCAGTGCTTGATATAACAAGCGCCGGCCGCTGCTTCGCATCTTTCAAATTAGAAAAAGGCACAGGAACAAGAAGGACATCTCCTTGCCTAAATTGTGTCCCAGACATCATCTGCTTTTGTACCCCAGAATTGCTTTGCAACGTCTTCGGAATGCTTTAGCAAGTGCCGGAATTCATCCTTTGCCTCTTTTCCGAACTGTTCTGCCTTCTGCAGCAACAACCTGTTTTTTTCGCGTATCAAGATAAGCGTGTCGCCTTGCTTGATGCCTATCTCTTCGCGTATATCCGCCGGAATAGAAATTTGTCCTTTCTCGGACACTTTAACCGTCTTTAGCTCCATCATGCAAATTTGTAAGAATATTCTTACATATAAATCTTCTCTTTATGAACCATCTCAAAAGGCACAGTTCACAAGGAAAGTAGGTTGTCAAAAACCACCGGTGATCGCGCTGTGGCGCTCAACACCGGTGGCATGACGAGTGACCGGTGGTTTTTGAGCACACTCGGAATTTCACCCTATTGTGGTTTGTGATCGAGCAAACCACCAGTCATCAGAATGGCGGAATTCCGATGTTTAAAGTACCTGCTCTCACAAATCATCTATTTCTGTAGCGCGGCTGGATTTCGTCTTCGTCCCTGCCGTACGCGCTAGGACGTCCTTGCCAGTCAAGACGGTAGTTCTGCTCCCACTGCCTATTTGGCGCCTCTTCGTATCTACGCGAAGGAGGAGTTGTGGCGTGGAAATGCCCTTGCGCATCTCCGTGGAAGTGTATTGAACAGCCTGAAAGCGCTATCGAGCACAGTATTGCCTGAACTTTTTCAGATAGCCTCACGTCAATCACCCTCCAACCGATCGAGAATCTTATCAAAAGCGATATTCACCTTTGTCGCAAGGAACGTGTAAAAGCGTTTTTCAGAATCTGAAATACCTGCCTCATCCTCGTCGCGATATTTGTTTCCCCTGACCGCGTCCTGAATGAGATCCAAGTAATGAGCCCTTTCGCCTTCATAAATAATGACAGGCGGAAGACCTGAAGACGTCAAAGTAAGGTTTTGAAGCATGCGCGAAGTTCTTCCGTTCCCGTCTGAAAATGGGTGAATACGAGCAGTATTGAGGTGCAAGTACAATGCCTGTTCGAGTACAGGAAGCTGTTTAGACTCCTCGAACATGTTAGCCATTTCAGACGGAACTTTTTCAGGTCTTGGCGGAATCAAATGACTTCCAGAGATTCTCACTGCGTCACGCCTGTACGAATGAATGAAGTCAGGCTCGATTCTTGAAGCCAAGCCAATAACAAGCTCATCACACAAGTTTGCTTTTTCGTATTCCGATTTGCCCCAAAGCCAGGCGGCGCGCACATTCTCCTGACAATCTTTAATGTGCCGCGCAATATCCAGCCTCTCCTTTGCAGATATTTGTTTATATAATTGGCTTTTCGGAATCTCTATTCTAAGAGAATGGTTATTCGCCTCTGAATTAAGGGCGTCAAGAATTTGGCCGTGAACCGCTAAAGCAAAATCGCATTTTTCAAGCTTATCTTCTAAGTATGCCTGCTTTCTTGAGATATCCTTACGAAGGTCAGGGTCAAACATTTGGCTTCGAACGATAGCTCTACGAACACTATTTAAATATTGCGTTACCATACAGTGACACTTCCTGAGCGAGCTTATAAATCTTTTCTTTTTGTCACTTTTTGGAGACAACTAGTGCGTATTGAAGACAAACATTTTTAAACGAACAGCAAGGAGACCGTTTTGAGTGAAGACAATGGCAAGACTAGTAGAAGGCACCATCATATTCGAGAGCGACGAGAAAGGGTTTGCGCGCAACAGCACGCTCTCAACTTATCGCTTCCTTCGCGACAATAACGTATTCTGCTCAGAATATGACTCAATTTTTGAGACACCCACACTATCAAGAGAAGAGTTTTACGCGCACCACTCGAATTTAGACCTTTGGAGGCTTGATTACACATTCGCTGACGGACACATAGAAATATTCGAGACATCGCACAGCTTCACAGAAGATGAAGAAGCCATTGCAACAAAACCCAACCCACTTGTGAACTGGGTGTTTCCTGAAGAACCTTACATATTGCTCGTATATTGGATTAAAAAAAATACAACCCACGAAAAACTTTTCTCGTTCCTAACCTGCGATGAGAAACATTACCAAAATGTCGAACAACTAATCAGCAATCTTTGCAGGCATTTCAAGAAGGAAGGACGCAAAGTCGAAGCGAAAATATCGCTCGATGCAGTCGTTCAAGAGACATTCTAAACAAACGCAAGCACGACATTAGTCAGCAATATACCAAGAACAACAAAGCTAACTGACTTCCAAATCGTAGCAGCTCTTGCTTGATGCGTGAGATGTTCGAGTGCGGTCAGGAACATACGTCCGCCGTCAATTGGACCCAACGGGATAAGATTGAAAAGTCCGACTCCCAAGCTCAGAATCGCAAGCCAAAAAATCAAGTCCTTGAACCAGATCACAACATAAGTCGCCCACGTAGGAGCCAGAAGCGGGTTCTCCACAAATACGCCAAGCCAGGCCTTCTTGTTCTGAGGATTTGTTCCAAGCGTGACATCGTATGCCGCCCTTGCGGTGAGAATACTGACCATATCACCTGGCTTTGAATCTTTGAGCGCAGTAGAAAAATCAGTAGGCTCGTGGATAGCTTGGCCGTTTATGTGCGTTATCTTCTCGCCAACTTCAATCCCCGACTCTACTGCCGGAGGATTTCCGTCCATGAATTCAGTTATGACAACTCCGTCCTTTGAATAAAACGTGTCGGTGAATGGAGTTAGGATGAACGAGAACAACATAAGGAAAAGTGCCCCTGTGACGATATTCGCGACGGGACCTGCCGCATAAACCGCCAACTGCTGCTTTTTTGGAGCCGCAAGAAGCTTTTTCTCATCGGGCTCTACGAACGCGCCAGGAATCAAAGGAACAATCGCTCCCACTATAACCAGGCCTGAATTCTTGACAGGCAGATTGTACACTCTTGCCATAACACCATGCATGCCCTCATGTATGATGAGTATGGCGAAAATGCTCACAAACCAATAGAAGAACGGAACGTAAAAGACACCCTTTGCCTTAAATGGCAAAACAACGCCTACCGCCGGAGGGCTTGCCGATGAAAGAACCATCAAAAGGCTCCTTGCAAGATCGAACACGACAAAACCCATACCAATGAAACCAAGCGCGATTATCCACGGAGTCAACTTGACAAGCAAGTTCCTGTGGCGAGTGGCAAGCCTGTCCATTGTTTTAATTCCGGCCTGAGTTCGGTACATGCCAGCGAAGAAAATGCCGAACCTGCTAAAGGAAAGCTTCTTTCTATTGTAAATGACAGCTACCGCAAGAGTGATGATGAGAGCTATGAATGCGGCAGAATCGACTGACATGGAATATGAACTGCCATTTTGTTTAATAAAGGTTCTGATTCTCGCGCAAAGAAAGCCATGTAACTTTAAAGTGGTTAATTAAGAAAGATTTATAGATTCTGCACGTGTGCGCCGATATCCGCTTGTTGTCGACGGGCGGATTGCTTTGGCGCTAACGGGTTTTCTTGAGCTTTGAACGCGAGGTGCGTGAACATGCCAAGAAATGCAGAAAACTTTGTAACGAAGCTTGAGGAGCTCAGGAAATTGCTCGTCGTGCGTTTTCCGTCGCTGGACGTGCGCAGTTTGACGGAGAAGATGAGCAAGTTGGCTCATTACCATTACAACAAGCGAAACTTTTTGATTATGGGAGAAGACCGCGAGTTGTACAATTTTTTGATTGAGAACTCCTACAACCCATTTACGGTGTATCGTTGGCTGCTTCTTGAGCGAGTTCCTGACGAGATCAAGTGGCAGCTCAAGAATCGTCAGATAAGTCAGAAACGCGCAATAACGCTCACCATCGAACGAAGAACAGAAACGGGTTCAAGCCTTGCAGCAGACATCAAAAGTCAAGGAATGAAACTGATTGGAGGGATGTAAACATGGGAGCGAACTACGCAAGACCAAACATCCACCGAAAAATCCCAAACGTGCTAAGCAAAACGCAATTACTAAAGATTTTTAGCTATATAGAAGAAATGGATGCGTTCGTCGCGTGCCTCGTCACCCTCTTCTGTGGGTTGCGCATAAGCGAGATTTGTAATCTCAAAAAACAAGATGTAGATTTGGAAAATGAGAAAGTAGTTATCAAGCAGAGCAAGTGGAACAGAGACCGCGTGGTCATGCTTCCCAGAAGTATTGTTTCTTTGATTGAGAAATGGTTGCGGTTGAACAAAGAGAGCGAATACTTCATTTCTGACAAGAACGGTCAGCAATTCAAACCAGTCACGCTATCCAAGAAATTTCGTTGTGCCTTGCAGAAAGCGGACCTTTTCATCGAGACTCACAAGGATGCAAGCGGAATGCCGCGCCACGCTTACACGTTCCATACCCTACGCCACACGTATGCAACCTACCTCTTGGAGCAAGGGGTGGACTTGTATTACGTTCAGCGCAGTCTTGGGCACGTTGACATCCACACCACGCAAATCTACGCCTACATCAGCAATAAGGACTTGCAGAACAAAATCAACCAAGCGTTCCACTGCAAGCCCAAGCGTGACCACAAGGTCGAGCAAGCGCAGGTGGTTGACCCCGTTCAGCTCTTGCAGCTCAGGTACGCCAGTGGGGACATATCCCTTGAGGAGTTCCAACAACGCTTGGAGGCGTTGCAACGGCTCTCGCAGAGCACGTTCTACTCATGACCGTTGGATACACCGGTACACCGACACCCCCTCCCCCATATTATCCCGACCTTTTTGGGAGGGGTTCTGGTATTTTTAGCGACGATAAATCTTTGGAAAATGGGTGTTTTTCTCGGTGCATGTCGGTGCATGAGTTATTTGTACCATTCCAAGACGTGTTCTTTGGCCTGCTTTGCTGTCAGGACGAACACTTTTTGGCCGTCGTGATAAGCACGATACTTGGGCAAGACTTTGCGAGGCACCACCACAATGATTTGGTCGTAGGCCCTGCAAAGATTGCTTATTTTGTCACGCACGTAGTCCGCTTTGTTGGATCCAGTCTCGATTTCCAAGGCGAGCTTCTTTTGACCTTTTTTGAAGACCACGTCTACTTCGTTTTTCCACCAATCTCGAACTTCGACTTGCGCGCCTGGGTGCAATTTGGCGAACAAGTGCTTGGTGCAGAAGTGTTGCGTGCCCTCATTTTGCCCCTCTTTGCGGAATAGTGCGTGGAGGAATCCATCGCCAAAATTGGACACTTTGCACGTTTCGTACTTGTGGAAGCTCTTCAGGAACCGCTGTTCTCCATTGCCGAGTTCTGTTTCAAAGTAGAACTTTTTGGTCAAGAGTTGTTTTTCGCGTTCCTTGCCTGCCTCAACGCCGCCCGCCAAGTCAGTGTAGTCTTGGTTAGTGATGTACGCTTGCGGTTTTTCTTTTTTATTCTGATCTCGCAACTCTGCCAAAGCACCTTGGAGAAGCCCTTCCTTGTAAAGCTTCAATGCTTCATCATAGAATGCTTTTCTTGCATTGGATAGTTGCGCATAATACGTTGGCAGACCGTGGTTGTTTGAGATGAAGAGCAATGCCTCTTTGTACTCTTCACGTTCCCATTCTTCTTGCCTTTTTCGCCCCCGCTCTTCATCCTGGTATTTATCAAACCATTTCTTCGCATCCTCAATAATGCTCGCCGGATAGTCTTTACATTCTTCAGGGATGATTTCCGTGTGCCCCTGCTCTCTAAAGGCAGAATAGACTTGACCAATTTTTGCTATCAACGCATCACGTTGACCTTGCTGCTGTCGACGTTTTGCCTCTTCCACTTCATCAATGGCGGCCTTTAACGTGGCTTCCTTTTGACCAAGGCGACCAACTGCTTCATTTACTTCACTCATGTAGGCGTTTGGCGATAAGCGAAGGTTTTGAACCAACAACGCTCGCTCATGCTTCAACTTAGCAAAATCATTGCATTTGAGCAAGATTTCTGCCTCTTGTAAAAACGCGCAAAACCGGCGCTTATCACTTCTCAGACGACTCACATATCTCCACAGCTTAACGACACCAAAGACAGCGAGTCCGATCACAAGACTCGCAAAAATGAAATACGGAAGGTCTGCAACAAAACCACCTCCTAAAAAATAGTCTTGATTTGTCAGGTAAACAAAGTTATAAAACAAAAAACCACCCCCGACACCAAAGATCAAAACTGTGCCGTAAATCGAACAAATAAAATGGCCTACTGCTGACATAAACTCGTAGACATCCTCCGGAGTCAAATCAGAACTCATAAATCCCTCCCCAACAACGTCTTACGTTGGTTACTTCTTGCACGTTGTGCGCTCTTATTCAGAACTTCTTCCACGTGCAACTCCAACTTGGCAATAACGTCTCTGCCAAGCTTGACCTTTTGCTCGCGCACGAACCTTTTGACCGCTGTTTTGTTTAGCAATTCCATTTTCACACCTCCATGAAATCATCCATGCGCTTCTGACCCGCCCACGAACTCGTTTTTGTGCCCCAGACGCGTTGGAAGTCTTCGATGACTCGTTGTCCTGAGTAGTTCAGGTAGATGTCTGTGGTCAGCAAGCTGCTGTGGCCAAGAATTTCTTGCAAGGCACGGATGTTGCCACCTTTGTGTAAGTACTGCACTGCGAAGGTGTGGCGAAGCACGTGCGGACTCACAGGTTTCATTATTCTGGCTCTGTCTGCGACAACTTTCACATACTTCTGAATAGTCCGGCACGCCAGCGGAAAGTGGCTATTGCCTTTCGTGAAACATTCCGTGAGATAATGCCGTGCCAAGTTACTCATCGGAATCACCCTTCGCCTGCCACCCTTTCCAATGGTGGTGATGCAGCTGCGCTGCCAGCTAATCTGGTCTTCTCTGAGGTTTGCAAGCTCGCTCACGCGCATTCCTGTCTCTAACAAGACATTGATGCAAAGTTCTTCATCAAACGTCTTACATATTCTTCTCAGGGCAAGTACTTCGTCTTCTTCTAAGGGTTCTCGTTTGTACTCCATACGACACCTCCAGTTAATAATAACTTATAGTTATTATCTAATACCCTTAGATGTCCGGAGAGTTTATAATAATTGTTAAACTATAAGTTAATGATTAATAACTATAGGTTACACTGAAGAAAAGCTTTTATAGTTCACTCACTTCTGAAATGAACATGGAGCTTAATGAGTACGAAAAGATCGTCATCATATCCACCCTTGCCCAACCCATGTCCCTGCACGACATCAGCAAGGCATGGTACGGCCACAAAACGCGCTTATACCACATTACGGCGCGAAAGAAGCTTGATGAGGCGGTAAAGCGCGGAACGCTCCTCAAAGAAGGAAAGAACGAGTACCGAGCCAACACCACTGCTCTTCTCAAGAAGCTTATCGAAGAAATAGGGCTTGGGGAAGAGCCCAGAGTGCTCAAGGAATATCGCGCTCTCCTTTCACTTATGTACGGCAATCTCGGGGGTTTTTCGCACAAAGCATATCTTGGCTTTGAAGCCGTTCAATCCCTTGCCAAGCGCTCTGGGAAGTTAAGCGTTCACAGAGGTTTGGATCTTGATTTGAAATTGGTATTGCAGCTTCCGTTCATTCTTGAATTGATGGAATACGAAAACCCAACCTTGAAGAACCTGCTCGTACAACTCTTAAATCTTGAGGAGTACGAGAAAACGATCGGTAAACTCGAACTGCAATACCTGCCCATTTTGCAGGAACAAAGAAAGCAGGACGAGTGGAGCAGAACGGGCGACAAAATGGCTGCTTTGCTTCCCAAGCTTCAAAAGAAAGGTATTGGTCTTGTGGGAGTGCACAAGGGAGGACAAAAATGAGACCCGCCAAACAAAAAGTAGCAGAACCACGAAGACGAGACCTGTGGCAAAGCGTTGGCTATGTGTTATTCGTTGCAGGATTCATTCTTGGACTCCTTGCCTTCCTTTACAATAGCAAACAATCACTAATCCTCGCACTCATCAGCATTGGGAGCGGCATCATTTTTACGACGGTTGGGAAACTTATTCATGAGCAAATGTTTCACAAGTAAATGCTTCTTTAAGATTCCAACAGTTTAAGGGCTCTTTTCCCATCAGAAGTCAACGCATAGTATTTGTAGGTGTGCGCTTCAGGATTCAGACATTTGACATACTCTTCTTCAAGAAGTTCAGCCAGCGCATTGCTCACGTTGCTAATGCTCATTTGGCACTCGGTAGCGATCTCTTTTGGAGTTTTTGGCTCCGTTAACGCTTTAAGGACGGCGGTTCTTCTTTGTCCTCTCTTGAAGAAACTGAGCGTTTTGTAGTCCTTTGGCATACATATTAAGGAACTATCAATATTTAACTGAATAGTCATCAACGGATTACTAACGACTTCACAAAAGATTTAAGAGTGGAAGATGAATTATTAGGACTAACAAGAAACATAACTATTTAAGAAGACTTAGATTTAGTCTCGTTGACAGAAAAGAGTGAAACCCCTATGAAGAAAGGACAGATTACAATTTTTATCATACTTGGTATAATTCTACTGCTGCTAGTTGGAATATCGATTTATGTCTTTCAGAGGGTGAGTAAGGAACGGCTTGAATCAGCCAAACTCGTATCGCTTGAGCCTGCTACAGTAACGGATTACGTATCAAGCTGCCTTAGAATCACGGCACGCGATGGAATCTACCTGCTCGCCTCGCAAGGAGGCTACATCAATCCTTTGGGCGATCCAAAATACGGCGATCAGGGAGACTATCAAAGGCTTCACTACGCATTAGAAGAGGGGCCCATTCCATATGTTGTGGACGGCAAGCAGACTCGTTTGCGTCCACTTGAAGATATGACGCAAGCCTTGTCTCGATACGTAGCGGTTGAATTAAAGAATTGTATGAATTTCTCAGCTTTTGAAGAACAAGGATGGATGATTCAGCAGCCGGACATTGATTGGCAATCGATAGGGTTCGATTTCAACAAAGCCACCATTCCCTATTCGGCTGAAACCGTCCAAGTAGCAACAACGGCAAGATTGGATGCGGGAGACGTCGTGGTTAGAGCCACTTATCCCTTGCATTTTAACCGTGATGGACAATCTTTTACCGTCAGCCAGTTCTCCACAACACTTCCATACCGTCTTGCCTTGCTCCAAAAAATAGCGGCATCACTTACGGCAAACATTGCCAGAAATGAAAAGGGATACCGGTTGCAGGAAGATTGCTCAAAATATGCCGCATCTGATCGCCTTCTAAACATCTATACAACCATTGCGCCATACGCACTCGATCATGCGGTGCGGATTGTTGATGCACAACCAGTAAAACCTGGTGATGTTCCGCTGCGCTTCCAGTTTGCGGTTAAAAATGTCAATCTTGCAGGAGAGTGCATAGGGTGAGACATTACGGACTTTTCTTCCCAACTGCATGTATCGTGATATTTCTCAGTATGGTGGTTCTTGCTGAGGAAGCTCCAGAGAACGATCTTCAGTTAGAGGGATATCTTGGGTTTTCATTTCAAATCTATCAAGGTGCGCTGCCAACGAGTTGGACTGATACCACTCGTACCATTGATGTAGGATTAAGCTTGGAGAACGAGTCCGGAAAAATAGGCGATTTAAGTATCAAAATAACACTTCAAAACGTCACTCCAGGCGAACTCACAGTGGATTTACAGGAAGGAATATCAACTTTTGGACAAGCCAAGCTCAATATTACTTTTGGGGATGTTACTGATGTTATTCAATTTGATTTTTACAGAAGCGAGGACATCAAAGCATGGTCTTTTGTCGGGGAAGGCGTTACGCGTGTCTGGTCGTTTAACCTCGTTCAAAACGGAACTGCAATTGGACAGGCAATAATAACTCCTTTTTTGAACGATTTTGCTGAGAATACAACAACACCTGCATCTATCAAGCTGCAAGGTTCTGCGATTGGCACTGCTGAAATCACAAATCAAGTCACTGTCGTCATGCCCGAGACTAACACTGTAACAAACCTTTTTGCAGGTTTCGTCACAACTGCCGACAATAAGACGGCCACGCATGGAGAGATAAAAGTACGAATCGACAATAGTATTGTTGACATTGCGAGTGTTAGAGAAAACGGGACGTACACCGCAGAAGCCACTGGGCCCCTTAACAGCACCATACAGTTCTTCATCGATGATATTTTTGTGACAAATGAAACGCTGATAAACGAAACAGCAGCAAGAGAACTGAATCTTACGATACCTTTGAACAGTTCTGCTTTCAATTTCAGAGATAAAGACAAGGACGGCGTTCCGGATGAGTTGGATAAGTGCCCTGATTCTCGCTACTTGGTTGATAGCCAAGGCTGCGCGTGCTACCAAATAAAGTGCCCCGCGAAAAACCATTGTAAGACTATTGCAAACGTTCCACGCTGCGTACCTGATGTGCCAGTACCCAAACCCTGTAAACTCCCAAGCGAGATTGGTTATGTCATTGATAATATGACAACTTTTGTGCATGACAGAGTTGTAGATGAAAGAATCGTGGGCTTGATTATTGGCACGAGTAATAGGACAACTGAGCGCGTATCGACTGCCGCATTCATAGAAAGCGATGTGAGCCGATCGAGTTATGTAATGAATGCAACGGTGCCTGGGTCAATTGGCACGAATGTCTCCGTGCAGCTTTGCTTGCCTGATACGTGCTTGGACGATAAGCCGTCATATAGCGATGAGAATTTGAACGTCATAAAGAATTGCCAAAAATGCGGTTGTCCTGATGGGTTTGAATGCGAAGGTGATGGAAATTGCTACAAGACCCTCAATCTCACTGGACTTCGGTGTCTTATCAACGATTATGATTACGGACAAGGCTTGAGCTGCGGGTCGCTTAATGGAACATTCAAAGATGTTCAACTTGCACAGTATCTTCACGTAAGCGTAGGAGGGTTAGGACCCTTTAATGGCATGATCAAAAAGGACATTCAGAAAGCAATACGCAGTTACAACCTTTGCATCAATACTCAGGACATCGGTTGCGTTCTTCCAGACGTGAAATGCTTTGGAGAGGAGTTAGTTGATAAAAACAAGCAAAAAGTTCAGTCTATCATTCAACAGGAAGTGAATAGTGTAATCAAGAAGAGTATACCAAGTATCGCCAAATTTTTAGGTCTGAGAGTACGCGTCAATGTTGATTTTAGCAGTTTAAACAGCAGTTTCCTCCGTATTCCCTACAATTGTACGCCGATAAAGGTAAGTTCTGATTTGAACTGTAAGCCGCTTATCATAAACGGTGAACTCGACAAAAAAGCAGACATTGTATTCATAGGAGACGGTTTCTTCGACCCGTTTGAATTTGAGGCTACTGTCCGCAAGGTTCTTGATTACGAAGGCAGCAATGGAAACACATCAAATGAAGGTCTTTTCTCTGCGGAACCTTTCAAATCAAATAAGGAGAAGTTCAACATTTACACCGTGTTGGCAAAAGATATGATTCATCACATCCCGGACCCGTATAAAATGAGAGATGGGCTTCAGCCCGATAATAAAGATGTTCAAAGCATCGCAAATGTTTGTAAACAACGGGATTACATCATCGTTCTTTCCAAGCAATATTACCGCTCGAATTGCGGTTTCGGAGCGAAAGACTGGCCTTGTTTTGTCAGTTTGGCTTCTGAGTCATTCCCTGGTAGACTCGTTCTTCATGAATTTGGACACGGTTTTGCCTCGCTCGGAGACGAATATACAAACTTCATAGGGGAACTTGATGCGGCAACCCAGATAGAGTATTTTACATCACTTTTCCTCTCCAACTATGCTCCAAACTGCCGAGCCGATCAGGAAGAAGCACGAAAAACTTGGGGCGACCTTATCATCTCAGGAGGATCTTTAGGATACTATCCAGGGTGCGGCGGAGATTGCGGCCAAAGTTGTTCAACGTTTGTGCGCCCAACCTTCAATTCGGTAATGAATGACCAGCGTCGTAATTGTGTGGGAAACTCAAATACCACTGCACGAGACCCTGATGATGCCAATTGCCCTCTCGGCCCACCCTTTGAACCGTGGTATTCAGTCAATAGTAGAGAAGTCTTGAAAGAGCTTGGAAAGTTCACGTAATTACAAATGCTTGAAAATTTCTTCAACTGACTCCTTGGACCAACCATGCTGTCCAAAGTACTCAACAATTTGCTCACGAGAATAACCCAACTTTAGCATATTCTTAACATATGCTGTGGATTCGACATCAACTGTTTTGACACGCCTCTTTTTCAAATACAACACCATCATGACTCCAATGAGAATGAGCAGTCCTGCTGAGAGCAACACGAGCCATAAAGAAGAGCTTTCACTTTCTTGACGAGGCAGGGTTATCTGCTTGGGAACAGGTCTGCTCACTTGGGGAGGTTGAACGATAGCTGGAGGCCGTGAAACCTTAACATCTTGCTTCGGGGGCTTGATGGAAAGGTCGAGTCTGGACATTCCTTCCAACTGTAAAGTTGCGTTAATCACGTTGGCCGAATCTACGTAGAAATTGACGACGCTATTTTCAAGACCAACTATACGAAATTCCGGATCATAGCCGTACTGGCCATTCTTTGTAACAGTGCTAAAATTCTTAGCCTCAACCTTTGCCGTAATTTTTGCTCCGTCAGGCGTATCAAGCACTTTGCCGTAAAACAAGTGATAAGTCTGAATGCTTGTTTGCTGCTCAGCATAGGCACAAATTGAAAATACGAGAATCGCCAATACTATGGCGCAGTTTCTCACCACCTTACCTCTTTGATAACTCATTGATAACTCTCAAGAATATCTCATTTATAAACATAGCTCCACAGTCGTCGTTTGCCGATAGTCTGTTGTACTTGAAACATATTTGTTTCATGCGCTCTATTTTTGTATCAGAAACTCATTCTTGTATGAGTAGTGCTATTTTCGCTACGAATTTTTGTGCGTTGTTGTAGATTTCTTCGAGTCGTTTTTCGGTGTAGGTTTTGATTGCAGTGTAGCGTGCGGTGTGGGCTTCTTTGCGTGCGTCTTCGAAGTATTTGACGTATTCGTCTTCGAAGATTTTGTGGGCTTGTTGGAGGATTTGTAGGTCTTCTTGTTCTATTTGGTCGGGAACGAGGAGGTAGCCAACAGCGATTTGAGCCGCGGTGTGGTTGTTTGTTTCGTATCCTTTGGTGAGGATGGCTGCTTTTGCAGCGTACAGCATTGAATAGTATGATATGGTGATTGCCCAGTAGTTCCAGTAGAGTTTTTCTGGTTGTCCTTTTGCGGGTTTGAGGTCTTTGATAGATTTAGCAATGAGGAGGCTGTTTTCTCCTTTCTTCAAGAACAGTTTCACTTTGAAGAACTGGTTTGATTTTCTGATGCTTCCTTCTGCGAGCGCATTTTCAAATTCCTGCTTGTATGTTTTCTTATCGAATTCCATAAATAATGCTCCAAAACAGTTCAGGGTTGTAGAGGACGATGTGGTTTTTTAATGCTTGCTTTCCGACGTTCTCCTCAGTATCTTTAATCATGGCAATGAATTCTTCGCGCGTGACGTAAATAGGGTTAATTCGTATGCGAAAGAGTGTTTCGTAACGGGAAAAGTCTGGCTCTCGTTCACCTTTCTTGTTAATCACGAGCAAGTCGACGTCACTTTTTGTGGTTTGCATACCTTTGGCATAACTGCCAAACATGATAAGCGCATAGTCTCCGGGGGGCAATTCGTCAGCTATCTTCTTTATGAGTAGCTGTTTTTTGAGGTATTCGTCTTTTTCTTCCTTGGATGAGATGATGATGTAGTGCTTGGTTAGAGGGTTTTGTCGGTTAAGTTGTACAAGGGTCGCTTTTCCGGCTTTGGTTTGAATGGCAAGATCGGACATCGTTTTCATCGTTCGATAGAATGTAGCGTAAGGTATCTTTGTGAGTTTGCTGAGCTCATACATCGTAAATGCCCGCCCCGCGTTTTTTCCAAGATAGTTGATGACTTTTAGCTTATCATCCATAATTGAATAATATTATCCATTATTGATATATAAACCTTTCGAAACACCAAAGCTCACAAATACAGAAAACTTCAAGCAACTTTATTAACAACCACAACATTTCAAATTATCATGCAAAGGATGCAAAGCTCAATTCGGACAAAATCTGTTTTGAGCCAAATGGTTTCCAACCAAACCGTGCGCAATCCTTTCAACAAAAAGAAAGCGCAGGAAGACCTGTCTCGTGCAGATTCTAACGTTTCAAGCACGTAGTCACTCACCAGTGATGAGCGTACAGAAACATTTATAAAAGATTGACGATAAAAGTACGCAGAGTGAAGACAATGGACCTAGAAACGCTACTTAAACGCAACTACTACGAACTCATAGATAATGACGCGGCGCGAGCAGTCATAACATACATAGCAGGACATCCGAGCGCCGAGAATAAAGGAGTTCGCTTCATCAAAGGCATCACAAAAGTCGCGATGCACGTCCATAAAAAGAAACCCGCCCTCACGCGCGGACTTTCAGAACGGCTTCTTGTCTACACCATTGAAGCGCTCACCCTTCTTGATCGAGGAGAGCTTGATGGACTGCACGAAGACCAAGTGCAGAAAATGGAAGGCCACCTGCACGCATACGCCGGCGATTTCGCGATCCTAAGATACAAAGAAAACAACGATGTGAATTTCGTTGGAAAGGCATGCAGACATTATGGCGAATCCATCAAACTACTCGCAGACATAGAACTAGGCTACTCCTCGTGCCAGGCAAGCAAAGCCGCAAAGGTTTCTCGTCAAATGTTCGAACTGACAGGAACTGTGAACTGGGCAGGCAGCTGGTATAAAAACGCCACAAAGGCGCGCGACTTGACAGAGACATTCGATACGAATCGAAGCCAAAAATACCACTTGGAAGCAATTGATGCAATAATCGCCGTCGCGAAAGCGTCAAAAGAGCGCTATGAACAGACCACTTCTCTTGACGATGCTGGCAACTGGTATAGAGCAGCGCGCAAGGCAGCTCAAATGCTCGAACCTGAAAATTTGACCCGAAGCGCACATTTCTACGAAGAAGCAGGCAAAGCATCTAAGGCATTTGCGCAGATGAGCGGCGAAACACAATCCCTCTTGGACAGCCTTGAAATGTATGAAACAGCCCTTCGCCTAGTCCAACAG
The DNA here is from genome assembly GCA_018302815.1 of Candidatus Woesearchaeota archaeon. Classification (GTDB taxonomy): domain Archaea; phylum Nanobdellota; class Nanobdellia; order Woesearchaeales; family ARS49; genus JAGVZE01. Next base: position 50,588 of record JAGVZE010000016.1, read on the forward strand.
GTCAAAGGTGTAACAGGACCAGACACACGGCGCCTGCAACGGCTCTATAAGAGCATATCCGGAGAGGATTTTTCACCATATCAAGGCTAATTCTTCTATATGGAAATTAAATATATGTTGTCACCTGAAAGTAGCTACGAAATCGAAAGATTTAAATACCCTCAAAACCGCAATTATCCTAGAGAAAAGGTGTCTCTTGGGGGTGCAACATGAAACACTTGTTCACAATGCTTGTTTTGGCGGTTTTCGCCTTAGGAGTAGGAGTTGGCGGCCTCTTTAGCATGGCCCTGCCTAGCTCGCAAATAGACATAGAAAGCAACACAGTAACCAGCAGAGGGCTTAGCTTCAACACTGTAACAAGCGCTCTTGCTGATGCCACTTCACCTTTGCAATCCAAAGCCCAAGAACAAAGCTTTGAAATGCCTGTTGAACGAATATCTCCGGGCGATTGGATAAAGGAAAGCAGCATCGAAATGAGGCCTGACGGAGTATTGATTAAGTTCGATAATCCGCAGTGGGCGATTTTAGCTGATACCAATTCAATGGACCCAGTCTTCGATGAAGCATCACACCTCATCCAGAAGATACCATTGTCCGCGGCTGAGATCCAGGCCGGCGACATCGTAAGCTACGATTCACCAATGGGATTCCCGATAGTCCACCGCGTTGTTGAAATAGGCAACGACTCTGAAGGCTGGTACGCAATATTAAAGGGAGATAATAATCCCCAACCCGACCCTTGGAAAGTACGCTTTGACATGGTCCGCAGAGTAACCGTCATCGTGGTGTACTAAAATGGGCTTTTTCCTTCTTTTCTTACAATTCATAACGAACCTGTTTAAGTTTTTGAGGTAAATATGGACGCACGACTAAGAGAACTCGAAATGAAATGGAAAGAAACTGGCACTCCTGACGATAGGCAAGCCTACGCGCAGGGACTTAAACGAACCCAGAACTATGAAGCAGTAGCACGACTCTATGCGCCGATTCTTGAAGGAAGGCCATCAAAAGAACTCGGACAAGAATACCTCTTATTTTCGCCCATACGAGAAGAGGATAAGCCGAATCTAGAATTCCTGCTCGGAGAATTGGGACAAATAGATGAATTAGCATCACAGTTCTGCAGGGAGACACCTTACGGCATCTGGATGTTTGGGCCCGCACTCATAAATGCAAATTACCAAGCTATCGACCTTTGCGGCAAGAGAAAACACATCATCGTACCATCCAACGGATCACCCGAACTAAGTAAAATAAGGGAAATCGAAGAACGACTCTACTGCCTAACAGGAACAGAGCCGTTAATTTATGATGGCGTGACACCCCTTGATGCGGACATACCACTCAGAGCACGCATTCAAAACACAGTATTAAATTGGGGAGCAATAGAACAACCCTTCTCGCGCAACCCAACAAAACTACGAGTGAGGCTGCGATGAGCTCACCACGCTTACAAGAAGTACGCCGGGGCTGGGACTTTCAACTCACGGAAAACCGCAAAGTATTTGAACCCAGAGCGCCTTTCGGCACAGAGGTTTCGGCTCTGCAGCTTACCGGGTTAGCCATACCCCGGCGCAGATTTTTCTTTAATTTTTTCCTTAAAGAACTTATCGATGATAAAATTGGAAACTTTCTGGGTCGAGTTGAAAAGATTGCAGAATTTGGACTTACTTCTGAAAGCTGCGAGGTCGCGATATGAGCGACGAACGACTACGCGAACTTGAGAGGAAATGGAGAGAAACTGGAGCAGATGCTGATTTCGAAAGATATCTGCTAGAATTAATCAGAACCGGCACCATACCTGCAGGCACACAAGGAACAAACAAACCATTTGCTGAACTTTCAAGCGGAGAGAAGACATACCTTCGAATGCTTACGGAAAATCCCGCACCAATAATTGGCATGGATGATAAACTAAGGAGCACCCTTTACGAAAGCACACGCCAAGTATCAATAGGTAGAATAATCACACCACATCCTAGAATACATCATGATCAAATGGAGTCCATCATCGCGCAAACCTATTCTGAATGGATAATCTCAGACACTCTCGAACTAAGAGCGCAGGTAGAAGATACCATCCTTCGCTCATTCGTGCGTGCCGCAGCTTACGCGCTTACAATGAAAAATTCAACTATGACCGAACAAAGAAGTGCAGACGAATATTGCCGAGCAGTTAACATAACACGCACCATACTTAAAACAGACGCGTGCGATAGGGACATAAGAAGCCAATTAATTTGCGCCTTTCAAATAATCGGCGTTGACAATCCACTCCTTGCATCAATGATCGCACACTACGCACTTCCCCGTCCGCAAAAAACATACCAAATGCCTGACTTTTTGAAGGTGGAACAATGATCAATGCGTTTCTACAAAAAAGCCGCCGGCGCGGGGAAAAGAATTCATCGACGATAAAGTTGGAAACTTTATTAATCGAATTGGAAGAATTACAGAATTAACGCTGAATGTTGAAAACCGCGAGGTAGCGCTATGAGCGACACACGAATACGGGAACTTGAAAGGAAATGGAGAGAAACCTCTTCAGATGGCGATCTTGAAAGATATGTTAGAGAACTTGTAAGAGCGGGAGTCATACCTGCAGGAATACAAGGAACAAACAAACCATTTGCTGAACTTTCAAGCGCAGAGAAAACGTATGTGCGAATACTTGCAGAACACGCGCAAACGATGGCTGGATTTGGCGAGAGATTACAATACGAACTCTACTGCGGCCTTCGTACCCTGTCAATAGTACAGAGGACCGTTGAACCTGATCCTAGCATTCCTCAAGACAGACTGAATGCGATAATTGCCGAGACATATGCGAATTGGATTGTGACGGATGTATTGGAACTTACAGAATATGCATCCGAAGTTGCGCTCAGTAATTTTGTATGGACTGCAGGATTTGAAGCCCTTCTACCGCGAGTTGGGAATCGACACGCAACAGAACAAGAAAGAGCTAAAGGATATTGCACTGCAGTAAACCTCTCCCGCAGAATCCTAGGAACCCGCGCACTTTGCGCAGAAGAAGTAATACAGTTAGGCTTCCCCTTAAAGATTTGCACTTCACCAAACCTTATAGAACTTGAGCAGACCGTATCTTCGCACGCACTTCCCCGTCCGCAAAAAACATACCAAATGCCTGACTTTTTGAAGGTGGAACAATGATCAATGCGTTTCTACAAAAAAGCCGCCGGCGCGGGGAGCCGGCATACCTGATTAGCCCACGCCGGCTTAGTTTTTTTTCTTTTTCTTCTCTTAAAAAACTCATCGACGACAAAGTTGGAAACTTCATCAATCGAATTGGAAGAATTACAGAATTAACGCTGAATGTTGAAAACCGCGAGGTAGCGCTATGAGCGAAAACGAATTCTACGCGGAATTTGAATCTGAAGACACGCAAAAACAGCAGCCGCTTCCTGAAAAACTGTTCGGAAAGAAGCAGAATTACACGCCAGTACACAAATTCCGAGGCTACTGCGGAGGATACACAGCACTAGCTGACGATGGAACTCTTGTATTTGTCAAACGATTCGACTCATGCAATAAAAAATATCGAGACGCGATATACCTAAACGAAGCAAGATTCATACCCTTGCTCGCCAAAGAAGGAATAACGCCCAAACTTCTTGACCAAGGACTCTACGAGCCACTCATCATACAACCATTCATAGAAGGACAAAACTTAGAGGACCACATCAGTCACAACGAATTACCATCTTCTTCAAAAACGCGGGAAATAGCAATACCTCTATTCAAAACAGCTCAAAAAATGCATGATCACCACATCACACACCGAGACCTGAAGTCGGCGAACATCATCATACCACACACTGGCAACTCTCCCAACTACAAAAAGCCATACATAATCGACTTTGGTTTTGCAAAACGAACAGGAGAACTTGACCATCTTAGCGACTTATTCGGAACACTCAACTATCAAGCCCCTGAACAAATGATGGGCGGCACTGTCGACAACCGCACAGACATCTACGCAGGCGGCATAATTCTTCACGAAATACTCACCGGCGATGTGCCGTTCAACATCTCAAATAGACCACAACTTTACAGAGCTAAACGAAAAGGACCGATCAAACTGGAAATTGAAGATGAACGAATCGCACAGGCGCTAAGCAAAGCGACAGAACCTGACCCGCAAAAAAGACACCAAAGCTTCAACGAATTCATCGAAGCGATGCAAAAGCGCAAATTCTGGGGATGGCTAGCGCCAAAGGTGGGACTATGAGCACCGAACCCACTCTTGTGCTGATTCCGCACATAGATTTTCCAAACGATCCAAGCACTCTTGAATTATTGACAGAACAACAAGAACATTACTTCGGACGAACCGACACGTACCAACCGTTGGAAAGACTCGAAGGTCTTTGCGGAAGCTACAAAGCGAAAAACCACGCTGAAGAACCAGTATTCCTCAAAGCGTTCGATAACACAGAAGTCGATCAACCACTATTAAGAGATATGTACGCACGAGAGTTAAGAGCCGCGCAAGACATGGCGCCACTGGGAATCATGCTCCCGATCAAAGACACAGGAAGAGAACACGTATTCATCGTACAAGAATTCATACCTGGAAGAACGCTATCCGACTACATCACCATAGGAGGAGCGGTTGAAGCCGACCACGCCCGCAAAATCATCACGCCAATAGCCAACACCATGAAATTAACCCACTCGAAAGGATACATACATAGAGACCTAAAGCCAGACAACATAATGTACCGCGCAGGCGACTTCAAACTTGAGCACCCAATAATCCTCGACTGGGGATTCGCATGCAGAGAATCAGAACTGCAAATGATCGACCACTGCGTAGGAACCCCAAAATACGCCGCGCCAGAACAGTTCAAGCCGTACGGAATAGCCGATGAAAGAAGCGACATCTACTCACTTGGAATCTTGTTATACAAACTACTCACAGGAACATACCCCTATAAAGAAGAATCAAAAGGCTCGGACTTTGTGCGCCAAAAAGAATACGCACACAACCCTTTGCTAAAAAACAACTTTGCAGACGCAAGACTATCACTAATCACGCTCAAAATGACCCAGCCCGCGAAAAGCGACAGGCACCAAACAATCGATGAACTGCTAGAAGACTTGAACATGACAAGGATGGTGGCGGCAAGATGAGCGAAAAAGACAACTATTTTGGAAAAAAGAATAACGATTTGGAAGAATACATTCAACTGTTCGACAAACTTAACCCTGCTGGGCCCGTTGACTTCAAATCACTGCTTAACACATACACGAGAGACCGACCACCTAGTTTCGATGCATTCGAGAAAATAGACCTGGTTGAAAAGTTCGACAAAGGACCGTGCCCTGTTCCCGATAATTCGAGGAAGGCGTTAAAGGTTGCTAACATGATACGCCGCGCGTTCAGAAAAATGCTTGAGACATATGTCCCTCTTTCGGAATACGATCTTACTTTGCCGTTAAAGGTCGTGAGTGTTGGATGCGGGTCGAGCGTAGAAGCGTTCGCTTTAAGCGGATACTTTGGACGAAAGCTATATGGTTCTAACTCTCTTGATGTCCACTTCACAGGAATAGATTCAGATGAAAAAATGGTTGAATTGGCAAGACGAAATCACACCACGATTCGATTCACAAATTATGAATTAGAACCATGGCCAAACTACACATTCATACACGCAGATGCAAGAGAAGTCAGGCCAGAATGCGACATACTCCTTGCGCGTCACCCGAATATCATCCAACTGCCGTTCGTATGGGAAGAGATTTTTGAAAACAACGGCCTCAAACAAGGCGGACTCCTCATCTCAACAGAATACAGCGAATGGGAATATAAAAACTGTTTGGAGCCTGCGCTTCGCAGAACAGGATACGAAATCAAGCACGGCGGGCCGAACATTCACGCAATAACATTTGAAAGCATAAACGGCGACAGAAACTCCGCATTCGATAAAATGGTAATAGTTGCGAGGAAAAAATGAGCGACGAACAACTACGCGAATTTGAACGCAGATGGAAAGAAACAGGAGCTGGCGAAGATAGGCAGCGTTACTCTCAATCGCTCAAACGAGCAGCAGATCATGAAACACTCGTGCGCCTTTACTCGCCAATGCTCGAAGAAGGGTTCACACCGCAGCTGCGAACAGAGTATTTTTCATATTCGCCCATTCAAGAGCAAGATAAGCCGAATCTTGAGCACGTGCTTTCCCACTACACAGAACATCTCTGGCTCTTTGGAACCGCGCTCATGATGGATTCATACAACGTTATCAGACTCGCAGGGCGTGAAAGGCAAACAACCGAATACGGAGCTATCGATGGTGTCAGAGCAATCATCGAACACGAACGATACCTTCTAGCTCCGTTCGGTCCGGATGCAAATGTCACAACGCAAAGCCACCCCACACCAATCGAAGGAAACCTGCCCACGCGCATCGTACACGGCATACTAAACTGCACCAGATTCGAAATCATACTCGCCCACGAACCATTCGCAGGAAACCCTGCAGCACTACGGGTGAGAGTGAAATGAGCTACGAATTACTAGACGACTTGAAAATGACAAGGATGGTGAATCTAAAATGACAGACGCACGAAGACGAAAACTTGAAAGAGAAGCAGCACAAGGAGATTTGAGCGCGCGAATAAGGCTCGGATACGAACATTTGAGAACAGGAACCATAGAAGATATACTCCCAATCATACACGAAACATACCGCGCGGGAAATGCGCCTGCTGAAGCCACAGAACTTGGCAAGCAAACCGCGCTCGCGTATGCAAATCGAGAAGACATACGAACCGCGCTTGAAATAGCAGAAGCCACGCTCGCGCATTGCACAGACCCGCAATTCGCAAAAACTGCGCAGGAATGGAGAGAACTAATCGCACTAGAAGAGCGCAGGAGAATTCTTGAATTAACATACAGTAGAGAGTTGCTCGGCAGACTAAACAACCCTGAGCCATTGCAAAATCAGAACACGATACACGAATATTTAGCAAATAGACACCAGATTCGCAACGGACTGGAATTAAATCAAGAATCGCTCATACTGCCCAAACACGAATATCTGCGTGGGCTGATAACACCAATCGAACGCCAATCCCGCGACAGAATCCAAGAGCTGTCAACGCAAATAATTCCCGTGGATCGTGATCGGTACAAACTCTCTTCGCTGCTGAAAAAAGTAAACGTGCAAAACCACATTCAAACACTATCAAACATTCTGGAGCGACCGAGAATATGACTGACGAACTTATACGAAAGCTTGAAAGAGAACTTGCGCGCGATGCGTCTGTAGCGCCGCAGTTAGTGCAGGCGTACGTTCGATCAGGCAGAATGGAAGAAGCGCTCCACTGCGCGAGCGAATCTGAAATTTGGCAGGCTAAAGCGAACTATCTCAACGGACTTGGCTGCCCTGAAAGAGACGTTCAAACGCTCTATAAAATCACGGACTGTATCCTGACCGCAAGACTCACACCGCATCTTAACCGCCAAATAAGCGAAATTTCTCAAAAAGGACTTCGAGGCATTTGGAACAAAGTTAGGAAAATACCCGCTCAGAAAAAATACACAATATACGCGCAAGCAGAACGAACACCTGAAGGAACATTCAAACCGCCATTCGAATATCTGGCGCGAATCCACAACGGCCAACAATTCTTCACACTGCTCCAAATACTCAAAGAAGAAACAGAATTCAGCGTACGCCAAACAGAAACATTCGAAGAAAAAGGATGCGCATTCACAATCGACAAACTGCCAGTAAAGCTAGAATTCACATACGACGTCATGACAGACTGGCTGAGGCTCTAAGATGAGCGACGCTGAACGAAGACAAAAAGAGAGGAATGCGTTGAGAAGCGGAAGCATTGATGATATTTTGGCCGCGATGCGAATTGACATTCGAGCGGGCTGCATCCCTGAAGCTGTTGATAAAGCCAGACGGGCGCTCTTTTTGGATTCAAGCAGGCAGGAAGCGCGAGACGTCATCAAGAAAACCGACCCGTACGCGTGGACGGGACTGTTGATCGGAAACAGTATCAATAAAATACAAGTCATAGAACCAGGCGGTGAACCAACAGACTTCATCCTCACTCCATACCTGCCCATCCAAAACAATCAATGGTATCCGCTCTCTGCAGTGCACATCAATAATAAACTCTACATAATCCTGGACAGACAAGAGGATGGTCCTTTTGATCTTGAAAAGCAATACCAGCACTACCTCACCATAACTCCAAAAGGCATCACCTGCGATCCGTTCAGTATAAGCCCGAGCGAACGCCAATCAAACCGGCTCGGACACGACACCGCGTTATTCTCCTACAGAGGAAAACCCGCTTTCGCGAGGCTCTCTGCTGAAGAGCAATGGTTTGATGTTTACAACCTTCTCACGGGAAAGCGGCTCGCACGCACAAACGGAGCTCCCCTTAGTTGGACAAAAAAACGGCTTATCACTTGGCTTGATACCGAAAATGAAGAATTTCAGCTTCTTACGTACGATGGAAAAAAACAAACAAGCGCTCAGACCATCCACGACAAAGAAAACCCAACTTACGTGGAAAATCAGACGATATACCTGACTGGTCCTCTGAACACGGTTAGAGCGCACACGAGCGACACACCACAAAGACAGGTACGCGATGGCGCTATGAAACAGTTCCACCCAGAATCACGCTGGTGCATGAAACCCGAACAAAACCGCGTCACGAACCCGGACGACCTCATCATCTCCACCCCACAAGATAACTGCGGCCAATTCATCGGCGAAGTTCCGATAACGATACTTGACATGCTGCGCGCGATCGAACAATCGCAAAGAGGCGCAAGATGAGCGACGAAAGACTGCAAGAGCTTGAACGACGCACCCTCCAATTCGCAGGGGCGGGAGAATTAGAAGCGCTTATGCGCGCACGAGAACGCGCAGGAGATTTTGAAGGCGCCGCACTTGTTGGAAGGCAGCTGCTTGAAGGAAACGTCAACAATAATTCCGCGCGAGAAACAGTTGCGCGATACAATCCTTTGCTTTGGACAGGATACGCCTATCAGATCCATAACAAAGATGACACTCTATATTTTTCAGAAATCGGAGCGCCCATCCAGGCAATCTACCTCCGACGGCTCCTTTCCAAATACTCTGACGTATGGAACAACCTACGCAGCATGAACTTATTTGTGACCTCGCAGGGCCTTCACATCAAAATACTTGAATGGGAAAACAGCACACGAAGAGACACTCTTTTTACTATCGGCACAGGAGAACAACACATAACGAACCTGCCCAACACTTACGCGTTCCCAGACCTTGATTCAGACAGAGTGCTGACAACTCGAACAGGCGAACCGCAAACGATTGGCACAATCATAACACCTGAAGGCAAACCATATACCGAACAGCCCCGATACATATGCGCACACCCCATCAGAATTGCGCAAAAAACACTACTCTCACATTTCACAAGCACATACTCACTGCTCGATATGCAGACCGGACAACGGCGCGAAGAACCAAGCCATGCGCAAACCATCTTCATCGAAGACAACCACATCACCCGCATCGATGCATCTCTTCCTCACAACGCAGCAACAGCACGCCACCACCAGCGTTTACCGCAAGAATCACGCATCAGGCGCCAAGGAGAACAGAGCACGAACGCTCGCAGACCTCGCATCACTGCACAATCTCCAATCAGACGGCTCGCTCACATACCTGCACGAAGTTCCAATCACAACACTCAACGCCCTGCGCGCGATCGAACAATCGCAAAGAGGCGCAAAATGAGCGACGAAAAACTGCGAGCGTTGGAAAGAAGATGGAACGAGAGCGGAATGGATGAAGATTTTATCAGATATCACTCTGAAATGGAGCGCGGAGGCAGATATGACCTCATGGCAGCATGCCCAAGGAAAGTAACAGGCTATCTTGCGCGATACGATTGGGCGCAGGGCACTGCGAACCCGCTCGCAGTCCTAATACCCGGACAGGAAGAACGGATAATCCCCACAGAACAGTCATTTGGCCACCTTCTTGATTTAACATACGCAGATGGAGCTCTTCACATATTACACAGCAATGCAAAAGGAGTCCACATTTCCTGCATCACGCCTGAAGGCCAAATGGAACGAACCACGACTTTTGACACAACAATAGGTCTTCGAGCGATAAATGGAGAACTCTTAACAGTTATAGGTGATTATCTAAACCAAATACTGCGCTACCATTCGATCGAATTAACTCACCGAGGCATAATAACCCCATTGAATGAACACGAAGCGCTCGTGGTAGAGTATGATGTAGATGAACCCAATTTGCTCCAAATAGTTCGATTCGACGGAACCCACGTACGATATCCGATTGAGGAACATGGACGTCCAAGGTTCGCGCCAACAGCGATGGTTGAGAATGGAAAAGTCATGGCAGGATATCATCATGACAATCCATGGATATTCGAAGACGGAACGACCTCTGCGACACACGTACATCGACCTTATGAAATAGGATTTCCAGAACGCAGCAGAGCGTACCGGCAACTTGTCGATGGACGAGTTGAACCATGCCATCAAAATGACCTTGCTAAAATCTATTCACGAACACCCGCGCCAAGAGCGCTGTTCGCGGAAATACCAAAAGAATGCCTCGAAGGACTGGTCAAAGCGTGCGGAGGGGCAAGATGAGCGACACTGAACTTCGTGAACTTGAGCGTGACCCGGAAAAAGACGTATCCGCAATGCGCGCCCTTGCAAGAGCGCAGGAACGAGCAGGGCAAAAAGAAAAAGCAGACGCCACCCTCGAACGACTCGTCGCGCAAGCACGCGTCGTGCTACAAATCGACCCGCACAGGCATTGTGAACGCGCGCTCATAGCAGAACTGAACCCTTACGCGTGGACAGGATTCATCGACATAGCAAGATATAACGATCGCGTCGAATTGCGCGTACACGAAAGAACAGCCGAACCCACTCTTGTTCGCTCAATTGCGACCAAAGGGCAAGCGTACGTCTTGTCATGCGGCAAAAACTTCTACATCTGCGATAACGAAAAATACATTTGTTTGGGAGAAGAACAAAGAATAACAGAACCATATAATGCTATTCCAGTCACATCAATCGATAGGTTCGCATGGGCAGATGCTTATCCAAGCCACGACACGCGTAAAATCAATGCAGGACTGCTCGGCACATGGATCGGAGGCGACTCACCGCTTCGCGTACTTGACTACCTGCGCTACGTAAGCGTTTTCCATGCAGAAGGACGAACAATTCTAAATATCACGAGCAGCAACACTCGACCAAGCGTTGATCTCACAGGCAACGTAGTCATCGTCGACCAAGCAATCTGGCATCCGGAAGGCCCACGATGGGCAGACTATTATGGCAACGCCCAACGCGATTCGACCAATTATACTCACGCCAGAACGCCGCTCGCAGTCCCTTGCGCGACACGCCTCGCACTAAATGAGAACCGCTCGCAAAACTCCGCAAGCCTTGCAAGCGTACACGACCACACAGGACAGACAATCCTGGTTGAAGCGCCAATCACCATCATAGAAAAACTACGCGCGCTGCCTGAACACTTCGCGCCAAAACGCAATGGGCTATTGAGGTGGGAGACGATATGATACTGATAGTAAGAGGCATTAAATGAGCGACGAAAGATTACGCGCGCAGCTTCGGAAGGCAAAAGAGACCGGAGAATGGATGCCGTATCTAGTTGCAGTACAAAGAACAGGAGTCTCTATTGAGGAAGCTCTAAAGGAAAGCGGCGGAGCCGCAATACCTCTCATACGAGACAACCCTGAAATTCTTTATGTATTAAACTGCAAGGTGCACGAACAAGCGATGGATTGGATGGGCAAAGCCGCAAAACTTCCAAGCGAATCTGCAATCATTTGCGCCACATACGCCGCGCTTGGAATGGAAGATGCAGCGAATAATTTCCTCATAATCATACCTGACGAATTTCAACAGCAAGCGCGCAACCAAATGGCAATAGACGCTGAACAAAACAATCACCAGGAATTCGCAAACAGAATACCCGGACAGACTGATTCAACTTTTGAATTAAGAGCCCACGCAGCAGCAGAGAACAGAAATTACCTGCGCGCCAAACAACTCATCCGCCTTTGCCGGCCAAGCCCTTCGCTATTAATGTCGCTAGCACGAATCGCAGCAGAGAATACAGATTATGACCAAGCAGAATCATTCGCGGCGAACGTGAATCCGTTGGAGCAAGCGTATCTTGAACTAACAGAAATCGCAAGTTCCAACGGCGATTTGGAAACAACACTCGCATTCTCAGAGAAGACAAGCCACTTGATACGAAAAGCACGAATGCAAATCGCTGCAGTTTACGCGCATCACCAAGAATACCAAACAGCACAAGCATTCGCGCAAAACTCAAGCAACCCCGATGAAGCACATATGCGGATGGCACAAGCCTGCGCCAGCAAAAAAGACTACAAAAAAGCAGGACGGCTCGTGAACAAGATAAAACAAGCAGAATTTATACTAACCGCCTGCCACAAAATTGCAGTTCTAGCAGCGCAGAACAAAGACTACGATCAAACGCACATCTTCCTTCCATCACTACGTGAAGACCCAACACTGTTCGAAATGACGTTATGCGCGATATCAAATGAAGCCGCAAAAAACAAAGACTACGCCAAGATTCCATTCTTTTGTCCAAGACCCGGCACAAACCGCACGCTAACCCTCGGATGCATCGCAAACGCGCAGCTAAGAAACGGAGACATCTCAATTGCGCTTCATACCGTTGAAAGCATGCAGAACCCTCAAGCGCAGTCGACATCATACTGCGATTTCGCAAGAGAATTGAAAGGTGCACGATGAGCGATGAACGATTACGCGCTTTGGAACGGCGCTGGAATGAGACAGGAGCTGGCGCAGATAGGCAAAGATATGCGTTAGAACTAAAACGCGCAGCAAGATACTCCGATGTGACTGACTTGTACCAGCCGCTGCTTGAAGGAAGATTCACATGTGAATTGAGGAACGAATACCTCGAGCAATCCGCAGTAAGTTTAGACCAAAGATACGTACTCAACATACTACTGCAGGAAATAACAGGGCTTGAAATGCAGTCATGGATTTTCGGAACGATTCTAGACGCGCCATCGACCAATCTTGAAATCGTGATCCGTGATCCTAAAGAAATTGATTCAGAAAGCGCATTGCCGGAACACATAGAAACCGCCAGAATCATACACCAAACATGGATTACAGCAGAATTAGAAGAACGGCTCAAAGAAAGACACCCTTCGTTCAATTATCTTGAATTTCTTTTTAGCTCCAGTCAACCAAACCCAACCGACGGCGAATGCACCAGCAGCATATTCTTCTCAATCGACAAGAATTCATACAACATCCAATATGCCACACAACCGCCAACAATTCCGCGGAGGATACGACTCACATGATGACTGAAACGCGCTTAGAGGAAATACGCCGGGGCGGGGATTGTCAGCTCACGGTAAACCGCAAAGCTTTTGAACCCCGTAATCCTTTCGGATACCAAGTTCTCGGCTCGGCGGGCGAACCTAGATCGCCCATCCCCGGCGCAGATTTTTCTTTATTTTCTTCCTGTCAAGAACCGCCAAGACCAATTAATCTTCTGGCGGTTCTTGAGCACACTCGGAATTCTCTGCATAAATATTATTCCCAGAGAATTCCGATGCTTAAAGAACTTATCGACGATAAAGTTGGAAAGTTTACGAGACAGATTGGAAATATGCAGACTTCTGAAGGTGCAAAATGAGTGACGAACTATTAAGAAAAATGGAACGAGAAAACTCGAAAGAAATGGTTCTGCCGCAACGTAGACTCGCCGATTACCTGCGTGCCGGAAATCTTGATGAGGCAGCAAATGCCGCACGTGAAGTTGTGAATGGAGGAGAATATGCACGTGATGCGATCTATGCACTAAGAGAGAGACCGCTAGCATGCACCGGGACCGCGTGGATAATTGGAGTTACAAATAGAATCTCCCTTAGATTGCCAGGACGCACAAAATCAACAGAAGTTGACACCGATATGCTCAAAATAGATGCAGACCTCGATCATCTCGCATATGCGTCCAATAAATTACACATTCTAACTCGCAGCCCACAGTCCATCGTACGCATCGATTTTGAAGGAAACGTTGAAAAAGCGATCATAGAAGAACCGATATCCAGAATTCTTTCCGACGAACCGCTTGCACAAATAAGATACTATCACGACTCCCAATCAAGCCGATTTGTAAACTTTGAACACCCTCTTGTTCACGGATTTATCACAGCGTTCGGACTAAATAAGCGAACAATCTTCACATTAGCTGGCGGCAAAGTATTTGCCAGCCAAGGAGATCAAATAGCAGATTTGGGATCATTTCAAGGCGTGGCATTCTATGAAGACGGACAGGTCTTCCTAGACTACCAACTAGATCAATCACGGCAAATCCCAACATTCCCATTAGGAAGCCGGCTTCACCAGGGCAGAAATTATACCGATGCACCATACCACCTCGCACAATTCACACGTGGTTTTGGCAAACCAACACTTTTTGAATTGCCCTTGGCCGCACTCCTAGCACTTGAAAAAGCATGCCAACACGAAGGTAAAAATGTCTGACGAACGACTACGCGCTTTGGAACGTGAAGCAAGAAGCACAGGGCAGTGGTGTGGGTATTTAGTGGAAGCGAAGCGGGCAGGAAAAACGCTCGCGGATGTACTGCGCGAGACGAAAGGAGCGACCATTAATGACATTCAAACTTATTCACAGGAGTTCGAACTATACCACAAGGAACTTCAGCCGATCATCGAACAGACAAGAGCCTGCCTTGAAAGAGCAAGCATTAACAGCCATACACGCGAAGACTACCACGAAATCGCTCAAGCATACGGCCTAATCGGAGACAATGAGCGAGAACGCTTTGTAAGAGACCAAGAATTAGCGGAAGAACGCACAAGAAAAAACTCATACGAATGGCTTGGCTTGGAAGCGTATGCGCAAGCCTGCAATCATAAGCAAGAAGAACACATCAGAAGACTTGCGAGAATCGCGCACAAAGGAAGAACTGAAGAAGCCCTCAATGGAGTCGTCGCGCTGGACGGAGACTGCTGGGCAAGAGCGTACCTAACGATTGCGCGAACAATACTTGGAGAAGTGCCGCTATGACAAACCTTGGAATGCACAGCACGCGCATATTAAGACTTGAGGAAGGCATTGCGTTCCTAGACGACATGGTTTACAGGCATTCGCCCGCAGTCATATCACTGCACGGCAACGAGGAATTAAATCGAACGCTCGCGAACGAACTCAGTTCACGGCTAGAACATAGGAGCAAGCACGGAATCTTCACATCAGACAAAAATCCGAATACAGCCCAAGCGGATTTCTACCTGATATCCTCAGAAGAACGGCCCTGCATCGCAGCGCAGAACATAGAAAAACATTTCTCTAAACAACCCAATGCGAAACTACTCGTCGTCGAACGCAAACTCCTAGAAGAAACCCTTTTAAAAGAAAAATACGATTTATCGCACGGAGCGTATTGCGCAGTCGTAGTCGTGGATGCTGAGGGAAGAATATGAGTGATGAACGATTGCGCGCGGAACACAGAAGAGGACGAAAGAGCGGAGAATGGATGCAGTATTTAGTTGCAGCGCAAAGAGCAGGAATATCACTAGAAGACGCGCTGCTTGAAACGCAAGGAAAAGCAATCGAACTCATACAAACAAACGCTTCTGACCTTTCCAGATTCTCAGATGAAGTCAATGCAAAAATCGCAGAATGGATGTTCACCGTCGAAGGACTCCCATGCGAATCAAGCAATCCGCAACTTAAAAATGACTGCTTGGTTTGGACATACGCAGTGCTCGCAATGCCACAAAAAGCGCGCGAATACCTGCCTCGCATCTGGTACACGCAAAACCAGACCGCATTCGAAAAACTAATAGCATCGCCCACTGAAGAAGAAATAAACCGCTTGAACCCTTCCACGGATATGACTGTGATTCTGCACAACTCAAAACAAGCCGAACAAGCACAAACCATAGCACTTGAACTTAAAAAAGGCAACATGGAGTTAGCTGAAAAAGAAGTCAAAACATTACTTCCCGTACACCAATTCAGAGCGTATATCGACTTTTCATTCATACTAAAAAACAGAGAGGGCGCGCAATGACAGACGAACGATTGCGCGCGTTCGAGCGAAGATGGAGAGAAACAGGAGCTGCAGATGACAGACAGCGCTATGCAACAGAACTCAGAAGAGCAGGAAGATATTCCGCCGTGACTGCCGTGTATCAGCCGCTGCTCGAAGTACAATTCACCCCTGAATTGAGGGATGAATACTTTACGCACTCGTCACTCACAGAAACCAGACGAACACTCCTTAATAGCTTGCTGCCCAACATAACTGCCAGCATAAGACAATCATGGCTCTGTGGACCGGTTCTTGTCGGGCACGATGAGCATCTTTCAATCATAACATACGATCATGCGAACCCCATCTCAAATCACAATAGGATTCCTCGCGAAACATTCATAGAAGATGCGCGCGCGGCAACAAAAAGCACGCGAAGTTTCAACAAACTCATCATGAGAATTCCGCAACCACTATGGCCTCCGATTGAAGATATCGCAGCACATTTCTTTGGAACACCCTGCCAACAGTCAGTCACATTCGAAAAAGGCATAGCCATCTACCACACACTTCGGCCATTCGAACTCAACCCTTGCGAACGCAGGATACGACTAACATGACAGACGAAAGACTACGCGCGCAGCTTCGGAAGGCAAAAGAGACCGGAGAATGGATGCAGTATCTAGTTGCTGCACAAAGAGCAGGAATTTCACTAGAAGACGCTCTGCTTGAGACAAAGGGAGCTGCGATTGAGTTGATACAGACACACTCCGATGCGCTTTATCGATTTTCGGATGATGTTGAGGCGAAAATAACACAGTGGATGACGCTGGCGGAAGGCATTCCGAACTGCACGTATCATACTTTAAACGTTCAACCAGAGTTACTCGTTTGGACGTACTTAGTCCTTGATAGAATCGATAAGGCTCGCAAACACCGCTCACGATGGGAACACAAAGAACTTGGCAATCCATCAATCGACACATTTTTCAAAAATCCAAAAGGGACATTCCATCGCAACTCTGAACGAATGTACAATTTAGTATTCCACGGCACCTTACGGCATGAAATCCAGCATCAAAGAAGACTGATTGCCCGAAACCTTCGTAACGGAAACTTGCCACTCGCAGAAGAATTCACCCCCTTGCTTTCAGAAGAAGATAAATTTCTCACCTATCTCGATTTATCGTTCACGCTAAAGAACAAGGAGTATAAAAATGACAGACGAAAGACTACGCGCGTTCGAACGCAGATGGAAAGAAACAGGAGCTGGTGATGACCTCACGCGTTACGTCACAGAATTAGGACGCGCAGACAAAACTCTAGAAGAAGCGCTTGAAGTTACACAGGGACGTATGCTCAGAGTTATCAGAGAACAACCTGAACTGGCGCCTCACTATGCCTGCCGCAAAGATGCGCTCATAAACGAATGGATCCAAAAAGCAGACGATGAACGAAGAACGCGTTTATCTGATCCTGCTTGGTTTGGCCGTCCGGGCGATACACTCTCAGGCATCATGATCGCAGGATATCAAGCACTTGGAAGAGCAAACGATGCGGAAAGAGTTCGCTCAGAATGGGTTCCTGCAATCTATTCATACGACTCATTCGTTGAATGCGCCCGCGCAAGACTGCTGCCATCCATCAGACTTTTCGATAGCACAGAATCGCTCTCTCAAAACGAACGAAATGCACGATATGAACGAATAACAGAAGCGAACGCCACAGAACGCCAATTCATCCTACTTCTCGCACTGCGCGAAATCATCGACCTGATAAGTTACGAACGCGCAAAAAACGCGATAAGCCCATCACTACACCCTCACGCACACTACCTAAGTGCGCACTATTTAGCAAAAATCGGCAAATACCGCAATGCCCTTGAAATCATTGATACCGACCGAAACGGACTTACCAGAATAGCATCTTACGTGAGCTTGGCCGCACGCCTAAACGGAACACCATTCGAGGAAAGATTACAATGATTGGATCACAGGTACAAGAAGTACGCCGGGGCAGGGAATTTCAATCCCACAGCGAGAAAACCGCAAGATATTTGAACCCTGACGACCTTTCAGGTCACAGTTTCTCGGACTGCTGCCTTACCGGGTTCAGCGCACCCCGGCGCAGATTTTTCTTTAATTTTTCTCTTAAAGAACTTATCGACGATAAAATTGGAAAGTTTACGAGCCAGATGGGAAATATGCAAACTTCTGAAGGTGCGAAATGAGTGACGAAAGACTACGCGCGCTTGAGCGGAACGCTGCAAGAAATGCAGCAGATACCGGAGCGCTCGAGCAGCTCATGACGGAACAAGAACGAATAGGAGATACAGCGACAGCGGCGCAAACAGGAAGACGCATCCTCGAACTTAACATCAACAATGAAAATGCGCGAGAACTTGTTGCAAGATACGCGCCACTATCATGGACAGGAACTATTGAATTGCCACAAGATAAAGGCTGTTGGCGCTTCACCGCAAGGGAAGGCAGGCACCAGTATGAATTAGACCTCTCGCGAGATAAACCTCATCCCGGAATCATCCGAGATATCGCATACGCAGCAGATACATTCACCATTCTCACCCGCGCGCCACCTGAACGCGCCGCGGACCTATTCGAGTTCACGCTCAATTGCCGCAAATACACTTCCATCCCGGGCACCATCATAAACCTCGTCTCAGACAATCAACGACGCCTCGTTTTAACTGAAGAACCAAGAAGTGAAAGCGTACTTTTGCAAATCAACCCCGACGACAGCGAAATAGCAAGACTATTCGCAGGACTCGATGAACCCCATGAAATCAGTTACTGGCATCGCGGCATAATCCCCACAATGGCAGGCAGCTCACAGCACAGCCCATGGATATGCGAGGACCAGTCCATGGACTTCTTCAGCCCACAAACCACCCTCTTTCGCCCACTGCGTCAGGTAACAGCAAGCACCCCCGCAATAGCGTATGGAAATACAGTCGTTCCAGCAACTTCACGGCTCGCACGCAAAATCAACCAAGCCGCGTCAGAAAGCGACCTTGCGAGTGTCTACGACGGATTCACACGAGTGCTCATAGAAATTCCAATCAAAATGCTCAACGCGCTAAGAAAATACGCAGGTGGAAGATGAGCGATGAACGAGTCCGTTTGCTCGAACGCAAATTCAAAGAGACAGGCGATCCTTCCGATGAAGCAAGATGGGAAGCTGAAGCTTCACGGGCAGGGATGGTGCCCGTCGGGTATTTGTCGGGCGTTCTTAACGTACAGCGCCATCACGACGATACGCTTATGCACACACGCGCGAGAGTCACGCTTGATGGACAAAATCAATGGGTGCAATTAGAACAACTTCTTAAAAACGATGTTGACAGCTTCACCTACGCGAACGGATACCTCCATTTCTTGACGAACGCCCACGGAGGAGAAACTCCCAACATAATAAGCATCGGACCTAATAACGAACTTCCCCCATACATTCCTATCAACGAGCATATGCGCACGCCGCGAAAAATACGCGACCTTCCAAAAACAGGATGCACAGCCTACCAGCAACGCGCGCCGATGAACACGTTCGAACTTATCTCAGTAAATGACAGACCCCGAATCGTCAGATACGTGCCAGGAACGCCACTTCGAACGCGACTTGCGCCCAAGGGCAGGCTGATCGACGGGACAATATGCGCGTTCTTCGACAACACTTACCTTGCGATCGGGCGGGGCGATAAAAGAGAATATTTTGAAACCACTCACTGCAAGTCAAAAAAGAAAATACCACAACCAGGAGGCGCGTGCTACATTGAAAATGACCGCGCACGGTTCTGCCTGCCTGACGAAAGACCAGGCTCAGGATACGCAAGACCGCTAGCATTTGAAAACGAGCGCCCGCGCGAAATAGCTGACGCGTCCGTGCAAACTGAGCTTACAACCATTCCAATTCCGTACGACTCGCGCATAGCGCGCGGCGAACTCTACGCGCCAGGAATTCAAAACCTAGCCACGCTTTACAACAATGGCGGGTTCCCTGTTGTGAGGGAAATACCCAGAAAACATCTTAACGCGTTATTGGAGGCAGTGCGAAATGATTGACCGCATACGAACGCCAGAAGACCTGCCGATTTACACATTCGATCAGGGAGTCAAATTCATAGAGCGAATAATTGACGAATGCGAACACCCAGCAGTCATCGCCATACACGGACAGCCAAACTCGGGAAAAAGCACACTCTGCAAGAAAGTCTTAGAAAACTTCGCGCGCGAAGGAAAATACGGATACATGGCATACCCTGACGAAATATATTCAGTGCCATACGAACCTAAATTTTACCTGCTGCAAGACACACCACCGCATGATCGTGCGACACGGCTCATAATCGCGCACTTCAAACGCGGGCCAAACGCGAGAATCCTCATCGGTCCGCGTGGATTTCTTAACACAATACAACTCTCCACACAAAATGATATCGCGAACGGCGATTACACCATCATCATAGATAACGACCACGCGACCAGAAAACAAATATGAACAACTCACACTCAACCTAAAGGACGAGACCGCCCTGCGGGCAGCAGCACAGGATTGCACCCCTATGCGCTCCCGCGGGCAATTTTTACGATGACAGACGATAAACTACGAAAATTGGAAAGGACTTGGAAAGAGACAAGAGCTGTACAGGAAGGACTGCGCTACTTACGAGAATGCCAAAGAGCGGGAAGCTTAGAACTCTGCGTTGAAGCAGCACGAGGCATTTTACGAGAAAACACAAGCATAGCTGAAGCGCGAGAATACCTTCGCGAACACCAGCCATATGCTTGGACGGGATTCGCGCACATAACGCGTTCCGAATGCAATTTACACGTTATCGAAGGAAAGGATGAGTTCAGCATAAACCTCAACCCTTCATCGCGCCATTCAACACTGCGCGACATCGCTTTTAGCCATGCGATTGCGCAATACGATCAGTTGCACATAATAGAAGGAAGTAATGGGCAAAGCCCTCTGCAGGCAACTCATCACCGAATCGACTGCAACGGGGAACTCGCATCAACCCCTTGCGACCACGACATTTACAACACTCTTTGTTTGGATAACGGAGTGCATTTTGTCAGAGAATCAACCCTTTCAGAAACCTGGCACGGGCTTGGATTCGCCATGGGCTACGACATACCCCTCATTTATGAAAGCCGAAGAAGAGCAATATCAACAGCAGCGCTGCTCGAAGGAACCATACTACGCAGAGAGCGCAAACGCGAAGACACCCCTCTTGGAAACACGGCCAGCAGGCCATTCTATTATGAGAATGGACGCGTCTTCATATCCCGCGCGAACAGACAAATAGATGATTACGAGTGGTTCGACGCAGACAATTTCGCGCAAGAAGGCATTTCAAGCGTTGACTTCGTACAAGGATGGCCAGCTCCATCGAACCTTCGATACCTGCGCGAGAATAAAGTGAATAACCCTTCTGAATCACTCGTGATGCTTCACGGCACAGGCAAAATAGGAGTCGAGATACCCATAACTATGCTAGATGCGCTAAGAAGATTAAGGACTGCGATAGAGTGCGATAGTTTCATGAGGGATTCAAGAGATGGCAGATGACTTCAACCCAAACTGGTTCGATATAAAACCTGTATTTGATTTCAAGAAGAACTTCGGCGAAACCACTGAAGACTACATGAACCTCAAGCAATCCATACTCACAATACTTCTTAGCAGAGGGGCAAGGCAAGTGATGCTCGATCATGTCAGAAAAACATACCCCAGTTTTCATAATGCGTTTACGGCAGACAACCAAGTCTTAATCACGTACCGCCACGGACCTTCAATCAAAGTCGGATACATATGCGAACTTCCCCCTGAATACCGAAACAGGAAAATAGACCACATATTCATCAACGAAATATAAATGCTAATATAGAACCTAACTGATTCTCGAATCATGATAATCAAACCGGCAACGTATGTTCCTCACGCAGGAAAGACCATATTCCTCGCAGGACCAATACAAGGAGCGCCCAACTGGCAGGCCATTGCAGTACAGTATCTTCTTTCAAAGAGAGAGGATTTGCTCATCGCGAACCCGCGCGCGGATTTAAGCGATGGAAAACTATCTCACACATTCGAAGAACAGGTTGACTGGGAAACATACCATCTAAAACAAGCAGGACACGACGGCGCGATACTGTTTTGGCTCGCAAAAGAAACCGAACATTTCTGCACGCGCGCATACGCACAAACGACACGATTCGAACTAGGCGAATGGAGAATGCGCCACTCGCGAGATGGAGCGCTTCTTGTAATCGGAATAGAGTCGGGCTTTACAAACGAACGATACATACGGCACAGGCTCAAAGAGAATCCCGATATTCCCGTGCGTTCAACACTTGAAGAGACGTGCGATGCGGCGCTCAAACTGATCCACAATTAAGGATGCCACGTTCATAATGAATTTAAACATATTTTTTCTCAACAAATACTATGACCAACAACGCACTAATTATCGGAGGAAGCTCAGGGCTCGGATTGGAAATCGCCCTTGAACTCTCAAAAAAGTACGATGTCACCGTTACCGGAAGACGCGACCCTTGCCAAGACGCAGTTCGCTTCATGCCCCTCGATATAGGCGCCGACACCTGCGCTTTGCAGCGAAAACTCGATGAGCTGACAGCAGCTTTGCCGCATACCGACCTATTCGTTTACGCCGCAGGATTCTACCAAGAAGGGACCATCGATAAGCTAACCGACGAGGACATCATGAAGATGAACAATGCTGGCTTTCTTGCTCCCGCGCTCCTAATTTCGCGCATAATCAATAAACAGCAAGAACTTCCAGGATACATCGCCATAACCTCGACATCACAATGGACGCCGCGCCTTTATGAGCCAATCTACACAGGCGTCAAAGCAGGCCTTGCCAAACTATCCGAATCTCTGGCGCTAGACCCACGAGTACACAAAACTCTCATCGCAGCTCCCGCAGGGATGAAAACAAGATTCTGGGAAGGCACAGGCAGAGATCTTAGCGTGATGCTAGATCCAAAATGGGCAGCAAAACAAGTCGTAGAATTATACGAAGATGACTTTCGCTATAAATTCGCTAAAATCATGCGAGAACCTGCACGGGTCGAAGTTGTGGAAAAAATCGAAAGATAAAGAAATTAAAAACGCTGTTGAAAATTATCTTTTGAGAAGCGGCTCGTAAGCTTCCTTGTGTTTCCACATGAGGTATGCGTTGAGAAGGAGCAACACATAACCCAAGGCGCCTGCTGACGGCATGAAGACCAAGTTGAACAGCGCGACATTTATGCTAACCGGCGCCAATATTACAAGCGCGAGCGGAGTCCAAAGGTTGAACAAGATAAGAATGCCAACCACCAGCTCAGTTAGTTTCACGAACGCCATCAAATAGCCTGACGCTACAAACGCAGTCATAAGCGCCCCTGCAGGCCCTTCCATCGGTGGAAGCTCCATCAAAAAGTAAGTTCCTCCCGCGAAAACGAGCAACAGCCCAAGAAGAATCCTTAGAGCAGTCACAACTTTGCTTTTTTTCATAACACACCTCGAAATTGTTTTATACAAAAATGTGTCACGACTAATTTAAATCTTCCCATCATTGTGATGAATGTGGGAATCGAAACACTTGTAAAAGCTCTGCCCGGAGCGCACGTATGCGCAGAATACACACGTGACGGCAAAAAAGACTATTGGCTAGCAGCAGAATGGGACCTTATGAAGGCAGTCGTGTATTCAGCAGCAGGAATTTTCGGGTACGCGCACTTGGAACAAATAGCTAACTTTTTACAACAATAGCTGCAAAGTTTACGAATTTATTCTCGGTGAATCTATAAAGAGAAGATATTCTCATAACAATAAACCTTAAATATAATTGAATTAGACAGAGGTGAAATGGAAATGTTCATTGCGAAACCAAAAAAATGGGGAAACAGCATAGGGATAACGATACCGAATGACATAGTGAAGAAAGCCAAGCTCAAAAAGAACCAACCTGTTGAAATCATAGTCGTGACCCGCTCAAACAATCTTAGCCATTTGTTCGGGACGCTCGACCTCAAAAAACCCACTCAGAAGCTGCTAGATGAGATAGATAAGGAGCTCTACGATGACGACTAAATTCTTCGCCGACACTTATGCGCTCATCGAGATATTCAAAGGGAACGAAAACTATAGGCTGATATCTAACGAGCACATCATAACCTCAACATTCCATCTAGCAGAGCTCTACTACTATCTTCTGCGCTCGTGCGATGAAGCGCTTGCCGACAAATACTTCGATGAATGCGAGGAGAACTGCATTGAGATCAGCACCACCGCACTAAAAGCCGCGATGAAATTCAAGTTAATCAACAAAAAAGACCGCCTCAGCCAAGCCGACTGCATAGGTTATGCGCGCGCCTGCGAACTGGGCATACCATTCCTCACAGGAGACTCGAAGTTCGAGGGAAAACCCAACGTAACGTTTGTGAAGTAATAATTCATTTAAACACGCATCACTGCGAGGAACATATGGATCCGCAGAAGTTCAAAGGCAAAACTATCGCCAACATAATCGCGTCTTTTTCGCGTCTTGAATGGCGATGCATTGAAGGCGAATCCAGCACAGAAATACCTCTTGGCAAAATCACGCTCGTACAATACGACACTGTGAAACCAGTAAAACAATCAGACTATCTTTTCCGCGTGAAACCCAATCTTGTTTTGGCAGAATCATTGCGCCAAAGCGAAGGCAAAAGCTTAGGACTCGCATCAATTGTAGCGCACGAAGGACAGACATATCACATTCCAATGCTAGACCTTGACGCGCACGGCAAATTCGACTTCTTCGATGACGCGCAGCTGCTCGACATGTACAAAACAACCATTAAACGCGAAACTGAAATCGAGCAAGGATTATTCCTTCGAAGCGGACCTTCGCGCAATTACCATTTTCTTGGAATAGGCCGGCTTTTGACACAAGACCAATACGTCACTTTTCTTGGGCTTGCGCTCACAATGAAATACGAGATTGGAGATAATGCCATAAACCTCGCAGATTCGCGCAACATCGGACACTGCCTCACAAGATTCGCGCACAAAGCAGAACTTGGCAAATTCCCCTCACGATACTGCCAATTTGAACGGTTCAGCACGATGAGAATAACCCCAAAGCAAGGATACGGCGGACCGCCAGTTGTTGTGGATTTCATCGCATAAGCTTTTAAATCCCGCAAGTTCTTCTCTGCTCGATGGAAAACCTAGAGAACTGGCGAAAAGCAGGAAAGATAGCCGCGCAGGCGCTGGAGTATGGAAGAGGGCTCATAACGAACGGAGCAGTCATACGCGAAGTGTGCGACAAGATAGACGCCAAGATAGTAGAGCTTGGAGCGATTCCTGCGTGGCCCACACAAATAGGACTCGATGATGTAGCCGCGCACCAAACGCCGGATCACGATGACGAAACTGTTTTTGACAAAAACGTAGTGTGCCTAGATGTAGGCGCGCACGTTAACGGATGCGTCGGAGACAACGCAACATCAGTAGACCTTTCAGGAGAATATTCAGACATCATAAAAGCCTCCGAACAAGCGCTTAAAGCCGCCATGAAACTAGTAGCGCCCGGAACAAAACTTGGAGAAATCGGCCACGCGATACAAGAAACAATACAGGGGTTCGATCTAAAACCCGTTCGAAACCTTTGCGGGCACGGAATCTCACAATGGGTCATCCACGACAAGCCAAGCATTCCAAACTACGACACTAAAGACACACGCGAACTCAAAGACGGGCAAGTCATCGCGATAGAACCATTCGCGACAAACGGCGCGGGAATGATAGTCGAAGCTGACCGCGCGAACCTTTTCTCAATGGAAAGCGCGAAACCTGTTCGAAGCCCATACGCGCGCGAACTTCAAACGTTCATCAAACAAAAATACAACACGCTCCCATTCACATCGCGCTGGATAGTAAAACAATTCGGCGCTGGAAAAACAAGCCTTGCCATAAACGAACTTCTTCGGAATGGAAGCTTGCACCCGTACCCGCCCCTTGTCGAAAAAGACGGCGGAATGGTCACAGTGTTCGAGAAAACGTTCCTTGTGGGCGAGAAGCTGGAAGTCTTGACGAAAAGCGACTAGTCCCAACGATCAGATAACCCGCTCAACTGCTCAGGCGTCAGATACTCCTCGTTTTCAAATATTTGATCATGTGAATCATCTGATTTTCGTATCGCTCCTCGTATCTGCCCATCCTGCTTCAATACATCAAGATAAAACGAATCGCCTTCGCGAATCTGCAGAGCTGCAAAATACCTACTTGGAAATTCATACTCCCCTGGAACAGACTCATCAAATATGGTGACTTCAGCACTATCTTCATCAAGCAAATGAACAAAGCCCAAAAGAGATTCCAGCACTACAACTGATGCGGCGTTTTTTTCTTCACTCATTTGCGCTTTTTGCCTCTCTCAAGGTTAAAAAGGTTCTCTTTTCCACATTAACTGTAATATAGAAAATAACTACTTGTTCACCACAACATTTTTAAACCAACCGAACCCTAAAAATGATGGAAAAACAGGGGGCAAAAAGAGCTTATTTTATCGTCGATAAAACTTACATGGCAAAAGAGAAAAAAAGCGCGGAAGAAGGCGCAAAAGAATACGGCGCGGAAAGCATCCAAGTACTTGAAGGACTAGACCCTGTTCGAAAGCGCCCGGGAATGTACATAGGAAGCACTGATTCAAGGGGCCTACACCACCTAGTCTGGGAAGTCGTTGACAACTCAGTAGATGAGGCCCTCGCAGGCTACTGCAACCAAGTCATAATCATCGTCAAAAAAGATGGCTCAGTATGCGTCATCGACAACGGGCGCGGAATTCCTGTCGCAATCCATCCAAAGCACAACAAAAGCGCGATGGAAATGGCGCTCACAATGCTCCACGCAGGCGGAAAGTTCGAGAAAGACTCATACAAAGTCTCAGGCGGACTGCACGGCGTAGGAGTATCAGTTGTAAACGCGCTCTCAAAACATTTGAAAGCGGAAGTCAAACGCGACGGAAAACTCTGGGTCCAAGAATACCAAAGAGGAATCCCACTGGGACCCGTAAAGCCAGTTGGCGACGCTCAGGGAACAGGAACCACGATCACATTCTCACCGGATCCTGAAATTTTCGAAACTTTGCAGTTCGACGACGACATCCTCATCGGCAGAATACGCGAGCTCGCATTCCTCAACAAAGGAGTCGAATTCGTTTTCAACGACGAACGCGCCGACCGCAAAGAAATATTCAAATTCGAAGGCGGAATAAAACAATTCGTTGAATATTTGAACCGCAACAAGACAGTTTTGCACCCCATCATCTCATTCGAAAAAGATAAAGACAACGTCACAACTGAAGTCGCATTCCAATACAACGACAGCTACAGCGAAATCCTCTTCACATTCGCGAACAACATCAACACGCATGAAGGCGGAAGCCACCTTACAGGGTTCAAAAGCGCGCTCACAAGAGCGCTAAAAAGCTACGCTGACAAACACGGCCTCACCGACGAAAAAATAGAACTCAACTCAGACGATTTCAGAGAAGGACTCACAGGAGTCGTATCAGTAAAAGTACCAAACCCGCAATTCGAAGGACAAACCAAGACAAAACTTGGCAACAGCGAAGTCAAAGGAATCGTAGACAGCATAGTCTACGAAACACTAAGCACGTTCTTGGAAGAAAACCCGTCCGCCGCTAAAATCGTCGTAAGCAAATGCGTCGACGCTGCAAGAGCAAGGGAAGCCGCCCGAAAAGCGCGCGAACTTGTGCGCAGAAAAGGCGCGCTGGAAAGCGGAAGCCTGCCAGGCAAACTCGCAGACTGCTCAAGCAGAGACCCGAAAAAAACCGAAATATACCTTGTAGAAGGAGACTCGGCCGGCGGCTCAGCAAAACAAGGAAGAAACAGGGAATTCCAAGCAATACTGCCCCTTCGAGGTAAAATCATCAACGTCGAAAAAGCGCGCCTCATAAAAGTATTGAAGAACGAGGAGATAGTGACCATAATCACAGCTCTGGGCGCAGGAATCGGCGAAGAATTCGACATCTCAAAACTACGCTACGACAAGATAATCATAATGACTGATGCAGACGTCGACGGACACCACATCGCGTGCCTGCTTTTGACATTCTTCTACAGACTAATGCCAAAACTTGTCGAACGAGGCAACATCTACCTCGCGCAGCCTCCGCTCTACAAGCTTGAGCGCAACAAAAAAATACGCTACGCTTACAGCGACGCCCAAAAAGAAGAAGTCATCAAAGAACTAGGCAAGGAAGCGGGCGTACAGCGATACAAAGGTCTTGGAGAGATGAACCCGCAGCAATTATGGGAAACCACAATGGACCCGACAGTTCGCACGCTCAAAAAAGTCACAATAGAAGACGCTGTCGCCGCCAACGAAATGTTCTCAATACTGATGGGCGATGAAGTAGAACCTCGAAAAGAATTCATATTGAAGCACGCTAAGGAAGTACGAGAACTAGATGTGTAACAATTAAATAATCGAGCACACTATCCTAAGTCATGCCCGATCTTCTTGATAAACAACTTCACCGCTTTGCGCAGCTAATCGAGCAAACAACATTCAGAAAAATATTCTTCTTCTGGCTCTGCATGGTATTCACTTTCGCCGGCATATATTTCACATTCATACTAATCAACGATCAAGCCATACTCTACCGCAACGAGCCTGTCTCGCGTTCAATCAAAGGATTCTTCGACATGTTATATTTTAGCTTCATGACCAGCGCGCCGTCAGGTTACGGCGACATAATCCCCCTCGGATGGGTCAGAATGTTCGCGATACTGGAAGTTGTCTGCGGATTCATAATACTGGGCATTTTCATCTCCAAACTCGTATCGACCAAACAAGACCTAATCATTGAAGAACTCTACAATATATCATTCGATGAGAAAATCAACAAGATACGCTCAGCGCTATACCTTCTTCGAGGAGATTTTCGGCGTATGAACGAGAAATGGATAATAGAAACGTACAATGCAGGAAACGCGAAAACATTCTGGGTCAGCCTAACAACCCTCGACACCTTGCTTTCAGACTCACAGCGCCTTGTATGCAGGCAGCACCAGCACCTAAAAGAAATAGACCCCCTTAGGCTGGAGCTTCTTTTCAACAGCATAGATATGACTCTTAACAAGCTCATAGCAGTCGTAGAAAAACTAGAATCGAAAAACATCTCTTGGCGCACAAAAGCTTCAACCGACCGCCTTGAATCAATAATACATCGCTTAAAAGAACTGACAGAACACTACCACTTAAGAAGCATAAACGCGCAAACCCAAGAGAAAATAGCCATAACCAAAGAACTGATGGAACGGCTTTCAGCGCTGCGCTCCACTTCTCAAACAGAAAAGTTGGGAACAACTAACTTAATTTCTTGACCAGTTCATCAACAACCACTTTCTTCTTTTCAGCAGAGAGCGAAAAGAGCGTCTTCTTGATGAGACCTTCCGCTACGGTGAAAATATAATTGAGCTTTATCACGCTATCTTGCACCGCGCCTTCCTCTTTTTTCAACGCAATGCCATCCATCTGCAGGTTGCTCGTTATGCCTGCTATCACGACATTGCCATATTCCTCAAAGAGCACCACTGCCGGGCGGATTTTCACTTCGAATGTATCTGTGTATTGAACGTGAGCTAGAACCACATCGCCAAGTTTAAGCACGCTCCCATGCCTCGTCTTTTGAATTATCCCATAATTCCTTCATCTTCTGCTGCTGGACTTTATGAAGAAATTCATCGTACTGATTGCGTTTCTTGGTATTGCGAAACACTTCAGTCATCTTTTGCAGCAACTCATTATACGTCTGCCTCGGATATTCCTTGGATTTCTTGAGCTGAACGATAACCGATTTGTCCAGTTGTATAGTTGATATAGTAGTCATATATAATCAACATATAGTTACCTATATAAACTTTTCTTTTGCATCAATAGCATCATTCTTTTGCACGCAAGCCCACAACATTTAAAAACCCATTTTCCCTGTAATTTAACTATGAAAAAGACGTTTTTCGCGCTCGTTTTCCTAGCTGTACTTGGCTCAGCTATGACCGGCTATCTTAGCTATTCTTGGCTTGTGAACGATTCCATAGTCTGTCCAATAGGCAACCCTGCCGGGTGCGCAATAGCCACTCAAAGCAGCTATTCAAAGCTTGGACCCGTGCCATTCGCAGTGCTCGGTTTCATAGTATGGATAGCGCTACTTTTGCTGGCGCAAAGAGTGTATAACGCACACAAACTAAACTTAAACCCGGCACCATATCTCACAGCAGCATTCATACTAACAAGCATCGGAGTCGCAGCAGCAGGATACTTCAACAGCATAATGCTATTCAAACTCAACGCAATCTGCTTTTGGTGCGAAGCTAGCCACACACTAATGCTCAGCAAATACTTTTTGACAAGCTATCTTGCGTTCGGAAACGAGAAAAAATGGCTCATCAAAACATTCGCAATAGCGCTGATCGCATTCTTCGTGCCATTCTTTTTCGCCAAAGGATTTTAAGAATTATTTTGTGTCATAATGGTTAAAAAGCACTAAAGTGTACGCTTCATTGTGCCTGTAACGCACCCGTACGACAAACCAAAGCAACTTGAACTTGCAACAGCTTCTGTTTGCGCAGTCATCCTAGCAGCAGGATTCGCAGCATCATACATCAATTCTAAACTAAAGCAAATGTCAAGACCACACATCTACCAAGAAAACGTGGTCGCAGGGCCCGAACAGGAAAGCTACTGCGTGGTAGATGGAAAACGGGCATACTTATCAATAGATGGCGCCACAATAGAGGACCGCGTCAAAGAACAAAAAGGGGATTAATGACTGAACGAGGCAAACCTGAAGACCAACTGGGCAGAGCAATCGATGAAGCATTAAAGAAAATAGCACGAGGCGACTATCGCACGCCTCGAGTGAACATACGCGGATATGATTCCCTTAGAGAACACGATCGACATGAAAAGTCGAAGCAAGAGAAAGCGTACCAACGAGCAGGGTGCATAGGAGCGCTCATAGTCGCAGGGGTTTTGAGCATACCCCTCTTAAGCCTCGGAGCATCATACCTGTATAATACCACAAGAAGCTACCTTCGACCGCTTCCCGTCACAGAGAACGTCATCGGCAACAGCGACCCTGAAGAATACATAACACTCTATGGAAAAAGATACTACTCAAAAATAGATGAGATATCCCTTGAAACATACTTCGTTACTGAACCTACGTATCCTAAAAAAGACCACTAATTTGTCACAGGCAATATAAACAACAATAGTTCCACGAAAATCATGCCAAAAACAATAAACACAACACTAGAGACAATAATCGCAGCGGGACTGATAGCCGCCATGGCGGGCATCTATTGCAATCTAGCATACAAATCAGAGAAAATGACACAAGAGCCAATCCAAGAATATTCCCCTGCTGCTCCCGTGACTTCAAATTACCAGTAAGGCTGAATCTTCCACTGGACAGCCCAGCGCATCATTTAAGAACAAAACTATTTCACCGCGTTTGATGCGAATAATCCTGCACGTCGATATGGACTGCTTTTTCGCGCAATGCGAGGAAAGAGAACGACCTCAAATCAAGGGAAAACCGGTCGTTGTAGGCGCGGACCCGAAAAACGGCGCGGGAAGAGGCGTTGTTAGCACGTGCAACTATGAGGCTCGCGCGTTTGGCATCAAAAGCGCGATGCCTATATCTGCAGCTTGGAAACGATGCCCGAACGCGATATTCCTGCCACACAACTTTGAACTCTATTCATCAGCATCACGCGCAGTAATGGCCATATTTCGCAAATACTCGCACAAATTCGAACAAGTCAGCATAGACGAAGCGTACCTTGACATAAGCCACGCGGAAAGCCATGATGCCGCAAGAAAGATCGCTCTTGCGATCAAGGCAGAGGCACTCGAAAAAGAGAAGCTAACCTGCAGCATCGGAATAGGACCGAACAAATTGGTAGCGAAAATCGCAGCAGGCGAACGCAAGCCAAACGGGCTCACAATAATC
Organism: Candidatus Woesearchaeota archaeon; assembly: GCA_018302815.1. GTDB lineage: Archaea > Nanobdellota > Nanobdellia > Woesearchaeales > ARS49 > JAGVZE01. The sequence continues at coordinate 82,797 of JAGVZE010000016.1, forward strand.
CCCGCTGAAGAAGTCGAACCGTTCCTCTTCCCCAAAAAAGCAGGAGCGCTATTCGGAATAGGCATCAAAACAGAACAACGACTGAACGAACTAGGAATAATGACAGTACAAGACATCGCGAACACGCCAGAAGAAGTTCTTGCAGAAAACTTTGGAAGCTTTGGCTATTCAATGCTCGCGATGGCGCACGGAAACGACGACCGCGAAATCGTACAAGAATGGATCACCAAAAGCATCGGACGCCAAATAACATTCGAACACGACACCCGCGATGAAAGAAAAATAATGGACGTGATAGATAGCATAATACCCGAAATATACAGAGAATTACGCTCGCAAGACTTCACCTATAAAACACTGGTTCTGAAAGTAAGATACTCAGACTTTGAAACGCATACCAAAAATAAAACTCTGCCCCATCACACTAACAATATCAAAGCGCTAAGATTGATGGCGCAAGAAAACCTGGCTAGATTTCTGATGGACAAAAGAAAAATAAGACTAATCGGCATGAGCGTTCACAACCTTAGGGAAAAGCATATAAAACAACCCCAACAGACACTCACAATATGAACCTCATAGTGCACTATGGCACGGCAGGATATTTGTCGGCGAAAATGGAAATACACGCCATCTTAACCAAGCTTGGCGACCAAAAAGAAGAACAAGACCTATTGGCGCCAGGAGTAATAGGGGTCACCACAAAACTCGACGCGCGCAAAATAGTCGTGGAAGTCAAAGACCAATACGTAACAGACCCTGAAAGCATACGCGCGACACACAAATGGGAACCGGCGGACAACTGGTGCGATGCCACAACGAATGCCATAAGCAAAATAATACGCGAAGACATACGAGAATTCATGATGCCAGACGATTTGTACACGATAAAAGTCGATGAACATAACAGCAAACTGGCAAAAGACGAAGTCCTTAAAGCTGCCGCACAATATATGCGCGGAAAACTAGAATATGAAAGACCTAATAAAACACTCGCGATAGAACTATTTGACACGAAGGCCTGCGTGACGCTTGCGTTGAAAAAAGATATGTTCACGAGATAACTTTAAATAGGCATTTTTGGAATTTATAACAATGAACGGGCAAAATTTCCAGTTATTAAAACGACTTAGCGCGGCCATTGCCACCATATCACTTTGCGCGTGCGCGTATCCTAGAGTCAGCGGACCATACACGTTCAACAACGTACAGCCAGTGCACACCACTCGCTCAACAGATGAAAGCGCGATAGAATCAACACTCGAAGAACTTGAACGTATCCCTGACAACATCCAACGCATCGGAAATAACTACGGACGAATCGTTCTCTTCGCAGGACGCCTCACCGATCAACCAGAATTCGAACAACATACAGGACAAAGACACGAAACAGCAGGCTCTTGGAACTCAATCGATGGCTGCTACAACCGCCAAAGCAGACAGGCGTTCATAAGCATATACCCGCCTCCCAGACACTCTGAAAGCGTAGAACTGCACGAATACGGCCACATGATAGACCAAGCACTCGGATTTGAGTCAAACAAGACAAGCTTTAAGCGAATATTTGAACAATACCGCGATGAAACAATCTTTGGCATTCAATATATGCAGCTTCACCAAGCTTCAAGAACAGAAGAATTCTTCGCCACCTGCTTTGCGCGATACTACCACAGCGACTTCTCACGCGAACGGCTGCAACGCAACTATCCTGAAGCCGCAGAATACTTTGAAAGATTGGATGAGAGATTGAATTCTTGCGGACGTTTTTATGTGGTAAACGGTCAAGACGATAAATGAATTTTGATTTAAACGAAAAATATGCGGCAGACAGAATTCGAACTCAATCCACTAACGTGGCGGGAGTTCAAATCCTCACTAGAATATTCAATGAACGATGCATTACGCATTTACCAACTCTATGCGGACGGCAGGATTCGAACCTCAGCCCGTCTACGGACGGTCTGAGCTTCGAATCTGTTTGCCAACATTATTGCGGAGCTTCGCGTATCCTTTTAATGCGGACGGCAGGATTCGAACCTGCGCATGCACTAAGCAACAAGCTCCTGAAGCTTGCCCGTTTAACCACTTCGGTACGTCCGCGTTTGTGAAACACTGAATTGAGAAAAATATCACAGAACGAGGTTTATAAAGCTTACTTCCGTTTCAAAAACTTGTCTTCCATCTTTTTGCTTTCGCCAAGCTCCTGCTTAAGAGTCTTGAACTTCTGCTCGAGCTCTTTTGCGCGGGTAAGCGGGTCCTGCAAAGACTGTGAAGGAGGCTTTCCTTCGCTCTTTCTAAGAACAAAGAACGCGACAGCTCCAAGAACAAGAATTACAAGCACCGATGCCGCAATCACTCCCTTATTCCAAGGCTGTTTAGCGACAGAAGGCTCAGGAGCTAATTCCACCGAAGGAGCCAGCTCTGAAGAAGGCTGCGAAACAGGCGCGGGTTCTGATGCAGGCTCTGGCTTTGACTCTGGCGCCTTGACTTCAGCAGGCGCAGGCCGAGCTAGTTTCTCCAAATAAATGCGAACCTTCGAGTATGCAATGTCCACAATCTCGACCTTCAAGTCGTGAACTCCATCAAAGTCCACATCAACTAACTGGACAGCTTTCTTCGCGATAGTGAAATCCTGAGGAACGCTCGCCACCCTGAAACTCGCACGGTCAGCCAAGACCTGGACAACAGTCAAAGTGTGTTCAACATTATCAATGATAAACTTAACCTTATCGTTCTGCTTAAGATATGAGGAAGTCATAGTATTGCCGCTCATAGATGAAACGGATGCTGTGCCTGAAGCCCCGCCCGCGCCACCGCCACCTCCCCCACCACCACCGAAAACCTGTGTTGCGACAGTTGTCTGCTGAGACGCATTAACGCTAAGAGGCTGTCCGCTCGTATTGGCAAATGTAACATTCACAGTATTGTTGAGCGTTCCGGTGAAACCCGCAGTCAAATTCACGCTAATGTTAATAGTAGTCGATTGACCTGGCGATAAGTTGCCAATCAAGAAAGTAGTGTTACCGCTCGAAGGCGCAGGCGACGAACCGTTAAACGTAACTCCTCCCGATAGTGAGTCATCCACCGTAACATTGAACGCAGTATCATCGCCCGAGTTTGTTATTGTGATAGTGTACGTAAGAGACGTACCAGGCGTCACAGGATCAGATGAATCAGTCTTAGTTACGGTGAGCAATGGGAATCCAATAACTAACGTCGTCGTACTATTAGTCTCATTCGTAGAGTTGCCAAGCGATGTTGTCGCATTGACAACATATGAATTATTCAACGTCGAACCGTTAACGAGCGACGTGCTCGTACTCACAGTTATGTTGACCAAAAACGACTGGCCAGGCGCAAGCATACCTACCGCAAAAGTGTTATTCGAACCTGTCGGGCTCGGAGAACCTGAGACGAATGACGTACCAGACGGATAAGTCTCGATCACCGATACGTTGAACGCGTAACCTTCGCCAGTATTAGTCACGTTGATTGTGTAGTTCATCGTGTTGCTTTTTATTACAGATGCATCACCAGTCTTGTTCGTAACAAACGCAGGCCCTGCCACAACTGTCGTAAGCTGTTCTGTCGTAAGGAGGTCAGCATCATTGCTTACGTTCTGGAACGTTAGATTCGCAGTGTTATTGATAATAGAACCATTGGTTAGCGAATCGTTAACCAAAACAGTGATGTTTATCCTAAAAGTCTGATTCGGAGCAAGATTGCCCACCTCAAATGTTCCATTAGGCGTAGTTGGACTTGGCTGCGCGCTCACAAAAGTCACATTCGATGAGTAAAAGTCAAGAACTGTGACGTTGAAAGCGTAATCATCGCCGGTGTTGTTCACGATTATCGTATAATTTAACAACGAACCTCTCAAAACAGGATCAAGCGATTCAGTCTTTGTGAAATTGACCAACGGGCTTCCGAGCACCGTAATAACTGCGCTTGTTGATTGCGAAGCGAGGTCATTAGTCGAATTGGTGAAATTGACTACAACGCTATTGTTAAGAACAGTGCCATTCGCCCCGCTCGAAAGGTTAACAGAGATGTTTATGAGGAACTCCTGGCCAGGAGAAAGCGTTCCAACAGTGAACGTTCCGTTCGGAGTCGAAGGCACAGGAGATGACTCAATGAAAGTCACGCCAGCAGGATACGTCTCCTGAACAACAATATTTTGCGCAGGAACGTTACCCGTGCTTGTTATATTTATTGTGTAGTTGAACTGAGTACCCCTTGGAACCAGGCTCGTGTTTGCGACCTTTGTCACTGAAACGTTGGCGAACTCATTGAGAACAGTTGTCTGCTCGATCACCTGCACGGAAAATATCGTCCCCGTGCTGTTCTCAAAAGTCACATTCGCAGTGTTGTTGATTAAAGTGCCATTCTCAAGAGAACCATCTACACGCACGGTTATGTTGACCGTGAACGTTTGATTTTCAGTCAAATTGCCTATTGAGAAAATGTTATTCCCTGATGATGCTGCAGGCTGGCTTGTTAGCACTGTAACCTGACCAGGATATGACTCATTAATAGTTATGTTGAACGCGTTTCCGCTCGTCACGTTGACCGTTATTTGATAAGTGAGATTTCCACTCACGTTCACCGGATCGATAGAATCTATCTTCGTTAACAAAATAGATAGACCTGACTGGTTGATCTCGAATGCAGTGAAATGAGTCACGTTGAAAACGTGAGTTCCGCCCGCATTGCTCACCAAAACACACTCAGGCTCGGGGCAAAGCTCGAACAAATCAGCATCATCACGATCTATGAGAATCTGCGTACTTGTGAAAGGAAGATTACGCAAAGTCACTTGACCAGACTGGTTGAGGAATGAAAGGTTTGTCGTGTTGACAAAAGAATGATTAAGACTTATGTTAAGCTGAGTCAGATTGATAGACACTCCACCAGGCATCGTGAAGTTGCCTATTATCCTTATGCTTCCAGTCGCGTTATCGAATAAAGTGTTAGTGAAATTGTTGCCTGTCGAAGGAGTGTCCTGAATGAAAATCCAGCTCCTATTCGACTGAAGCGTTGTGTTCCTAAAATCATTATCCGAACCGCCATTCGCGCCGAACTCCACCGCGCCAGCAGTATCGCTCGCGAAAGTGTTATTGATGAGAATGTTGTTATCAGCATCGCTTGTCAAATAGATTCCGCCCTCACTCGAACTAGTCGCACGGCTCTCAACAATACGGTTTCTTATCGAACCGAACAAGCGGATTCCGTATTGAGAATTGCTTTGGCCGGTACTGTTGGTGAGATTGTTATCTCCTCCAGAATTGAAATCGATTCCGAAATTCGAACTGCTGAAACCAGAGACGTTGAAGAAAGAATTGTTATGCGACGTTTGAACAGACACACCAATACCTGACGTGCTAACTCCAGTATCATTAATCAGTGAATTGAGCGAAGCTACGATCAGCACAATCCCTGCTCCACTCGAACTTATCCCGCGATTACCCCGAAAGACATTCCCATTACTTTGAATGCGCAATCCAAAGTTTGACGTACTTGAGGCATTGTTACCAATAAACGTGTTATTGCCTGAAGAAGAAGCCAGTTCAAGACCAGCATTGGTATCACTCACGGCCACACTCGAAGTCATAACATTTCCAAAGCTTGAAGCGAAATTGATTCCAACTCCTGAACTGCTGTTACCACGGTTTCCACTCAACGTGTTGTTATTACTCCCGCTCTCAATGGAAATACCCGAATTTGAAACGCTAGAACCGTTGTTATTCATCAAGAAGTTCTCATCGGCATTTGAAAACCTAATGCCGCGCTCAGAATCACTCGTAATGCTGTTATTTGCAATCGTATTATTGGAAGCTCCAACAACAAGACCTGTGCCTGAAACGCTTGTGATCGTATTATTCACGACAGTATTATTATTTGAATCATCCAAACTAATCCCGACACCAGCGGATGTCGAAACAACATTGTTCTCTATTATGTTGCGCACGCTAATAACACCCACCGTGATACCTTGAGCAGACGTGCTTGCGCCCGAATTGATAACTTGATTGAGTCTAACAAGGTTGATCAGCGTTCCCGATGTTAGATAGAATGTAAAGCTTGAATTGCTCGCACCCGTGCTGTTCTCGATAGTATTGGCGCTTCCTGAGGACACTAGTACCCCTGAACTCAAACTGCCAGTCGTATTCACCGTCACATTAAACACATTGCTATTCGTAGTACCCGACAAGAGTATCGCATCCGAGCTTGAAGTTGAGCTGTTTCCCTGCACTACAATGCAGTTTTTAACAGTCACATTGTTCCTGCCGGTTACATTTATTCCCTTACCGTTTTGCGAGTTCGAATAATTGATTGTGAAACCCTTACAGTCAAGCGCGATGTTATCAGCCAAAATGTTAATTGCTGTTGCGGAACATGTCACGTTCTCAGTTAGCGTCGTGCTCGTCGTGATGTTAAGCGGACAGAACGGAGATTCCTGAGCTGCGTAACTTGTGAAACTAGAAACGTTAAATACAAACGTGCTGCCATTATACGAATCCTCAACACACTGCGGAGCATTGCAAACAGCGAATGAACCAGCATCCTCAAAATCAACACGAACTCTCGGATCCGTGAACGCAAGATCATGCAAAGTGATTTGAGCAGACGTGTTGAAGAAAGTAAGATTTGTCGAGTTAAGGAACGCCTTGTTGAAAGTGATGTTCAGATTCGACGTGCCTATAGCCTCATCCCCGGGTATTTCCGTCCTGTTCACAACCCTAATACTGCCGTTCGCGTTCTCAAATGTAGTGTTCGTCATATTATGCGGATTGCTAAAAAATGATTCAAGCCACGAATTATTAGACAACAACAAAGTTCCATTGAATATGTTGCCTGACGATGAAATAATCACTAGACCAATAGACGTATTAGAAACGCCCGTTGTATTTGTGAAATTGTTTCCCACACTACTCGCAACGCCAAAACCAGTACCTGCAATACTAATCCCCACATTATTCTCAAACCTGCTTTGCGAAGTTCCTGCAGAAAAGCCCGCTCCATCCGTGCTCAAACCAGTATTGTTCGCGATAAGATCTAAACCATCAAACAACTGAATTCCGGTTGCCAAACTTCCATTTCCGATCCCACGATTGTTAACAAACGTGTGATTAAAGCCCGAAAGCAAAATACCAATTGAAAAGGAACCCATTCCTGTTCCCGCATTATTGGTCAAAATGTTATTATCGCCAGATACAAGTATACCTGTGATTTCACCAATTCCGATATTTCCCATCAGAACAGCGTTATCCGCCGCCGTGCTAATGCCGTTAAACCCAGTGCCCATACCGGTATTGTTGATAAGAGAATTGCCTGTTGCGACAGGAAACACGATAACAATCCCCTCATCGCCAGACGCAGTATTGTTAAGCAACACGTTCCCATCATCCCCACCAGAAGAAAGCCTAATGCCATTACCCGTGATTGAAGTTACAGAATTATTCTGAACCAAGCTATTCGCTGTGCCACTAAATAAAATACCATGCGCACCCGCCACACTCACATTATCCTGGAATACGACACAATTCTTCACCGTGACATTATTCCTGCCAGACATATTGATACCAACCCCCGTCTGCGCAGTGGAGTAGTTAACAGTAAACCCAGCACAATCAAGAGCCACGTTGTTTGCCAGCATGTTGATAGCAGTCCCAGGACAAGTCACGTTCTCACCCAACGTTGTGCTCGTCGTGATGTTAAGCGGACAAACAGGCGACTCCTGAGTTGAATAACTTGTGAAACTTGAGACGTTGAACACAAACGTGCTGCCATTGTACGAATCCTCCACACACTGCGAAGCACTGCACAACGCGAAAGTACCGTCATCCTCGAAGTCGACAAGAGGACGCGGATTGGTGAAAGCGAGATTGTGCAAAGTAAGCTGAGCCGACGTGTTCAAGAATGAAAGCGCTGAGCTGTTGACCAAAGAACGATTGAAACCGATGCTAAGATTCGACTGGCCAACCTCTGAAACAGGAACGGTCACGTTCACAAAGAAGATGCTCCCATTAATCGCATCAAACGATACATTCGAAAGATTATTAGCCCCAACTGTCGCTCGAATCCAAGTCGCATTCGAACGAATCGTCGCATTCGACACTGAATTATTCTCACCATCAAATCGCAAAGCAGTGCCGGAGTCACTTGAAAACAGCATTTGACTTGCACTATTGTTAACTCCTAAGAAGATAAATGCACGATCCGCCTGACTTGAAGAATTCGTTCGAACAAACGTGTTTCCAACGCCGCTAACTTGAACACCAATCACACCTGAAACACTCGCGTCCATAATCGTGTTGTTACCAGCACTCCCTCCAAGCGAAAGAGCAGTACTCGCGCTCGAACGAATAGTGCTGTTTGAAACCACATTGTTATTCGAAGCAAGCGTCAAAGCGACAAAACTGCCGCCCGAGAACGAATTATTGTTCATTATATGACCTGCCCCACTAATTGAATAAACCCCTCCTCCTGCAGACAAAATGCTGTGCTCCAACACTCCTGAATTCCCACTTGTGACGATAAATGAGATTGTAGTACTATTCGTCACTATGACATCCCTTCTGAACACATTACCATTACCGCCAGACCAGACAACCGCATTAGAAAGATTTGACAAAATAGTGCTATTCTCCACAGTATTGCCATGCGAACTTGTCAGGAAGACGCCCGTTCCTGAAGTTGTGAGATTCAAACTCACATTCTGAATGAAACTGTTATTAGTATCTGAAATCAAGAAACCATCCGCATCATCCACACTCGCATTCTGATTCAAAATAATGCAATTCTTCACGGTAACATTAGACCGCCCAGTCATGTTAATGGCAGTGCCATTCTCCGAAGTTGCGAAGTCAATAGTGAACCCGTTGCAATCCAATTCGACATTATCCTCAGTTATATTGAAACACGAACCTGAAGCGTTCACGCTCTGGTTAAGCCTGCTGCTCTCGTTGATGTTCTCGGAACAACCCGCGACTGAAGAATAATTGCTAAAGCCAGTCACTTGGAATGACAGAACGCCTCTTCCGAACGTGACATTCGTACAAACGCTAGGCGGGCAAGCAGAACCATTCAATAGGGGAACCATAGGACCTGAAAGATTGACAAAAGTGATGGTCGCACTCCGGTTATACGTAGCACAGTTGGAAGAGTCGTTGATTCCCGCGATATTTGTCCCCATGAAAGCGCACTGAGTTATGTTCGCAAAATCAATAGGAACTCCATACGTAATGGTCGTTCCAGAAGTTGAATTGCTAGTCGAATTATCACAAGTGTTTACCGTGAAATTAACATTCGCTTGGCCAAGAGCCGCAAGAGCGTTTATCCTTCCGATACCGCTTATCTGCCTTCCTGTTGAGTTGAGCAAACTTGCCATCGCGCTAAGATTCAGCTTAGACCTTCCCTGCAAGAGTTCATTGTGCTGAATAAGAGTGATAAGACCTGAAACGTGAGGGGTTGCCATTGAAGTACCATCCAACGTACGTGTTCCACCGCCAAAATCAGCCGACGTTATACTGGTTCCAGTCGCCCACACTGCAGGAAAGCCCCCTCCGCGATTGGAGAAACCGCTTATCGCATCAGCCTTTGTTGTAGAGCCCACACTAATCGCATTTGGAAGACATCCCGGAAATGAAATTCCAGTAGTGTATCCATCGTTTCCTGAAGCGAACACGGGAATTATTCCCGCATCACGAGATGCATTGAATGCAGCATCAAATGCCGTGAAAGACAAGTCCTGGGGGCAAGTCGTTGATGTACAAATCAAAGAAGCCGTTCCATTAAAACAATCGCCACCTATCGATGCCGATATAACTGAGACATTTGAGAATGTGGTTGCGTTCACATTACAATAATCAATACCCTGCAACATATCAAGATCAGAACAACTTCCTGCAGAATTGCAGACTTTGACCGGAATTATGTAAGCATCAGGAGCCGCTCCAAGCACCGGACTTGCGTTTCCTGCAGCGATGCCTGAAACGTGCGTTCCGTGGAACGTTCCAGCATTATCATCAGTAGCGTTATTATCCTCATTAACGAAATCGTAACCGCCAATTATCTTGTTCGCAAATGCAGGATGATTGTAATCAATACCTGTATCGATGACGCAAATCGCCTGATTACGGCCCCGCATCGGAGTACAATTCGACGTACGATTCTGCGCATAATTGAAATTCATCAAAGGAATGCTATCAACTAGCTGAGTCTTTCTCACTTGCGGAACAGACACTCTAAGAACATCAGGATTCTGATCCAGCGAGGCAAGACCCTCTCTTGTGACTCTGACTGAGACGACAGGGAAAGACATAAATTCGTGGCTGACGCTCACACTTTGACGACCTTGGCCGCTCTGCGAGGACCTTGAAGCAATACCTGCCTTGAACTTATCCTGAGCTCGTCGAACGCTGACCAGTTTATCTTGAATGCCCGACTGCGCGCCCCTTGAAGCAGGCTCTTCTTTGAGCACGATAAGAACGGATACTTCTTCAGACCCCTGCAGCTTGTCCATCGCGGCAGGATCTATCTTCGATGAAAATGAATTGGAATTGGCCTGTGAACGCGTTGGCAAAGGTGCGACGTCCGTTGAACTTTCGCTTGTTTGCTCGTCCTGCACGACAACATCAGCAACTACCGGTTCGGCAAGAATAGTTGCATTTACGGCAGATTCATTCGACACAAGAACCGCCGGTTCATCCACCGACACGTTCTCCTGCGCGACAACAGATAAATTCTCAGAAGATAAATTCTCAGAAGCACTCTCGGAAACATAATCGTTGGCGGATACGTTCTCCTGCACTATAACAGACAAATTATCGGCGGTATCGGCGGATAAATTCTCAGAAACACTCGCAGAAGCAGAATCATTAGAAAGAATTTCCTGGGAGAAAACGAACGTCGCTAGAGCTATAAGTAAAAATAAAGATACCTGTAGCCCTCTAACACCCCTTTTATCCATAATAAAACCTGACCTTTTATTTCTCGACTAATATATAAATCTTTTCTTCGCATAGGGTGTGGGACAGAATTGTGCTATCCTAGCCAGTAAAGATTGTGCCACAGGGACGTGAGCATGTTGGCGGTGTCTATTCTGTCTGGTCTTTTCTGT
>JAGVZE010000017.1 GCA_018302815.1 Candidatus Woesearchaeota archaeon
TAAGCCAATTAACACTTTATGAATTCGCCTCGCCTAATACCCCGCAGCTTGCTGCGGAGCGAAGCGGTGGGATAGGCGAGGCGCACAAGTAACTTTATTGGCCATTTAGTTTAAAAACCAAATCAGCTTTAAATTCTTTTCTTCGTAAAATCAGAATATCTGCACAACTTCATAAGAACTGCATTCAGAGCATGCGGCAACAACGTAAACTCTGCGTTCCTCTTTATAGAGCACAACATACCTTTGAGTTGTGAAGGTGCTCTCGTGCAGACAAGGAGCGTTACTCGCAGCTTGCTCCAAAGGACTTACTGGCGGTTCATCACTCATTTGAATTCCCATAGTGGACGTTGCGGGGATTGAACCCGCGGCCTCATCGTTGCGAACGATGCGCTCTACCACTGAGCTAAACGCCCGATACGAAAAGAACCGCGCTCTTTGGTTTATAAAGGTGTTGGATTTCTGCACGTTAAAAGTAAGATATAAGAGGCAGGAAAAATGTTATTCCTGCGTCTACAAATCAATTCGGCTAACTGCCGGTTTTTCAAACATGCGTACGTCAACGACCCAAGTATCTCCTTTCCTTACCAAAAACCATTTCGCGCCCCCAATCTGCGATTGAATCGCAACAGTATTAGATTTATCAGTGAGGTCCTTTAACAAAACGTACAAAGTCTCAACCGCTGTCTTTGCGTCCTTTAACGGCGCGTTTATCATACCGCACAACACTGCCGGCTCGATTTCAATATTCATTTGCATCACCCCAAAAGTTCATTTGTATCACTGATATTCTCCTGTTCTTGCGAAAACTATAAAAGTTCTGAATCAAAAGTTACCAAAAAGCAAAAAAAGCAGGGGGAAAATTGTTTTTTGGAAGATGAACGAGCTCAAACTTGACGCGAAAGACGTGAAATTGCTTCAAAACTATTGCGAGGACGCAATGATCCTGCCTAAACTGCTTGCTAAAAAAATAGGGCTCTCGCGCGAAGCTACGGCGTACAGGATAAAACGTTTGATGAATGAAGGGCTTATCACCAGAATAGCTGCGAAAATAGACGCTTCGCGATTCTACCCCAACGCGCACTGTCTTTTCCTAAGATTCGCTAAACTAAACGAATCAATTCGAAAAACAGCAGTAGACATCATCGTCAAAAACAAAAACACGATGTGGGTCACCACGTCAGGCGGAGAATATGACTTAATCGCATCGCTTCTCACACAAAACGCCCAACAACTAACCGCGCTAATCAAAGAATTCGAATCAGCACTTGCAGGCTCGCTCAAAGACTACGTAGTCCTCACGTACGAACGCGAGTATAAGAACCGCTTTAGCGACCTCTTCGATGAAAAGGGCGACATAGAACACACCCCCCATATAATTCGCGAGTATCAACCGCTCGAACCGCTTGATGAAGAGGACCAAATGCTCCTTTACGCGCTCTCGCTCAACGCGCAACTAACCAACAGCCAACTTGGCGAAATCACAAAACTAACCCCTGAAGCCGTGCGCATCAGGGTAAAAAATCTTGAGAAGCAAAACCTGATACACGGATACCGCGCAATGCTTGACATTTGTAAACTCAAGCGTGAAACATACTATTTGCTTTTCAAATTCGACTCGCTTTCACCAGAGCAGGAACAAAAGCTCCAAACGTACATCCTTCAAAACAAGCACATCTATTATTCGGCGAAAACAGTAGGCGCGTACAACTGCATCGCATCAATGTTCGTACAAAATCGTGAAGAACTGCAAAACTTCCTTGATGATATCAGAAACACGTTCTCAGACTGCCTATCTGAAATACACGCGCCAATACTATTTCACGAATACAAGCACACATATTTCCCACCTGCCTGTTTATTGCCTCACGTAGTCAAGATTGTCGATTCAGCACTCAAACAGTGACTCTCTTTTTATATAAAACTAATAAAATGGTAAAGCTTAAAAAGCCCATATCGTCCCGAACAGCCTATGTCAGGAGAAACAACAAGCACGCCGGCAAATCAAGGCAATTCAGTCGAGATAAAATATTCAGGCAGCAGGTATAAAGTCATAGACCGAATAGGAAGCGGAGGACAAGCCTGCGTTGATCTTGCAATAGATACAACTAACGGTGTTCGCGTTGCCCTAAAACTTCCGCACGACAATCAAAACTATCTTAGCGGAGGCTATTTCGATCGCGAACACGCAATACTTCGAACACTCTCGCAACACACCAAACAAGTACCACAACTTTACGATTTCCAACGCTCGCCACCATACCTCGCAATGCATTTCATCCCAGGAAAAACAATCTACGCTAAGATTGAAGACAAAACAATCTATGAACAATACAGCCTAGATGAACGCGTAGCAATGATCGCAGCAGTCTGCGCTCCGCTCACCGCTGCACATATGATGGGAATAATCCACCGGGACATCAAACCCGACAATATCCTCCTTTCAGATGATAAAGAATTATATCTGATAGACTGGGCGTTAGCCAAAAAAACTCTTGAGACAATCTACGCACCAAACGAAACACCATTCAGCGGACAATCGGATGGAACCCAAGTCGTAGGAACACTAAGATATTGCCCCCCTGAGCAATTAGACGGCTCATGCACATTAAGTTCTGATGTCTATTCCCTCGGAGCAGTTCTCTATGAACTTGCCGCAAAACGGCCATTTCGTAATTTCAATTCCACACTCAATCCTGCGCAGCGCATTCGAATGATAAAAGCGGCAAACGGTTTCATCACATATGTGAAGCCAGCGGTTCCAGCAGGCCTTTTATCAATACTTGAAAAAGCGTATTCTCCAAAACAACGAACACGTTTCGCGAACGCGTATGAATTCGGATTCGCGCTCAACGAATATCTTAATTCGACTTCTCCACACCCGCCTTCGGGCAAAAATTCGCAATCGCACACGAACTGCACACCGGAACAGGAGCCCTGCACACTGCTCGCCCGTGAGCCTTCAACAGCCACTGAGTCTGTTTCCACCAGTCCTTTGGAATAAGCGCATTAAGATCGTTCTCTATTTTTTCAGGATTAGAATTCTTCGTCCAGCCAAGACGGTAAGATGTCCTGATAACGTGAGTGTCCACTACAACTCCGTCAACAATATTAAACGCGTTGGTCAGAATAACGATGGCTGTCTTTCTTCCAATGCCCGGCAAATCTATTAGTTCATCAATTGTTTTTGGAACTTTACCATTGTGCTTTTCAACGAGAAGTTTACATGCAGCGATGATATTCTTCGCCTTGTTGCCAGCGAAAGTAACTTTGCTAACGTATTTTAGCAAATCATCAACTGACGCTTTCGTGTAATCACTTGCAGTCTTATAGTGGTTGAACAATTCTTTCGTACACTCATTCACAACCTCATCACGCACTTGCGCCGAAAGGATAGCTGCCACCATCAAATCCAACGAAGTCTTGAAGTCAAGATAGTATTTGGCATTTGGGTACGTCTTCTTCAGTAGCTTTAGAATAACAAGGGGGCCGTTCATACTGAAAGTACTCCTTGTCTTTTGAGAGTTTCAAGAGCACGTGTTATTTGGATAATTGGCAAATGCGTTTCAACGTATACATCTATCGCGTCTATCTCATACTTTCCTTGCGCTTTGCGTTTTTGGATAGATTTTTTTACAATTTCACGCATAGACGCATCGCTTACTTGTGTGATTTGAATCATTTGTAATGCCCTGATTATGATGTGATTTTTCTCTTAATAAACTCTTTGAAGAAAAAGTTGGAAAGTCTACGAATACTCGTTCACTGGACATTCCTCCACGTGCCATTTTTAAATCACTCAATACGTTGCGGTGGTATGGCTCGTTTATCGCCGTTATTGAAATTGAAACTATCTGAAAAACTACAACAAGGATGGTCAATAAACAACCTTGCGCGGGAACTATCGCTTGCCAAATCAACAATATACTATTATTACCGAAAAATAAACGGCAAAAAATACCAAGAGCCAACTTTTATTTCTTCAAATTCTGAATTGGAAGGCGAAATCAACGGTATATTCGCAGGTGATGGAAGCCAACACTATAATCGGAAAAAGGGGTCTTATCAAGTAAATGTTCATTTTGGAATCAAAAATAAGCGGTATGCTGAATATGTTAAGCAACTCTTCGAGTCATTTTTTGGCAAGCCGTTTAGACTCAATTTAGATGGAGACAATAAGCTTCGATTAAGAATTGAATCGCGGCGCATTTTTCGTTATTTTGAGCAGTATTTATCATATAATAGTAGGGTGAAGCACTGCACGGTTCAACTTAAGCCTGATTGTTCTGCACAATTCAAAATCGGTTTTTTGCGCGGATTCTTTGATACTGATGGATGTTTTTATCAAGACCCCGGCTGTAGAAGAATCAAGCTCTTTTATACAACAACCTCTGAAGTTCTAGCACTTCAAATCAGAGCGTTAATTTCAGATCTTAATATTCAGAGTTCTCTTTACATTCGAACACCTGCTTATGAAAAACCAGTCTATATTGTCAACATTTTAAAAGAAGGCAGGAATAGATTTATAAAGGTAGTAAAACCGCTCAAAGCCCAGCGGGCAGGTAATTCAGCCCGGTAGAATGCTCGGCTGGCAGCCGAGATGCCGGGGGTTCAAATCCCCCCCTGTCCATGTGCTATCTACCAATGCGGCAAACTCAATAGGTGCTGTATTTTTGAATGAGAGTGACATTTTCAAAAGACTTCTTAATTTGCCACTTCAACCCACCGAAGCGATACTGGTCTTCACAGGATACGGTTTTTCTCTTTGCGATAAGGCGCACGAACTTTACAAGGCAGGATATTCAGATAAGCTCTGCGTTTTTGGAGACAACAGCTATCCTTGGAAAGCGAACCCGAAAGCTGATTCGATAGATCACAAGAATTATTTGCACACTCTTCCTGGCGTAAAAGAAGTATTCTGCAATTTAGTGCATACTGGAAACACAAAACAAGCATCAGAAACAGCATTGGAAAAAATGCAGGATTCAGGGTGGAACAGCGCACTTCTAGTCACCTGCTGGTACCATATGCCAAGAGCGTATTCGACCTTCGTTAAAGCAATGCTACTGCGAGGAAAAGACCTACATATTGTTCCCGCGCCGTACGAGCCTTCAGTTTGGGCAGATACCGATCAGATACTTGAGATGAGCTGGACAGACGCTCTCAAACAAGAGAAAGAACGAATCGAACGCTACCGCGCGCAAGCAGACGTCGCGACAAAAGAAGAGCTAAGCGCATATATTGAAATGCATTTCAACCAATCGACGTTCATCAGTCAACGATTCTTGAACACAAAATAATCATTTATTTTTTTGAGAACACCCTAATTGCCTGAGGGAGGATTCAACGCCACATTCGCAGAACGCACTTCGTGATCGATAACCGTATTTACCGCAACCTCAAGACTGTGCAATTCAAGCTCCTTTTCCATAGAATGCGATTCGGCAAGAGAATTAAGCAAACTAAAATAGTTCGTTGAAAGATTTCGCGCCTCTTCTGACTCTATCCAGACAAGCTTTCCAGCAGGGTCAATTGCAGGATTTGTCAAAATGCTAAGCTTTTTTTTGACGAGCGCAAGACCATTCAATTTGCCATTGACACCTTCAAAACTAAGCCGCTGCATATCATTATCCTCGCGCGCTTTCTTTAGCTTTTGGAAGAACCCACTTTGTTCCTGTTTCATTATACTAGAAACAGTATTATCTTGCAAAGAACGCACTTTTTCCACTAAGCTCCTTAGTTTTGAACGCACATTAGCGTCAGCGCCATCGAGCGCAGGCTGGTCGATAGGCGATTGATTAAGCTGATATATCATCTCAGTTACAAGCACATCCTCATCTTCCATTATGAGAAGCCGAGCCGCAGGATGAATAGATTCATCCTCGAGAATTCGCAGAACGTTCGAGTAGAAACCCGCCCATTCTTCCCTATCCTGAACTCGCGGCAGAATCGACCTTCGCTCTTTTTCGATTCTAACTTTATCCATCAGAAGCCTTTCGCGCTCCGCCAAAACATTACGCTTTTTTCCCAATACTTTGTCAAACCAGCTCATAGTGCCTCTTTTTACTTTTATCTCACTGATGACACGGACAGTCAGCCAATCCTTTCGACTCTACCGATTTCAACGCATCCTCAAGAGAAGGTTCTCCTTCAGTTTTACCCTTTACCACATAAAACCCTACATTTTTCTCATCATTATTGAATATCTTGCGCACAGAATCATACGCGGGACCCTGCCTCACACTGCCCCAGCCATATTGCCGCGACAAATCCTCGTAAAGCCTGCAGGCTTTTGCAGCGCCGATGTCAAACCAAGAAGCCTCGTGCACAAATTCATCCAATTCATTGCTCATACTTGAACAGATGCATGCACTCTTAAAAACGTTTCGCACAATCCTTATTAATGACGCATGGTTCTTCGTTTTCATGTACGATTATACCTATTGGGGTCTAACCAGCCTTTCAGGAATGGACAATATGGCGCTTGAAGAACACTTCCTTCAAGACTCAGCAGAGAAAAAAACAGCGCACATGCGATTTTACGATTTCTCAAAAGACACAGTGGTGCTAGGATACTCTCAGGCAACCGATGCGGTGAAAAAATGGAGTTCTGATTTTCACGTTGTCCGCCGAGCGAGCGGCGGCTCCCACGTGCACGTCGGAAAAAACGTACTCGCATATTCATTCATAGTTCCAAGAGACGGCTCATTCGTCAACCATCAAGACTTTCGGATATATTACGCAGACAAAGTCGCGCAAGCGCTTGAACAAGCAGGACTTTCAAATATAACAACCGATCATCGGGCAAGCACCATAATGAAAGACGGCAAAGTAATCGCAAGCCACGCGGTCACATGGGGCGTCAAAAGCGCGCTTTTGCACGGCCTTATAATGATAGATCCGTACAATATGCAATCCATCCTAAATAGAATCAAACTCAACACAAGGATGATCGGCAACAAGACGTACCATGAGGCAGATGCATTAGCGCACATCCCCACAGTCACTAAATCGTTTTCCGAATTAAAACCCCATGCGACGCCTGAACAAAAAACGCTCTTTTGCAAACAACTACTCACAAACAACATACTTCACTCGGTGGCAAAAACCAATTTCAAATCAAGACTGCTAACTAATGAAGTCCTATCAAAAGCAGAGCTTCTCCAACGAACCAGATACGCGACTGAACGATGGGTGATGCAGCGTGACCCCACATTCACTCCTGAACAAATAGAAGAGATGCCAGGCGAAAAGCTAGATGGACCACTCAACAAAAACCAAGGATATTGCCTTTACATCCAAGTGCCTGATAAAGATTTTAAGAACATGACTGGGCCCGATTAGACCCCAGGCAACGCGCCAAGCGCTTTTCCAATCAGGTAACCCGCTATAGCGGCAGTCATTCCCACAATCGCCATCTCGACACCTGATTTCAACGGCCGAACGCCAGTCATCTTGCCTTTAGCGGCACCTGAAACAAATAAAGTTAGCGTGGATATTATAAGAGTCAAAATAACAGCATCAGCTACGGGCAGCAAGACAAATGAAATAAGAGGAATGATGCTTCCCACAATCGCTGCAAGCCCAACTATAATCGCGTCTCTAACCGGGTGAGCGAACTCCTGCGGGTTAAGCCCAAGCTCATCACGCATCATCGTCTCAACCCAAATCTTCTTGTTGCTAGTGATTTTACGAACTATCTGATCGAGAAGCTTGCCGCTAAAACCTTTCCTTGCATAAATTTGACGAACTTCCTCACGCTCTTCCTTTGGAACAGCCTCAACCTCTTTTTGTTCAGTCTCAAGCTCTTTTTGATAATACTCTTTAGCAGCTTTACTGCTCGTGTACGCAACAGCAGCCATACTAATAGACTCTGCGAACGTTGCCGCAAGCCCCGAAATCATTATCATTTGCGTACTATGCGTAGCCTCGGCCACTGCAAGAACAATGCCGAGCACATTCACAAGACCATCCTGCCCGCCTAAAATAAGATCACGTATGACTGCAGAACCCTTACCGTGAACCTCTTTTCTCATGTTCTTAAAGAACGTTCCTCTCTTTAAAAAAGTTTAGTTACGGCCGTGGAAGACTCTTCGCCAAAGAAGGCTTGTAAAATCTTAGCAGCAAACTATTCGAGACAACGCTAACGCTCGAAAGCGACATCGCGATGCCTGCAAGCAATGGATTAAGAAGAGTGCCTGTGAAAGGATAAATCGCACCAGCTGCCACAGGAATCAAGATAATATTGTACGCGAACGCCCAGAACAAATTCTGCTTTATTTTGCGCATGGTCTTTGCGCTCAATTCAATCGCGGTCACAACATCACGCACATCACTTTTCATCAACACGACATCACCAGATTCTATAGCAATGTCAGTTCCTGACCCAATCGCAATGCCAACATCCGCTTGGCTAAGCGCAGGAGCGTCATTGACACCATCACCAACCATCGCGACCTTTTTGCCACGCTCCTGAAGCTGCTTTACTCTTGAAGCTTTCTCACCCGGAAGAACGTTCGCCAGCACATCATCAATACCTGCCTCTTTAGCTACCGCCCTTGCCACGCGCTCATTATCGCCGGTAATCAACATAACCTTCTTGCCAAGCCTGTGAAGCTCCTCAACTGTTTCCTTCGCGAAAGGCTTCAACTGGTCCGCTACCGCGATAATGCCAAGAAGCTGTTTTGAAGTCGCAAGATACACCACAGTCTTTCCCTGAAGCTCAAGGTCCTGCACTTTTTGTTCGATGCTTTCAACATCAATCTTTTCACCCGACATTAGCCTGCGATTTCCAAGCAACAAATTCTTGCCCTTGTAGCTAGCCTGCACGCCCTGGCCTGTGATAGACTTGAAATGAATCGCCTCAGGAATCGCTATTTTACGCGCCTTCGCAGCATTAAGAATAGCCTCAGCAAGAGGATGCTCGCTCTTGCGCTCAAGAATCGCCGCAAGCTGCAAAAGACCTTCCGCAGAAGACTTGCCCACAGGGACAATATCGGTTACCTCTGGCTCTCCTTTAGTCAAAGTTCCTGTTTTATCGAATAAGACAACCTTTATGTCCCTTGTTTCCTGCAAACTCTTCGCGTTTTTGAACAAAATACCATTCTGCGCCCCCTTGCCGCTGCCAACCATCACCGCAGTCGGCGTTGCAAGCCCAAGCGCGCACGGACACGCAATTATAAGAACCGCAACAAAACTCGTGAACGCAAGCGCCCAATCGCCAAACGTCCACCAAGAAACAAAACTCGCAACCGCTATCAAGATAACCGCGGGAACAAAATAATACGAAACTTTGTCCGCAACTTCCTCGATTGGCGCCTTAGAACCCTGCGCTTCCTCAACAAGCCTCACTATTTGAGCAAGAGCCGTGTCTTTTCCAACCTTTGAAGCGCGCATATAGAATGAGCCAGTCTTGTTCACAGTTCCGCCGATAACAGCGCTTCCCTTCACCTTCTCAACAGGAAGACTCTCACCAGTAATCATGCTCTCATCAACCGAACTTAAACCATCAGTCACAACACCATCAGTTGGAATCCTCTTTCCCGGAGACACCAGCAGAATATCTCCAACTTGAACTTCATCAAGAGATATCTCTTGCGTGAACACTTCATCGCCGCGTTTGCCCGTAACTCTTAGCGCAGTCGTAGGCTGAAGGCTCAACAATTTACGAATAGCATCGCTCGCCTTACCCCTAGCTATAGCCTCAAGCAATTTGCCAAGCAAAATGAACGCCACGATAAGACCCGCGATCTCAAAATAAAGCATTTCCATCGTGTAGCCTTCTTTGCCAACCATCAACATCACGAACACAAACGCGCTGTACAAATACGCAGCTCCAGTACCAACCGCCACAAGACTATCCATATTCGGCACCCTGTTGATAAGAAGAGCGCGAAGACCTTTAGTGTAAAATTCAAAACCTGCAATGATAATTGGAGTTGCCAGCAACAATTGCAGCAAAGCGCTCGTTGTCATCGACAATTCAGGAAGCGGAAGCCCAGCCATGTGGCCCATCGCGAGATAAAGAAGAGGAACGCCAAAAACTGCCGCAATAGACACGCGCTTGCCCCAATGCGCAACCTCAGAATGCACCTTCGTGTCAGCCACGGTTGCGCCATAACCCGCATTCTTGACAGCAGCAATGAGGCTATCAACATTTCCTCCCTTGACTCTTGCTTTGGATGTCGCAAGATTAACCTTGACTTCTGAAACACCCTCAACTTTTCTGAGCGCGCCTTCCACAATCATCTGACAATGCGCGCTATCCATCCCTGAAATCTCAAGAGTGACAACACCAGACTCTAACTGCGTTTGCGCGTTTATCGTCTCATGAGACTCAGTCTTATAGCCTGACTTTTCTATCGCCTCGCGCAAAAGTTTCTCTGACACAAGCTTTGGGTCATAATCAACAAACGCCTTTGATGCAGCAAAATTCACGCTGGCAGATTTCACACCCGCGATTTTTTTCAACGCAGTCTCAATCGTTCTTACGCAGTTAGCGCAGCGCATATTAGAAATGACAATGATAGCTTTGCTCACATCTTCAAATTTAGCCTTGCACTCCGCGCTGCAGAAATAGTAGGTCTGCGACCTGCCTTCAATCTTGAACTTCGCAGTTACCGGATTCACTTCCATGCCACACGAAGGGTCTTTAACCATGCGCCCTATAACTGAAGGAAGCTATATAAACATTATGCACTTAGACACATCTAAGAATATTCTAGCAATCTTTTGAACATGAAAGCACTATCAAGCAGTCCTGCTCAACTTTCTAAGATGCATGAACGTTTGGATATGCTCAATTGTGCTCTTGCTCGCGCCAGCGGATTTGTTCTTATCCTCATACATCAAGTCATCAGCTCTCTTTGCGATAGCGTCGAACTCCTGCGCATACTGCGGTTCATTCCAGCCCCGCAACTCTTCAGGCAAGCGAGCATAAAATAATGAGTGCCCAACATTAATCCTGAATCGAATGAATTCATCTTCCGGTTCGAACACCTTGAACCCATCAGGTTTCAAAGCAGAAGGGTCATAAAAAGGATTCCGGATCCTGATAGCGTCAACTTTCTCTTTAATCTTATCTTCCATTGATTTTGCCGCATCTTCATTCGATAAGTAATGAGCGACAGTCACGAACTCCTCTCCGCCAGCGCGGTACACCGGGTCTTTATCCCGAATCGCGGACTTAATCGCCTTACCAACTTCCTTTAAAACCAAATCCCCGAACGGATGGCCGAACGTGTCGTTTATGCGCTTGAACTTACGCATGTCCATAAAGAAAATCGCGGAATATTTCCCTTGCGCGTAATCCTGCGCCGCCTGTTTCACGTGAACATGCTTTTGAGCGACGTATTCGGCCTGCGAATAAACGCCTATCTCTTTACTGAACAATCCATCATATTTTGCGGTATCCTTCGCGCGCTGCAATTCGCGCCTATCAATCTTATGCCTTCGCGTCGCGGTACAGTGCTTTTCCTGGACTGTTCGCAATTGATACCTGAGCCCTGACTCGTCTTCACGAAGCAGCCTTTTTAGATCATCATACTTAATATTGCGTGCCGCAATAATCGGAACCGGAATCGCAAGAGTTTGCCCATCAATATAGTTATTCCAGAATTCGTCGTCTGAAGCAAATTCATTCTGACAAACGATGATTTTGCGTTCATTTTCAATAGAAACATACGTGTATAAGAACGGCCCCTTATCATCCACTCTAAACGGAAGAAAATCTTTTGAGCCTATTGTGTAACATAACGCTTCAAGCGAAGGCAAGTCAATCTTATGGCACTGCGCTTCTCCTTTCGGTTCCAATGTCCAGACTTCGAGACTCACTGGTTTATTT
This sequence comes from Candidatus Woesearchaeota archaeon, assembly GCA_018302815.1. GTDB lineage: Archaea > Nanobdellota > Nanobdellia > Woesearchaeales > ARS49 > JAGVZE01. Next base: position 11,840 of record JAGVZE010000017.1, read on the forward strand.
TCCCCTCAATTCTGGACCCAAGCCTATTAGTAACACTTGCAAACGTATCCTTCTTATCACTATGCATCTCACTCACATGACTTTTTTCCTGAATAGGCACAAAAGTATATAAGCTTTATCACTCTATACTATTTGTCATCAAAAGACCCATAATTTATAAAGTTTTGAGCCTTTCTTTATAATCATGTATATTGACGCACTCATATTCATACTCGGCTGCGCCGCGCTCGTCAAAGCATCAGAATACGCTGTAGAATCCATCGCTCATATCGCAAGAGCGTTTCGTATGACTGAATTCGTCACCAGCTTCATATTGGTGGCACTAATATCCGCACTCCCTGAAACATTCATCAGCGTATTTTCCGCGCTAGAAGGAGACCCAAGCCTTGGCCTTGGAACTTTGCTCGGAAGCAACATCGCGGACTTGACATTAATATTAGGACTTGTCGCGCTAGCGGGTCATCCTATCAGGATACAGAGCCACATAATCCAAAAAGACCTATACTTCGCAGCATTGACAATGCTTCCCATTATCTTGGGATTAGATGGGTTCTTAACACGGCTCGATGCGGTAATATTGCTGGTAGCAGGAACTTCTTTCATTTTCATCCTGCTCGAAGAGAGCATGTATTTTAGGAAACCATACAACGATGGAAACCATTTCTACAAACAACTCGCGATATTCTTCTGCGCAGTCATAGTGCTGTTAGTTAGCGCGAACTTCATAGTTTCAAGCGCGGAATCCCTTGCGATAGGCCTTGGCATTCCAACAGTCATGATAGGACTATTCCTAATAGCCCTTGGCACGACCCTTCCTGAATTCATTTTCAGCCTTCATAGCATCAAAAAAGGGCACGCAGAACTTGCCATCGGCGACATATTGGGAGTCGTAGTTGTCGATGCGACACTTATCATCGGCATCACAGCGCTGGTCATGCCAATCGCAATCAACACATTCTTACTCTCGATGATAGGAATGTTCACCGCTTTCGCAGTCGTGTTCGCACTGCTGTTCATGCGTTCAGATGGAGTCCTAACAAAGAACGAAGGAATGGCGCTGGTCTTGTTTTACGTCGCGTTTGTTGTCGTACAAATGTTAGTTGCGTGACCAGAAAGAAATACCATTAGGCGCAACGCCAACATGAATTGTCGCTAATACTGCGTCATTCTCAATCATTGAAACAGTATTGTCAAGAACATTTGTTACCCAAACTTTTCCATTCGGCGAAACCACAACACCGTGCGGAGCCGAACCAGACTCAATAGTGTCCACTCTTTCTCCCGATGAAACTGATACTTTGAAGACATTTGTTCCGACTGGCTTTCCCAATAAATTGCCCTGATCTGCAACATAAATAAAGTTTCCATCAACTGAAGGGTAGAGTTGAACGGGCCCGGCATTGCCAAGCTTGAAACGGTCAAGCTTCCCTGATTTTACGTCATATCTTGCAAGCTCGTCCTTGTCAAAAACGGAAACGAAAACATAATCGCCGATTATCGCGGATTGCATGAGCATTCCAGAAACGTTCACACTTTTTATCGCATTCGTATTCAAATCAACAATCAAAAGATTACCATCCATGCTGGCAATCGCGGCGAACCCATCGCCAAGCCTAAGACCATGAGGAGCAGAACCTTTCGGAAGACTTATCGAGGACACGCTCCAATCGGCAAAGCTTATTTTGAACAATTCATCAGTGTTGGTAGCGGTTATGTACGCAAATTTACCATCAGACACAACGTGAGCTAAATGAGCGCCAACACCAAGGTCAATGCGCTCCAATATGTCGTGGCTCTTCGCGTCGATTACGACCAACTGATCAAAATGCTCAGACGATTCTTCATCGCCGTGAGCTGATGCCATAACCATTCCACTTGGCAAATTTGAGATGATGCCTGACAAGTCAGTATGACTGTTAGCTTCTGACTCTGCCTCTTCATGAGAACCTTCCTCGTGCTCATCGCCCGAGCCAGAATTCGAAGTCACTAAAACAAGATCACCTGACACTTGAACATTATGCGGAGCGTAATAAACCATCTCGCCATCATGCTCTGCTGCAAGCTTGACACGCTCGATTTCTACAAGTTTAACCGCATCGATAACACTAATAGAGCCGCCTTCCTCATTTGCCACAAAAATCTTTTCTGATACCGGTGAACAAGCGATTAGAAGTAATAGCAATAATCGTTTCATAACTGCCAGAATCAGCCAGAACTTTAAAAAAGCTTTGGAACAATGGCGCCGGCAGGTCTGAAAAACCCTGAGGGTTTTCCAGCCCATCAAAACCTGCTGTTTTGAGGATTCGAACTCTCGACACTTCGCTTGCGCTCGTGTCGGAAGTTCAAATCCTGCGTTGAACAATAAGTAGAATACGCTCTGCGTTAGCAGTGTTATGGCGCCGGCAGGATTCGAACCTCAAACCAACTGCTGTTGGCTGGAGCTTCGAACCTGCGTGACTAGTCCTGTGAAGACACTTCGTGTTGAAAACTTATGGCGCCGGCAGGATTCGAACCTGCGAAGACACTAAGTCAGAGGATCTTAAGTCCCCCGCATTTGGCCGCTTTGCTACGGCGCCGTAAGAGGAAAGCAAACGTGACAATATTTAAAACTGCGCATCAGAACAGGCAAATCTTAAGTCCCCGCATCTCAAAGAAGCCGTGCTTGTTTGAGAGCCAGAAATCCATAGATTTCTTGATTTGGCCGCTTTGCTACGGCGCCGCAAGACGAACTTTCAAACATCGGAAATCTTTTGCGCGGAATCCACTTGCTTTAGCTCGTGTGAGGCGCGCAAGGATTTCCGAGTGCGCTCAAGAACCACGCGTCACGTTTACTTGGCGTTATCATTCCACGCCACCTTGCTTTAGCAGGTGGTTCTTGACAAGACGGTATTTAAATTTACTCCTATTTGACCATATTTATCCAAACGGCCAGAAGATAGTCATTGATTCATACCATTTCGTTTTTGGGGCCGCACTGCTAAGCTCTCTTGCACGCTCATTCACCATGTCCTCAAGCTCTTTTTCAGCGCGCCAAACTTTCGCGACCATCCTTCCAACTTTTTTCAGGCGAAAGAATCCATCACATTCTTCCACGTACCTCATTCGTTTAAGCAGCTCAAAATCGTCGTCTGACGGGTACGCCATATCGTACCCTTTTTCGCCAGCTTTTGATATCAAATCGTATAGTTCCTTGGAAGCCACATTCTCAGATTTTGTTCCTTGCTCCAGAAGGTAAATGGCTCTCAGAGTCCTTTTCTCAGGAGATTGATTCGCAGGGTACATCAGTTCTCCTCAAAAACGTCAGCGAACATTTTCATGAATTTTCTTGTCGCGACCTCAAGCTCTTTTTTGCCTTTTTCGGTCAGCGAGTATTTCTTTTCTTTGGCGCCATCGGATGTCTCTTCTATAAGGGTGCTTTCCTTGAGATATTTGAGAACCGGATAGATTGTGCCAGCGCTTGGCTTACAGCCTTTGCGCTTCTCAAGCTCTTGGCGGATGTCTTCGCCAGAACTTGATTTTTTCTTTATGAGTCTAAGTACAAGAAAAGTCAAAAACCCCTTCATCTCGCACATCGTCATGGTTTTGGTTAGCCTCTTTGGCTATTTATGCCTGCCTTTAATTATCTATCGGTTGTCCGATATATTTATATATTTGTATCGGTTAACCGATATTGCTCTGTTGAGCGGAGAAAAGAACATGAATGGATGCTGTGATGTGAAAAGCGGCTGCACAAACCGTAACTTCCTTACAAAGGAAGAGAAAGCAGAAATGCTAAACGAATACAAAGAAAGCCTTGAAAACGAACTCAAAGGAGTTGGCGAGCGCATAAAAGAGCTATCAAAGAATTGATTTTTCTTTTTTTTAGTTATATTTTTATAATCTTTGCCCTTTCAAAGCGCTAAAAGGGGAAAATGGAATACCGAATAAACATTAAAAAGAAGCACGCATACCTTCTCGCGCTAATGTCCGCATTAGTAATAACAACGCTTCTTGTCAACGCATTCGGCGGCAACAATCCATTAGTATTGGGGCACAGCGCGGGAGAGCTCATAGTTGACGGTACAAGCGTCACTGCGGACAGCCTCAATGGAACACAAATAAACGAATCGGCGCTAAACTGCAGCGCAATAACCGGCAACACATCGCTTTGCGACTCACGAGACGATGGAGGGCTAAACTGCACCACAACAGTTGCGAGCATAAGTCCAACAGCAATCGCGCTTCCTGATTCCTGCGTTGGGCGCGAAGGAACCTGCACGATATCCGTAATGAGCACAACCTCAGCAAGCCCGCTCACCCGAGCGACAGCGAGCTACGGGCGAGTCGGAACGACCTCCGGTGGATTTTGGATAGCGACAGTGTCTGAAACCAATGGCACAACTCCGACAGTTACGACAAGAGTCGGAGAACAAGGCGGAACTTACGAGAACATAATCACGATAAACCGAAGCATCCTTAACATAACTGACGACTTCCCGGGATTCGAGACAATCGAACGCAATGTCACAGCGGACTTTAGCGGCCAGCAATGGAGAATAGGCGTTTGCGGTTAATACCCTAAAATCCCTGCCAAATACTTCTTCGCGTCATCGACATCTTTGTAGAGCGCAGAGGCAAGGGTTCGCTTCCAATTCTCCTCGCCATCTTTACCTTCAATAATCGTCTTCGCGGTATTGAACGCTTCGTTTTTCATCTTAGCGAGTGTGGCTGTGAACGGGTCATCGCCTCCAAGCTCGCGGCCCTTGTAACCTTGCAGTTCAGGAACTTCAAAATCCTCTTTTGTCTGCTGCTCGATGTAATCATCCACTTTGAATTCAGCATCTTTCTTCTTGTGCTTCTCTTCCGCAGCGCGCTCTTCTCTTGCATTATCAAGCGCTTTTTCAAGAGGAGACTTGCCGCCCTTGCTTGTTTTCTTGTCAAGAGGGTCCTCTTCTTCGTTAAGCAAAGTGTACTGGAGCTGGGAGTCCTTGGCTGAAGAATAGTCAGCCAGAATGTCATCAAGATCATAACTGCTATCTTTAGAACGGATGTGAAGCATAGCGAACGAGTGCTCTATGATGCGCCCCACGTGGATTTTTTCAGGACGCTCTTTCGACGTCTTGAATTTAGGATTGTGAACCTCATGATAGACCCTGCCCAATACGCGCCCTATTTGATAGTCATCAGGAATAGCAGCATCGCTTAAGCGAATCTCCAAATCCAAATGCGGTTTATCCTTTGCGCCGAACACGAACGTCAACGCCTCAAACTGGTCAGGACGCAAAGCGAAATCAACCTCGTTTTCATTCAAGAAATCATTAAAATTGCTCAAAGCCAAGCGCACACTATCAACAATATATGTTTGTTTCGCGTCCACATCAACCACCACTTGTAAAGTCTATTTTATGCCGTTCTTGCACAATACACGATTTCTCGAACTCCTATTTAAACGTAATGACCTGCTTTTTAAACAAATAATCAGAATCTGAACCCAAAACCAAACAAAAACAAATGCGAATCAATGCCCCTGTTAGGACTATCTCTTGTTCCACCGTGCGAAATGTGCATATATCTATAGCCCAGCTGAAGAAATACGCCATCATCTTGAATCCTCGCGCCAAAACCGCCCTGGTCTAAAAAGTTGAAACCCGCGTGCCCCTGCTCTCTTGTTCGCATATCAAGATAACCAGGGCCAGCTCCAGCCTCCGCGTAAACGCTAACATTGCCAAACGGATACTCATATCTTCCCATCGGAGTCGCCCCGCGCATAGAACCGCGTTCATCGCCATGAAATTCATAATCAAACGCCTCCACCGATAAGTGGAGATTGCCATGATTTTCATCAAGTCCAATATACTCGTTGACATCCTTGCCGATACGCACGCTGAAAGGAGTTATTTCCTGATCGTTGAACCTGCCATATCCTGTCGAGACTCCCATCTCTAAACCAGAACAACCAGCGAGCGAAACGGCCAACACGGAGCCTAGGAGTTTATTCAGCACTAAAATTCTTACGCTTCCAGAAGTATATAAATCTGAAGACACATTTTTTTCGAACTTTACTTCACATGCGTCGCAACATTCATAAATGCGCACGCGCTTGACAACACACATGCTTTCAAAGCTCTCGCACACTTTGTGCGCACTTGTTCTATCCGGATGCGGAGCGTTAACTTACCACACACCACAAGACCCTATGTACCGCGGACCCACTCCGCTTGACCGTTCAATTGAGGAAAGATTCAGGTACAAAGACGACGATGGCATCGCGCCCATCACAACGTTAGTTCGAAGCGAGAACAGGCTGCTTTATACCCTTGAAACGAGTACGTTCTCTCATTATGATGAAGCTTCACAAAAAGATAGGCAGGTCACGTTCGAACACTACAGAACACGCCTTCGCGAAAACGCGCCGCTTGTTCTTGTAGCGCCAATACTTGGCGGAAAATACGCGATAGAAAGACCGCTATGCGAAACACTTGCCGAGAATGGAATCTCGGCTGTGTTAGTGCACAGGCCAAAACACATGCTAAGATTCGCAGAGTTTGATAATTTAGAAACTTTCCTGCGCTCAATAGTTTCAGATAGACGATGCGTGCTTGACGCGCTTGATTGCGAATACGACCAAATGGGAAGCATTGGAATCAGCATGGGCGCGATAACGAATGTGCCGCTGATAGCAGTTGAGCACAGACTGCAGTACAACATACTTGGAATGCCAGGGGCAAACATACCACTGATACTAATGACGTCAACCGAAGGAAGCTTGGAAGAATTCGTGGAAGAACACTCACGCGAACTATCCAAAAACGCGGATGAACTTTTAGAACACTTCAAAGAAGGATACGAATCAGACCCCGCGAACCTTGCGCCATATATTGATGCCCGCAATACCAGAATGTTCCTTGCATTCTTCGATACAGTAGTTCCTTACGAACGCGGGCTTGAACTGCACGAAGCGCTAGGAAGGCCCGAACTCGACGTTTTGCCAACAGGCCATTATACCGCCGCGCTGTACTATTTTTGGATAAAAGATATGGCAGTAGAGTTCTTCCAAGAGCGATTCGGCGTTGATTCTGATGCAGTAGAATCACGAAAAAACTCCATCCTTAGAAGACACGTCAGACGGCGGGTAAGCTGATTGTTCTCTATAAATACCCCTTTTAAAAAGCAAAGCTTTATAAAGGGTCAATAGGCTTTCTCTATTGCTATTCTGATGTATATTTTCGAGAATAGGGAAGACACGAACAAATGACATTTTCAGAACTGAAATTACCAGCAAATATAGAAAAAGCGCTCAAAGAGCTAGGATACAGCAATCCAACATCCATCCAGCAAAAAACCATTCCTTTACTGTTCCAAGGAAAAGACGTAATCGGACAATCACAAACAGGATCGGGAAAAACAGCAGCATTCGGCCTACCTATAGTTTCACACATGAAACCAGGACAAGGCATACAAGCGCTCATATTAACGCCAACAAGAGAACTATGCGTACAGGTAAGCGAAGCGATACGAGGCTTTGCAAAATACACATCACTCAAAATAATCCCCGTATTCGGAGGAGTAGGCATAGGCTCGCAGCTACACGCCATAAGAACAGCAGACGTAGTGGTCGCAACACCAGGACGACTGCTAGACATAATGCAAAGAGGAGTTAGATTATCAACAGTCAAGTTTTTGGTTCTAGATGAAGCCGACAGAATGCTTGACATGGGATTCATCGATGACGTTGAAAGAATCATACAGTCAACACCGAAGCAACGCCAGACAATCCTATTTAGCGCGACACTATCACCAAAATTGCGATCAATTGTCAATCGGCACATGAAAGAACCCGCAGTCATACAGACAAAAACACAAGTCGATACACACTTGCTCACCGAAAAATCATTCTTTGTGCCATCTGGCGATAAAGTATCCCTTCTTGTGCACTGCCTCAAGAAAGAAACGCCAGGAATCGCGATCATATTCTGCGGAACAAGACACGGATGCGACAAAATCGCACGACGCCTAAGAGCTGAGAAAATAGATGCGACACCAATACACGGCGGACTTGCGCAGACAAAACGAATGCACGTCATAGAAATACTGCACAAACGAGGAGTCGGAGTCCTAGTCGCAACTGACGTTGCCTCACGAGGAATCCACGTCTCAAACGTCTCGCACGTCTACAACTACGACTTGCCGCAAACACACGATGATTACATCCACAGAATCGGCAGAACGGCGCGAGCAGGCGCATCAGGAGAAGCAATCACATTCGTATCGCGCGAAGAAGAACGCGATTACAAGCACATGATGCGAAACCTAGGACGAAACATAACTCCAACGCCCCTTCCGGCATTCGAAAAAATACCGATGCCACAAGGCGGACCTGGCGGACCTGAAAACAACCGCGACTTCTACCGCCATAAAAGACACAAACGCTTCTCAAGGCAACAGGGCGGCCGATAAGCGTGCACTATGGCGACCATAAAAGTAAAAGGATATGAATTCCCAGCCGTCTTAATCAAGGACTCATTCGGAAGACGAGCAGTCCAATACAAGAACGCCATAATACAATCACTAAAGAAAATAGGAATCCTCGAACGCCATACCGACATAGTAATCGAGAACGCGCCGTTCAAGAAAATCGCGGCATCAGCCACATGGTACCACGACGGCCACAGAATGTTCTACCAATATGACGGCGCCAACAATTACGCTGAAAACATGTACATTGTTTCTAAAGTAATAGAGTTCGAAGTCAACCAAGTCGCGCACGGAACCAAACACATGCAAGACTTCATCAACGCATTCGCAGAAGAAGACGACGTAGATGAACAAAGAAAAGCAGCGCGAGAACTGCTTGGCGTCGACCACGACACTAAAGATATGGATTTGATAAACAAGAAATACAAAGACCTTGCAAGAGCGCACCACCCTGACACTCCAACAGGCGATGCTGAAAAATTCAAAGCCGTCAACAAAGCGCACAAAATTCTCAAACGAGAGCTCGAGTAGAGGCCCATAATGGAGCTTCACTTAGCGCCCCTTGAAAACGTAAGCTGCTGGGCATTCCGTAAAGTTTGCGCTGGGGCTACTGACACTTATACAGGAATGCTTTCTTTGAATAATTTGATTAAACGCAACAATACCTGGAAAGAAGTAGATACGTATCCGATAGCCGGGCAAAGACAATGGATACAAATAGCGACCTCCAAAGAAACAGAATGCGCTGAATTTTTGCGCAAGCTCGATGAGGAGCTCAAACGCTTTCCGGAAAAAGATAACGTGTACGGAATACAGCTCAACTGCAGCTGCCCATCACCGCAACTACTACGCATAGGACAAGGTCCAGCGCTAATAAAACGAGCAACAAAAGTCACAAATCTTGTTCGCGAGCTGCTAAAGCAGAACAAATGGAAAGTCTCAGTCAAAGTACGCCTTGGGTTGAATCTAATGGAAGTTCAACAGCGAAAGATACATACACTTCTTTCGTCCCTTGCCACTATAGATAATCCGAACTTCCACGGAGTTTCCATACATTTCAAACACGCACAGCAAAAATCAGCAGACCCATACGATTATTCTTCGCTAAAAGAATTGCTGTCGTATAACGTGCCGATCATCATTAATGGCGGAATAAACAACGCGATTGATTACGTCAAAATAACGCGAGGAGTTGATGCTAAAAACATCCGCGGACTAATGGTCGGCAGAGCCGCGATAGAACACCCAGACGCAATCGCTGCAATCGCGCGTGAACTGTATGGCACTGCGTTCGAAGAACGTGAACTAACCGAGATACGAAGACAATTCTACGAAAACTGCTCTTTGCACGCGCCACAACCCGCGTACCTTGAGAAAATAAAAAAGTACTGTAAATGGGCGCAAGAGCTTTAGATATAAAAGAAAATCACATGCAATTAGATAAGTACAGTGGAAAAAGTATCAGCAACTTATCGTTGCCGGATTGATGACGCATTCTGTCTTGCTCAGGTCACAATATAGTTTTCCATTACAAGAAACGCCATCTTCATACGCCGCGCAGTCTGAATTATTCTTACACTGGCATTTGTGGCCGATTGCTGTTTTATTATACTGCCAGTTTTGCACGCATTCGCTCTGCGAACACGCAGCAGACATACACGGGTGCACTTGAGTACAGGACGCATTTTGATTGATAAACTGCATACTGCACTTTCCTGTTGCCTGATTACAGGTGTTTTTTTGGCACTCATTATCATCAACACTCGGGCAATAAACAAGCGTGGCAGGATTGTTCACGCATTGATTTGTTTGTTTATTACAGTAGGGAACTCCATTACACACATTGCCATCATCTTTACAATCGCTATTTTCCTTGCACTCACATTTTTTGCTTTCTGAGACTTTCTTGTAGTCCCAAGCGGTCACGCACTTGCCTTTCTGGCAGGCCGAATCCAAGCAAAAGTGTTCGAAAGAACAGGCTCCATTCTCGTTCACGTCTTTCATGCCGCACAAACCTGTTTTAGGATCGCACGTGTTTTTCTGGCACGCAGTGTCAAAAACAGTTTGACACGTAATCGTTGTCGCAGGGTTAAGCACGCACTTTCCAGTCTGCTTGTTGCAATACGAGACTCCATTACACAAGTCGCCATCGTCCTTGCAGTCGGCATCCTTCTCGCAATCACATTTATAATTCCAGTCCAGAACGCATTGGCCTTTTTTACACGTTGAATTATAACAACCCCACTCACCGCAGCTTTCATCCTCTTTAACAGGCACCATCTTGCACTTTCCAGACTTCGGATCGCACGTGTTTTGAACACACGCAGCGTCGTCAACAGACGGGCACGTGATGATTGTCGCAGGATTAAGCATGCACTGATTGGTCGCCTTATTGCAGAAAAAGATTCCATTGCAAACGTTACCATCATCCGGACATTCAGAATCACTCTGACACTCGCAAGGCAATCCTTTAGATGTCTTCTTTGACTTATCAAAAACGCTTGAGCAAGCGCCTTGCGCAGTACAAGTTCCTGTCCAGCAAGGATGACCAGTCGCACACGAACTTCCAACAAGACTGTTTTTTTGGCACGAGCCATTAGTTTTATCACAGCCAATTTTGACACACTCGTTATAATTCTTCGGGCAAGCAACGATAGTAGCAGGGTTTATCAGGCATTGGCCGCTCGCGAAATCACAATACAATTTGCCATTGCAATGATCGCCATCCTCAAATTCGCCACAATCCTTATCATCAACGCACTTGCAGGTCTGGCCGTTTTGCAGTTTTTTGCCAAGCACCCACTTGCTCTCGCAGGACCCCGCCTCACACTCCCACTCCACACACGGGTACGAGTCAAACTGCGCCGGACACGCGGTCTTGTCAGGAAGATTATGCAATCCACACTTGCCTGTTGAAGGCTCGCACGCATATTTAGCGCACACATCCGCTTTTCCGCAGTCCAATTCAACGCCCGATTCCACACACACGCCAAAAACGCTTGAACCCATCACGCACGAAATTTCTTTGCAATGATTGACCGCAGGATTGTTAAGACAATCATTGACAGTCATGCACCCATACGAATGCTCAACTTTCGGAATAATCGCAAAAAACACCCACCAAGGAAGTTTTTCATTCAAAACCTCAAGACTGCCCGGCCTCATAGTTTTCGTTATCTGAACTGTTGTTGGAAAAATGCCAAATAATTTCGCAGGGCGAGAAACGGTGACACTAACCACGCCACCCTCTTCTTTGACAGAGACAGCTTTCTCATCTGATGCTACAGTCACTGTTTTTTTCGGATCCAGAACAATTTGGTTTTCATCTATGATGGGTCTTCCAATCGATGGCGTGAACGGCGCTCTGATCTGAGGAACAATCGCTGATGGCAAAACGCTAACTGACGGCGTTATGACCTTGGGAATAGCAACCGGCGGCGGAACACTAACCTGCCTTGAAACCCTTTGCGCTGGCACAGTTCTTGGCAAGCTTACAGGCGCAGCCTCTGGCTGTTCACGCGAAACAGTCTCGTGCACAGGAACAGTTTCTTCCTGCTCTCTTGAAGGCGTTACGCACCCGCCATCACAGCCCAATTCACAAAGTTCACGAGTGTAATCACAAACACTCGTTCGCTCGTTCAAAGCTCCAGTGTAATAAACGTCGCCCTGACAATAACTCGCGCAAGGCTCGCGCGCGTACACTGATAACGCAAAAAATATGACAAGAGCAAAAACCGCACCTTTTTTCACCAAAAAACCTCCACACATCAATAAATGGCAAACGGGTATTAAAAATGTTCGAAAACACAAAACGCCCTTTTTTTGAAAACGGCACGAATGGAGGACGGCGGGACGGGAGGACGGCACGTACGAAGAACGGCAAGACGACTTGTCGGTGGACGGATGGACGGCAAGTATGGAGGACGGCTGACGGTAGGAAGGAGGACGGCGGGTACGGAAGACGGCAGAGGCTAAGACGGGGATGGTCACTTTGGAAACCCCTTGGTTTCCAAGGAAACCATGCGCGTATACCTAAGACTTTAATAACGCCTTCTTCGCGAACTCCCTATTCGCCTCGTCCTTCACCAGATCCAACATCTTCTTGTGGTAGGCGTTCCTGCGCGCTATCAGCTCTTCGCTCGGAGCGTGATTCGTCACGCTCCTGAACTCCTCAGCGCTCTTCCTGCCAACAATAAACGACTTCTCAAGCTCAGATAACAACTTATCCTTGGCCGTCTTCACCAGTTCCGTCACATTGTAGCGAACCCACTCGCTCTTAGATATTTGCGTTGCACGCGATATGAAGTCTAAATCTTTGATAAGCGACATAGATAATCTGATGTTAAACTGCTCAGTCTCGTCCATGATGATAGCAAATGATAGCAATTAATATTTAATGATTGTGTTGCTTCAGAAGGACGTTCTTTTAGGAATAATCCTGTCAAAACACTATATATAGTCTCATTTCGCTCATTCTCTTATGGCAGATGCCATCATATTCAACCAGAGAAAGAACATCAACGGCAAATACTACTACCTGGCACGTTTCGGCTGGTGCTTTCACAACGAAGGATACGTCGTGCCGGAATCGTGGATTGAGCAACAATCCATCACATTCAAGGGAAAACGCCCAGTATCAGTCTCTTTCTGAACGAATATATCCATCGTCATGGAGCATAAAATGAAAAAATCAACGAAAAAACAAGAACTAAAAGTTGAAGCCGAAAAAGCAAAATTGATTCGAAGTTTAGTCAAAGCATACAGACAAGACTTAAGAGAGGAAATCCAACGCATTAAAAAAACGAGCTTAAGAAAATTAAAAAAGGAAGACCATGACCAGTGGGTCAGAGACTTCATGGATATGACTGATTATTGAATAGTTGCCATACTACTTGGCAATCTTTTGAAGCGCCTCAAGAATCTCAACCATCCCTTCAGTATCCCGCCCGCAATACTTTAACAGGTCTTCTCTTGCCTTTTTCACGTCCTTAGTGTTTAGTGTGTTGTTTAGGAGTGCGATAAACGCACGGGTGGCCGCTCCGCCTTCTGCGATGCCGAGTCCTTCGTAACCTTTTCCCGTCATTGAGGGCAGGACTTCTTTGATGGAGTAGCTTCCGTGTTGGTTGGGGTGGTAGTACCAGAACTCTCTGAATGGCGTTGCGAGATCATCCATTCGGTCAATTATTTGAGTTATCCATTTAGCGTCTTTTGGGAACGCTTCTGCCAAATCGTGCAGGACGCGTTTCTCAAAACTGGCGTTGAACGCCAAAACGCTCCCCTCCTTTGGCAATTGTTTCAAACCCTCAAGAAACTCCTTGCGCGGGTCACCTTTGCCATCCGCAAGCACTTCAATATGCTTAACCTTGCCATTCTCTATAACGTGCGCTGAGAACTGGAACGGCACTTGCTGATACGGCCAAGTTCCAATAAAGAGAGGGACACCAGGATTTATCGTTTCAAAGTCAAGGCACGTGAGCGGTTCCTTGAACGCCTTGAGAAAGTTCTTTATCGCTTTGACTTCAATGTGCGGCTTGCCCTTCTCAACCGCATCAATTTGAATTTGCTGCTTAGAACCCAATTTTACGTCAGACGGAATGTTCTCAAAGGTGGTAATTCCTTGGTTGATGAGCGGCCAAGCTTTCTTTCCAAAATAATACAGTTCGGCAAGTTCAATCCCTTCTAAATCAGGAGCGCATACTGGGCAGTCCTTAGGCTCTTTGCACTCAGAACCGTACTTTGGCTTGGGACACTTGCCCTTAACGATTTCAAGCATACCTTCAATATTACCCTCAACTTCTTCTGACTTTGTAACTGCATCTTCAGTCACGTCGTGCTTTGCCAAAAACTCCTTAAGCTCTAGCTTTCCATCAAAAACATACTCATTATTGACAACCATCAAATAGACCTTATGCAGTTTAACCCCTGCGCCAGTTAAGCAATAATACTGGAAGCCAACATCCTCCAAGTGCTCATCCTTGACTTCTGTTGAACTCTTGACTTCAATAAGCACCCACTCATCCTTACCGTGAGGAATCAACAGGTCAGCCTTGCAATACGCATGCTTATACGCGAACGTGGCCTCAAAAAGCGGCTTACGCTCCCTCAAAAGCTCCTGAGTCGTCTTTACCGATGAACCGTCACGTTTCACTTCAAAACCATCCGGATAAAGCTGCTTGGCTAAAGCTCCAACCTCATGACCCGCATCAAACCTTGCCTGCGTAGCAGCATCAACAGGCGGAATCCTCTCAGGAGCGTTAATTTTAAGCCAAAGAAGCTTAGGACAGGAAAGACCGGAGGTGTAGTTGGATTTGGAGAGGGTACTTTTGCTGTTCATATGGCGTCTCAAAATATAATTCAAATTTATTTCCAGAGTTCACTTATTTTTTTAGCCTTAAGCAATTTGGATAATTTCGTAAATCTTGGAGATTGCGGCGCCATTCCTTTTACGCCTTTATCCAACTCTATCGGGCTGACTGTTTTCTTATTTTTCAAATACAAGATGAATTTTCCTGAATCTTTATACGTGTCGATTCGTTCTATTTCGGCATAATTTCTTATCGCTGCAACTGGCGATTTTTCATACATTGCTAGATATCTTATTTGTTCGCGAGCCCTTTGTGATAGTCTGATTGCCCACCATGCATTCTTTTCAACGTATGCATGTTTAAACCCGTCTTCAAATGCCGGACACACGATGGTATCGATCTCTTCAATATCTGACTCTTTAGACTTTGTTTTTTTACCGTCGAATTCCTGCAATTCTTCTCTCATGGGTTCGTAAAAGTATGCAATATCTGTCTTGTTTACGTATCGTTTCAGTGTGACAACGTCAGGTCGTTCTCTAAATACGTCAAGTGCGTCATTCAGATCGGTGGTGGCTTCATCAATTACCAAAACAATCTTTATCTTATTTTCAGTTAGAAAAATCATTAACTCATCAATATTCTTAAAATCAGTATTTTTAAGATATTTCTCTATTTCTTTAGAAAGTGCAGTATTTGATTTAATAACTTCAAGCAATTTAGTTCTAATTTGATTCTGAGACGTTCTTGTGATAGTTGTGAATCTTACCAACTGCTCAGAAATATGGTTGTAAACATCATGTGTTGACAACTCATTCTCAACAAAATACAGTCGAGGCTGCTTATTACTCGTAAAATCAATCAAATACCCATCAGGCACGCCTTTGTTATATGATTCAGACTTTCCAAAGCGCTTCTTAATATCAATATAAACAACATCGTTTCCGAACAAATATTTGCAATTTTCAATAACTGCCTTCTCAAACACTTCTTCAGTCTCAAAATCCAGTAAACTGTATTTCTTCCCGCTGATAAGAATGTTAGTCATGCTTTATCACTGGGAAGAGAGGGATATAAATGTTTTGTAGTGTTGTGTGCAATGCTACTGGAGGGATATCCTAATTTAAAGAATGGCAGTATTCTAATAGTTAACTGATTTTAGGTAGAAATACATAAAAAGGACTGGGTGAACCATTCAGATATGGACATTGTTGCTGCGCGTCAAGCCCTTCAAAAACTGGTTGATGAGTATAATAAGAAATTCAAAGATGATAAAAGTCTTCTGAGTAATGAAAAACAGATTTGTGCGAGTTTAATCCTTCCGCTTGTTGAAGCAGTTCTTCATTGGAATACTAAAGATGTTTCAGAATTTAGACTTGAAGAACAAAGAGCAGGAAAACGTCCTGACTATCTGGTCTATTATCAAGGCATGACGCAATTCATTGTTGAAGCGAAAGCCGCTACGAAAGATTTGTTCGAAGATGAAGCAGCATTAACGCAAGCACTTGAGTATGGATATAATGCGGATAAAGAATTCGTTATTTTAACAAATTTTAGACAAATTGTAATTTTAGCCCCTAAAATACAGTATCGGAATGTGCATGAAGCAGCTATTGCACGAATCAATCTTTTAACTGTAAGTGATGATGACTTGAAAACGTTATTGTGTTTTGAACGAGAATACTGGATTTCAGCAGCTAAAGATAATCTTCTTTATTCAAAACTCGTTCATCATAAAAAATCTGTTCCTGTTGATGATCGCCTTTTGGATGATATGAAAAATTGGCGAGAAATGTTACTCACCAATATTCAAAAGAAAAATCTTAAATTAAATTTTGATGATGAACAGGACTTTGCAGAAATTGAGAAAGAAGTTCAAAAAATAATAGATAGGTTGGTTTTCATTTGTTGTTGTGAAGATAAAGGAATTCACCATGAGCCAACTTTAAAACGATTGCTTAATGAGAAACAGACTCGTTATTCGATGACTCTGGGCTGGTTATTGGAATCTATTCATGGACTTTTCGCAAAATATCGAAAAGTGCCTGATAGCGATCTTTTTGATATGAGTCCGGCTGATAAATACATAATCGAAGATACAAAACTAATGGACTTATTGACTGATCTACGCGAACCGAAAGGCCGACCAGCATACAATTTTGATGAAATCGATGAAGACATTCTTGGCAAAGTTTATGAAAATTTTATCGGGCATGTTCAGACTGGAAAGAAGCGCTTCAAGGAAAAAGAAGATATTGGAAAACGAAAGAAGGAGGGCATTTATTACACGCCAAAATACATTGTTGAATACATAGTGAATAACACTGTTCGTGACTATATTAAAGGAAAATCATTTGAAGAAATTCTGAAAGTGAAAATTCTTGATCCCGCGTGCGGGTCGGGAAGCTTTCTTTTAAGGGCGTTTAATGTACTAATTGAAGAAGCTGCAAAAGCACTAAAACGGCCCTTGGAATATGCGGAGAAAAAGGACTTGCTTCTAAATTGTATATACGGAGTCGATCTTGATGAACGAGCCGTTGAGATTACCAAGTTAACATTTTCATTGAAACTGGCGCAGATTTCAGAAGGACTTCCAGTACTTGCGGATAATATT
This sequence comes from Candidatus Woesearchaeota archaeon, assembly GCA_018302815.1. Taxonomy (GTDB): domain Archaea; phylum Nanobdellota; class Nanobdellia; order Woesearchaeales; family ARS49; genus JAGVZE01. Next base: position 29,210 of record JAGVZE010000017.1, read on the forward strand.
CGACACGGAAATAGTTTGATTGATGATAAAGAAGTGGCGGGCGATTATCTGGCGTTTAAATGGGAAGATGAGTTCAAGGAAATAATGACTGGTGGAGGGTTTAACATCGTGATTGGGAATCCGCCGTACGGTGTTGCATTCAAACTGGAGGAGAAAAAATATTTTGAACTGCATTATTCATATGTGAAATCAGTTTATGAAAGTTATCGTTTATTTTTAGAGCGAGTCGCCGCGTTGGTTAAAGAAGAATCACTAGTTGGGTTAATTATACCAAACACTTGGTTTTATTTGACAAATGCACAACACATTAGAGTAGAACTGTTATCAAAATTTTCAATACTTAAATTAATTAACCTTCCTCAGAGCGTTTTTGAAGATGCAACTGTTGACACATGCATTATAATTTTTACGAAAAAGATCATCAATAACAATCAAATAGGGGCATATTTCTTCCCCCATAAAGATAAAATTAACAATCTGAGCAATCTAAATTATGTGGCAGTCAAGCAAAAAGATTTGTTAGATTCTCCTGGAAGCGTAATTAATCTGAAACTGAATGTGGATGATGTTCAATTAATTGCCAAGATAAAAAAACAACCAGTAGTCCTAAATGATTACGTTGAAATCATCACTGGTATTAAACCGTATCAAGTGGGCAAGGGAAACCCCTCGCAAACAAAAAGAATAGTTGACGAAAAACCATTTACTGCACTTACCAAATTAGATCAGACATTCAAGCCTTGGCTCACTGGTAAATTCATTTATCGATATGGCGTTTCCAAAAATAAAGAATATATTAGTTACGGAAAATGGCTTGCAGAGCCAAAAACGCCAAATATTTTTGAACGTGATAGAATTGTTCTGCAGCAAATCAGAAATCCTTCCTTACCTAGAAGAATTGTGGCAACATTCATTCGGGGTGGAATATACACGAACAACGGAATCCATAATTTACTTCCAAAAGATAAAGTTAAGACTTTTTGGATTCTTGGTATCCTTAATTCCAAATTAATGAATTTTTATTTTTCTGCTCACTATAATGATGTAAATATAAAACCCTCCAATCTCTATAATTTACCTTATCCGATATATTCTTCTGAGTCAAAAATAAGTGAATTAGTGGGCAGGATTTTGGAGTTGAACGAAAAATTGAAGAACATTAAAGAAAAAAATACCGATGAAAGTAACAAGATACAAAATGAAATTCAAAAAATAGATGGGATGATTGATAACGAAGTTTTCAAGCTGTTTAACCTTTCTGATACGGAAATCAATATAGTTCAACAGAATAACGTTTAATAATTATTCAGTGTGATTTTCTCATTATTTACTTTCCAAGTTGGATCAAATGATGTTAAGTCGATTTTCGTTTGATAACATTCCGCTGTTTTTGAACTAAAATCAACAATAATGCTACCTGATTTGAAATTGTCCGACATTTCAACTGGTCCCGCGAGACGATGGATGCGGTCAAGTTCGCTTCGGCTAAGTCGATCTCTTAAGAGATTCTTAACTACATAAACTGGCACTCTTAGAACCTTGTAGCTAGTCCCCTCTTTTATGAACAATTGGATGTCCATGTGTTGGAGTGGTCATCTGTTGTTTTTATAGTTTGCGGAACTGCTTTTGGTGTGCCAATTAGATTGGTTAGTCTGGAATTCAGTTTACATTTTTGAGGATTTCTTAACTTTGACTAATTGAAACTTGGGCTCATCCCTTCTCCTCGTCACGTTCACTCCTCTTCCTTCCCAAACCCGTTCGCACTATCGTTTTTAGTCGTACAAACATTTTTCTCATTGAAACTTTTCTTGAAGTTTGCAATGTTCTCAGTTATGGTTTTAGCATGAACAAATCCTAATGAGTCATATCGAATTTTAGCAGCGTTAGAAGCTGAATCAATTCCCATGTGGAACGATTCTCGTTCCCCTTCACTTACTCCTTCTCTATCATCAATAATACACTTAATCGCCATCTTATACTCAGAACACTTATTCGCAACAGGCTGTATCAAGCCAGTAACGCTATCACAATAGCTCTGAACGCTTTTACCAAGTTTCAAAAGCCAATTAGCATAGTACGCATCAGCAGGCACACTCTCACCAACTTCAAAAGGAGTGTTCTGTTCATCAGTTAGCTTAAAACAAGAAGCAGAAGCGGTTATCTTACTAGTAGGTGAAACTGTAGGAAGCGCATCGATTTTCTGATGCAAATACGTTTTAGACTGAACCACCTGATTCCAATTAGGTATGATTAACGCCTTGCACTCATCAGCCCTTTTCTGAAGCGAACCCAAATACGCAGTTATCGGTTTACCTTTAAGCGCGCAGTCCCCTTTCTTGAGGTCGAACGGAGCCTTCAAAGGCTTTTTCGCAAAGGTTTTCACAACAGGGCAAACAATCTCACCTGCCAGAAGCTTCACTGGCGTTACGGTCAGTTTGCTATTAATAGAAACGCACCCCTTCTTAGAGCAAATCTGTGACTTAGTGCACGTTTGAGCACGAAGCCACATGCCTGCCTTGCAAAGCTGGAACGTGTTATCTTCACACCTACTAACACCTGATTGGCAAACAGGACGAACAGCAACAGTGAGTGGAACGCTTACGTTCAGGAGAGGGGTGATACGCGTAATCGTACGCTCGGCAGTACGTTCAGCCAAAACAAAAGGAATTGAGATCAAAAGCATCAAAATCAAGTATTTCATAAAACAACACAAAGATAAGAAGTATTTAACCATTATTCACGCGAGCAGAGTAGCTTGAGCTTTGATTCAATCGCCTTTTTTAGCGCGTTAATGTAAAGGTTCATTTTGGAGCTCGATTTCAACGCTATTGCCCGAAATGCAACTTCGGATGTAGTCAGACATGGTCTTTCTTTTCTGCACTATCATCTTTGATTTTGAGATACAAACCATTTTAAATTCTCACGTGCTCAATTGTCCTATGTTCACCATCATCTGAACTGACACCTATCTGGAAGAACTTTCTCGTTGGACCAAAGCGGACAGAGAGATCGCAGAAAAGATTCCCAAGCAGTTGAGAGAAAATCCTTTTGCCGGTGATGCCCTGAATTATAGATTCCTGCGCGAAAAGAGAGTCCATGAGAAAAGAGTTTACTGCTTGATTTATGAAGACTTGAAGCTTGTCTTACTGGCAGCAACAAGCGGCAAAAAGGACCAACAAGCAACTATTGACCACATCAAGAAAAGTCTGGATGCATTCAGAAGAGAAGCAGAAAAAATAGTTAAGCAAGCCGCTTGAAACGACCCTTTCTTAAATCCTCGAGGCTGTTTGCGAACTGGCGTATCAGATCAAAATCCAATTCTTCCAGCTTCTTCAAACGCTGATACTCATGCTTTGGAATAGTTATGAGTTCCATAATTACCATAATAGGTTCAAAACTTATAAACCTTTGCTGAAATTTAGGCCCAGACTGGGCCCAAATCCGAGGGCTCACAACTTAGTTTTCGAAGCCAAGAAAACGCCATTGCGTTTTCTGGCATCCAAAAATCTCGGATTTTTAGAGCTTCAGGCGGGAGACAGAACGTTGGTATGGTTCCTTCACATGACCTATGAAGGCGAGCTTCCAATGATATTAGAGAAAGTGTTGAAATATATTATTGTCTCATGCTTGAAACAATGCATGATTTGAACAAGCGAGGCTTTTCTAAGGTTGCTCAGTTTTTCAATGGCAAGACATCGCGCACGCAGGATCGGTGGTCTGGTAGGGATTGCATTGCTGGCACGTTGACCATCCCGCAAAACCGCAACTATAACTGTAGCAATTCTGAACGGTAGTGGTGCACGCGTTTATACAATCCTGATGTGATGTACAGATGCCATTCGAACAACTTTGTGAATAGCACTGAGACCACGAGTAACAAGATTGACCATTCTGATTCAGGCAACCCTCATCTGTTTGGCCGTTGCAATTGTCGTCGATATTATTGCCACATACGTCTTGCACAGAATATGCCTGTCCAGGAGTGCAGCCTTGCGGAACTCCATTTATACAACTCTGAACAGTATGCAGACACACACCAAGACCGCAGGATATCGTTCCTGGAGTGCAGGGTGGCGGGGGGCAACCCTCATCTGTTTGGCCGTTGCAATTGTCGTCGATATTATTACCACACATTTCAGGAATAGGAGTTCCCGGAGTCGCAGAACACGGACCTGGGGCACCGAGCACGCCATTCACACAGTGTCGTATCTGTATGCCTGTGTTAGCACATCGACCAACACCAACACTACATTGTACTGGCACAGGAGTGCACGCAGGAACGCACGCTTGTACACACGCGGGATTCGTGGTTTGGTAGGGGTTGCAGCTTTGGCACGTTGACTGTCCAAACCACCCGCAGCTATAGCTGTAGCAGTTCTGGACTGTAGTGGTGCATGCGTTGACGCAGTCTTGATAGGGTGCACAGACGTTGCTCACGCAGTTTTGGGACTGGCAGCCGGATCCGGACGCGCAGGCATTGCCGTTTGGCTGGTTCACACAGCCGTCTTCGTATTGGCCATTACAGTCGTCATCAATATTATTGCCGCAGATTTCAGGAACAGGAGTTCCCGGAGTTGCGGAACAAAGACCAAATAGCGCGCTCAGCGTGCCGTTTACGCATGACCGCGTCTGGTTGCCTAAACGCATACATGCGCCAATACCGAGAGCACAGAGTTGCGATTGAGGAGTGCACGCAGGCGGACAATTCTCATCCGATTGCCCGTTGCAGTTATCATCTAGCACATTGCCGCAGATTTCAGCGATCGGGGTTCCGGGGACTGCAGAACACGCGCTTAGATTGCCCAAGATACCATTCACGCAGGACCGAGTCTGAGTTCCAAAACGAACACAGGCACCAACACCAACGAAACATTGCTGCATAACTGAATTACACAAAGACGAACACGGTTGTGTGAGGTCAGTTGGCGCTCCAGTCATACAATTGTTAGAATCATGGGCTTTTCTTAGCTGTACTCCTGAAGAGCAGGGACCCCATTGAGAATACACCCAATTCGGCGTGCACGCTTTACAATCTTCATCTGTTTCGCCATTACAATTGTCATCGATACTGTTTCCACAGACCTCAGGAATTGCTTTCCCAGGAACGCACCTTTGCGGAACTCCATCCACACAATCCTGAACCGTTTTCTTGCATGCACCAACGCCGCACGTGGTCGTTCCAGGACGGCATACCTGTTCCTTTGTAGTTTCAGACGGAGCTTCCTTCTCTGCTATCGGTAACCTATCAGTTGGGATCGGCGTTTGTGATTCAGCGACACGTGACGCGTCATAGTCAACACTCACTCTGCTTTCTTCAACAGCCATTCCGGCCGCAGACGTCGACCAGACAGAATCGCCCACTTGCTTGTGAAAACTGATAACTGTTGCAGATCCATATTTTGCAGGTGAAGAATACCCCGTCGGAATAGCGAGAACAGACACTGAAAAAATCAAAAATGTGACAATGAATAGACACTGCCTTGTTTGACGTTTCAAAAAATCACCTTTTGATAGGCAAAAGCCAACCGAGTTTTAAATACTTTCTTTTTAAAAACCACAAGGATACAGCTAACGAGCAGAGACCACTGACACAATCTATTTCACAATGGTCACTGTGCCTTTGTAATTGTGTGTGGAAGCAGTCAAAACGCAATTGCAGTTAGTATCGCACCTGCCTGTTTGGATGCCAACCAAGCAATCATCTTGGCTGCAGTATCCGTTTGAGTTGCGCGTACACGGGAGCCCTTGACTTGTCGGGGTGCTTGGTCGTCGCACTTGATTCGTAAGAGGCTGACCAGTCTGAGTCGGCGCGGAAGTCAGAACGCAATTACATCTCGTGTCACACCTGCCTGTTTGGATGCCAACCAAACAATCATCTTGGCTACATTGCCCGTTCGAATTGGGCGAGCAGGGAAGTCCGCTGGTCTGCGCGTTGTTTACGCAGGTTAATACCGCCTTATCAAAATGTTGGCCTGACGCGCATGCTAAAAATAGCGCGCCGGTGGAACCTCCACTGAACATGAGAATCAATCCTACTATCGCGATGAGTGAAATGATACCGAGAATCGCTATTGAGACTTTTTCCTCTGACATGGTACACCTCTTTGAATAAAGGTTAGAATCCCTCGAACTATTTAATGATTTTTCAAGTACTTGTGATATGGTACGGTTCAACGTATGATAGCACGGAAAGCGCGAACATCCTCATCGAAGAAGCCAAAAACCAAGTCAAATTAGGCAGAGAAACAGCAGTATTCGACTTAGGCGATTTTCTCGAACACCTAAAAAACCAAATGAACGTTGCGGTCCCTCAAGATGTTCTAAACACCTTGTTCACCTTTGTCGAAAAACAAGCAGAAGCCAAAATACACAAATAGCTCACTGCGGGCTTACGAACGGGGCGCTCAAGCCTTAAGCGGGCTCCAGAGAGTTAGTACGCATCCGCATAAGACAAATGCGACTCTAAGTGAACTTATCGTTAAAGAATTGAGAGGAATTCATATAGATTTTCCTACTTCAGTTCTTTGAGAACTCTCTTCCTGTGATACTCGGTATTTCTCAAATTGGTGCCAATGCCAAGACATAGCTTAGTTCCGTTGGTGCTTCCCAGTATTTTCATGCCTAAAACGGTCCCGTAGTTTTTGATAGTTAATTTCCAGTCAAAACCAGCACCAAATGTTTTTTCCAGTGCAGTGTTTAATTCTTCCACGCTCAACGTACTATCGATATCTATCTGAAAATGCGGAGTCCACTTAGTTATCTCTGCGTTTTTTCTTTGAGTCAAAACAATCTCAAAGAGCGGAGCGTTCCAATTCTTCGTATCTCCAATGAATAACCATTTGTTCTTGCTTCCCGATGGTTCTTCATAGAGTTTAAAGTTTGATGTTTCAAGCGCTTTCTTGTATTGCATTATTTCTTGCCGAATAGAAGCACAAGAGTAGCTTAGGCCAATATGATTGAGTCGTATGATTCGACCCGATAGACTCGTTAGGAATCGAGCAACTTTCTTATTATCGATAGTACAGTTATTTCCACTTGCAGCTATTTTTTCTGTGATATCAAACCCGCTTAGAATTTTGATGGAATCTGCATCGATAACTGCCAAGTCTCGATCTACTCCCCTGACTATTGCCCGACCTCGCGCCACCCGTAAGAATGCGTTGCTTTCCTCTTTTATCAGACGCTTGATTAATCTAAGTAGAGATATCACTATTTGATTGAGCTGGACATTTTTTACTACTTGTTTTTTTGCCATGCTGTTTCTCTATTCTCAGGTGACCACAAAATTAACGTGCGTGGTCACCTCTGCAGCTTCTTTTTGAGGTGCTTGTATTCTTTGAGCATCAACTCAATTGTTGGGCGTATATTGCCCTTGTTTTGGTATTCCTGCAGCGTCCGGTAGTATTCCTGCCGATGGCTCAATTCGATATTGATCGGAGGGAGCCTGTGCTTCAAGAGAATCGCATTCATCAACAAGCGTCCCACCCTGCCATTTCCATCCTGAAATGGGTGGATGTTCTCGAATTGGTCGTGCACTACTGCTGCAAGCAAGATTCCTGAATATTTCTTTTTGTTCTTTTCATACCAGGCCACTAGCTCTTGGAGCAGCTTCTCCACGTTCTGAGACGGCGCTCCGCGATGAACAACCACTCCTTGCCCGTCACGGATGACAACTTCAACACCAAGCGGCCTTAATTCACCGGCAAAATCCTTTGTTTCCTTGAAAACCAACCGATGCAATAATCTTATCAATTCAACGGAAAGCGCCGGCTTCTTTTTTCGGATATTTTCAATTGCCAAGACAACACCGCGTGCTTCAGCAACGTCCTGAGCACTCTTGTCAGGAATCGTATCATGTTCAATCAACGCAGTAACTTCTCGCTGAGTAAGCGTTGACCCCTCTATTGCATTGGTATGATAGGAAAACAACTCGGAGAAGCGACGCCAATCATCCTCGCTCAAGTGAGCAATTCTCAGGTCACCGCTTGCTTCCAATGCTTTGAGCTGTTTTACCTCGTTTGGTGAAAGAACGTATCTGAGTGGATCCCTGATCTCCCGGTAATACTTCAATTGGTCAATGATCGTCTTTGAAGCACGTGCTTCTCTTTCCTTGAGCTCTTCTGCGCCAAGATTCAAGCCAAGATATTTCCTGAGCTTGACAACCCTTCCCTCCTCACGAAAAGAATGGACCAAATAGTATTTCTTGCCCTTGCCTGCTTTGCGCACTTCAATGAACATACAATACCAATAGGTGACCACGTATTTAAAACTATCGAGATTTGTGGTCACCTGAAAACTCGGGTCCTCCACAGTCCCAAAAATGAGGGCTCCAAACTAAAACTCCGAAGCCAAGAAAACCCGCCGATTTTCTGGCTTTTAAAAATCGAGTGCAATTCCCTAAAATCAATTCCGGTTCCCTCACCAGACGATAAACCGGTCGATTTTAAAAGCCTCCGACGGGAGTTGCACCCGTGACCTCCACCTTACCAAGGTGGCGCAATAGCTACTATGCTACGGAGGCATTTTGTATGTGAAAACAACCAGTGCTGCGCACGGGCTGTTCCTCGTTGGGTTGAAGCCTCGCGAAGACCCAACTTAGTGTTTGGGGTCCTAGCACTTCTTAAGGGCTAGGCGATGATGCTACGGAGGCATTATCAACGTGACCGTTTATGAACCTTTTTAAATGTTTCCTCTATTGTGGAATGTCAAAAATAACTTGTTTTTAATAAAATGTGTCACCATCTTATTAATGTCGTACAAACGATTTTAGGAGTGTGAGTTTGAAAGGACTAAAAAATTACTTTTACGGGGTGGCGGCTGGATTGATGTTCTCGGCTTCAGGTTGCCATGCGCTTCCAAATGAGGGATTGCAAAAAATCAGTTCTGAACTAGACCCTTCGGAGATTATAGTTCAAAACATCACGCCTTCTGAAAAACTCATTCGCAGCGAACCGTGCCCTCCGGAAACAATCCAAATCTCAAATACTTACCAGCAAACTTACGAACCAATAGAAGTTGAACGCCCAACACAAATAAATCTTGAAGACACTTTAAGATTAGACCTTCCAACCCTCATGCCCTCATTTGGCAGAGGCCTTTCATTAGATCAAGTAACAATAAACCTTCATGGCGAAGAACCCAAATTCTCAATAACGGACGATCTTGACAACTTATACAATCCATACTTTGATCCGTACGGAACGAGAAGAGACCTAGAATACCAGCAAAACAGCGGTAAACTGGGCGCAAGAGAATACCGCATTATACTACAAAGCGCAAGAGAAATAGTACGACAGTTAGCCCGTGAAGGCTACACTCCGTTCGTATATATGAATCGCGGACTCATCCAAGTTGAACGACTAGGAGGACTATTCCAAGACGTGTACGGCGGAATAGAATCCATTTGGACAATAGATTTAGGTAATCTCGAACAAGACTTCACAGACCCGCTAGCGCCATTAAGACAAGCGCTAAGAGTGGAAGCGCGTCCGCAAAGACAAGAAAGCAGAGTCCAATTCACAGGAAGATTAGAACCCACACTAAACGGCAAAAGAATGGGAACAGGAAGCGGACAAGACCTACTAGGACTATTCCAAGGCGAAAAAGAAGCAGACCTAGGATTCCAATTCCAAATACAAATAAGATGGTAGTTCCAAACATTATTATACTATAAACTGTTTTAAAATTTTATGGCCGCAAATGATGCAATAGTGCGAAAACTTGAGAAAGTTGAACGAGAACTCGTAAAATCAGGAGGAATCGTTGAAAATCTAAAGATACTGGCTGCCATGATAGACCACACACCACGCCAAATATTAGATAAAAACCACATAGGATATGTGAAAGAAGGACTGCAAAAAGCAACAAAAAAACTCGCAGACCTCGCAAACGAATTGGATTGAATTCTTTTCTGAATACTGCTTTTTAAATCTAGCAAGCACTATTAGACTTCTTCATACGCAACCAAACAGCGTGGCACGAGCTTGCGAGATATATTGAACTTAGGTCAAAAGAAAAATATGAGCCCGGCCAGGTTCGAACAACGTCCATCTGCAGATGGTCGAGTTCAAACCCGGCAGAGTCATGTCTTGCGCGGAAACATTCGTTTGCGCAACTTTATGAGCCCGGCCAGGTTCGAACTGGCGACTTGCTCGACGTCAACGAGCCGTCATAACCGCTAGACCACGGGCTCTTATAAGAGGAGAACAATAGAGTCCATTTAAAAAGGTTTTGCTCAGCAACATTTATAAATCAATACATCCATTTAAACCGCTATGGAAAAAGAGGGGTTGAGCAAGTATTTCTTCTTAGCAGTCCTTGGAGTAGTCGGGCTTGCAAGCATAATAATCGTAATACCTGTTCTCACAAGCATCATCGCAGGAGCGATTTTAGCGTTCGTCTTCTACCCACTTTACGACAAAATCCGAGTGCGCGTCAAACACAAATACCTCGCAGCATTCCTAATAGCGTTCATGATAATCCTACTAGTCACAATACCAAGCGGACTATTAGTCAAAAGCCTAGCCGAAGAAACAAACTATCTCTACCTTAGAGCCAAACAACAATTATTCTCAGGAGAAATCATCGAAAACAGATGCTACGAAGACACGTTCATCTGCAAAAGCGCGAACAATATAAACAATCTGTTAAAAGATGAAGCCACAAAAAGCTATCTCATATCGCTATTAAACGACGTCATAGGATTCATCACGGGAAAAGTCAGCGGGGTAATACTCGCGCTTCCAAGCATCGCTTTAAGCCTGATGGTCACATTATTCACCACATTCTATCTTCTAGTCGAAGGAAAAGACTACCTCAAAAGAGTCACACAAATAGTGCCTCTTAAAGTTCACCACCAAGACCAAGTCATCAAACAATTCAGCGACGTCACGTACGCGCTAATCTACGGAAGCTTCATAGTAGCGCTAGTACAAGGAACACTAGGAGCGTTCGGATTTTGGCTCTTTGGCATCAACGGATTCCTCTGGTGGGGAATAGTAATGACCTTCTTCGCGCTAGTCCCCTTCGTTGGCTGCGCCATGATATGGATGCCCGCCGCAGGTTATATGATACTCGCAGGATACCTGCAGGCAGAACCCACTTTGATGTGGCAGGGCCTAGGACTATTCTTCTACGGACTTTTGATAATCTCAACAATAGACAACATCCTAAAACCAATCATTGTCGCAGGAAGAGCAAACGTACACCCGCTCTTAGTCATGATAGGAGTCATCGGAGGACTATTCATCTTCGGATTCATCGGCCTAATAATCGGACCATTCGTACTAGTCCTATTCCAAACCCTACTGCAAATCTTCGAAAAAGAACGAGCGCCGCACGCCCTCGAAGAAGCAGACATATTGGGCCATCATAACGGCAAAAAACGAAAATGAACTCGATGAAGCTGCGTGTTAAGGACATGGACATCGCCACAGGCGACATCCAAATAGTAATTCTAAACGAAAAAGATGCCCACGAACTAGACTTGCACCCGATGGATAGACTTGTGGTCAAGAAAGGAAGCAGATCAACAATCGCCATCCTTGACATCGCAGAAAGTAAAAAAGCAGTACCTCCCGGACACGTAGGATTCTTCGAAGAAACGCTCGATGCCATAAACGCAAAAAACGGCGACATCGTCCATTTAGACATAGCTGAAAAACCAGAAAGCGTAGTCTACATAAAAAGAAAACTCGACGGCTTTCGGCTAACAGAAAAAGAGCTTGCGACAATCGTCAATGACATCGTCGGCAACAAGCTAACAGACATTGAACTCACAAGTTTTGTAATCGCAACCTACACAAGAGGAATGCACAGAAGCGAAATCATCGCTCTAACAAAAGCCATGGCCAATTCAGGCGAAAAACTAACCTTCGGCAAATACCCCGTAGTGGACTTTCACAGCATCGGAGGAGTGCCCGGCAATAGAACAACAATGCTGGTAGTTCCAATCCTAGTCGCCGCAGGATGCATAGTGCCGAAAACAAGCAGTAGAGCGATAACGTCCCCTGCAGGAACCGCAGACACAATGGAAGTATTAGCGCCGGTAAGCCTTCCAATAAGCAAGCTCAAAAAAATAATCAACGAAGTAGGAGGATTCATGGTGTGGGGCGGAGCGGTAAACCTTGCCCCCGCAGACGACAAAATAATCCGAATAGAACACCCACTCAGCATCGATGCCGAAGGGCAAATGCTAGCATCAATAATGGCCAAAAAATACTGCGTAGGAGCCACACACCTATTAATGGAAATACCAATAGGGCCCGGAAGCAAAGTCGCAGACAAACATAAAGCAAAACACCTCGCAAGACACTTCGGCGAACTTGGCAACGCTCTTGGCATAAAAATGAAAACACTAATCACAGACGGCTCACAGCCAATAGGCAACGGAATAGGACCAGTCCTAGAAGCAAGAGACGTCATCTGGGCGCTAAAATGCAGCGGATGCGCCCCACAAGACCTCGTCAACAAAAGCATCTGGATGGCAGGAATACTACTCGAATTCGCAGGCAAAGCCAAAAAAGGCAAAGGAGAAGCCACAGCAAGACGCCTTCTAACAACTGGAGCCGCATTCGGAGCGATGACACGAATGGTAGAAGCCCAAGGAGGAAAAATCCCCGACCCTGAAAAACTAGCACCTGCCAAACATTCATACATACTTGAAGCTCGCAAAAGCGGAACAATAAAAAGCATTGACAATTTAATAATCGCAAAAGCAGCAAGACTCGCAGGCGCACCAATAGACCCCGACGCAGGAATATACCTAGTCAAACACACTGGGGAAACCATCAAAAAAGGAGAACCCATACTCACAATCCACGCACGAAGCAAACACAAAATAGACTACGCAATAAAAACCATCAACGAACACGCGGTGATAATCGGATGAGATTCTACGAACTACGAGAAGAAGACAGACAATTCCTAGCATCACTACTCTACGGAACAGGAATCATACTGTTTTGGCGAGGCATATGGGAAGTAAGCTATGAAATACCCCTGCTCGAAAACGTGTATTTCTGCCTCTTCGTAGGGCTATTCATCCTCACAGTCACAGGATACATGTACCGCGAATTCGACCCGCTATCGCAAAAGTTCAACAGGATAAGCAAAATACTCAACCACGCAATAAGGCAAACCAAAAGCGGAGTGGACCACATGGTCTACTACCACGACGAAGTCGCAAAGCACGAACACAAAATCAATCCAAAAGACATACGCAAAGTCGAACACGACATGATAGTCTTCCAAGAAAACGGACACGAATACTTCGTACCTTTAAATCGCCTAACCAAGATACATAAAGGCGATCAGGCGATTTGGAAACGATGATTGGCTCTTTGTTCAAATCGTTTAAATGAGCACGATATTTTGTCATCATTCAGTGGTGATTAAAACGAAAGGTTTATATGTGCTTATTTTGAAGCTATAACCTTATGACAGAGCCCATGGAGACATTATTGGAGCCTTCAGAAGCAGAGGGATTCTTCCCGAAAAACCTCGCAAGTATGTTAGGCCTGCCCTCAAAAGACGTACGTTTTTTTGGAACCTATCGAGAAGAAAAAAACAGCACAAACAACCTTCGAACGGCACGCTATTTAGTCTCTTACATCAGCAGATCAGCTTTACCTGACGAATGCAAGAACTTATCTTTGATTATGACAGATGACGATAGAATCAGATGCGAAGCCATAGGGTACAATAAAGAAGTTTCACTAAAATACCCAGTATTAGAAGCCACTGTTCCTTTGCTGATAATCCGCATCAGAAGCTATTGGTTCCAACACAAAGATAACCCAAATAAAGTCGTCGAGCTCCATCGGTACGCAGACCACAATAGATTCCGTAAAAGAGGATTGGCAAGCGCAGTATTGGAATCGGTCTGCCAGAAAATGCGAACAAAAGGAACTGAATACTTGTATGTGAACTTTCCTTGGGAAAGATGGCCCAAATCATCAAAAATCACGCCCACACTATCCGCACCAAACGAACTGAGAACGCGAATAAGCGATTGTCTTCCTCAAAATAGCGGGTACAAAAGCTTTGAAACCGATTTTTCCCATTCAGGTTTCATAGTGGTCCTCTGATTTCGAGGACTTTGCCACTATTTACGCTGCTATCGAATATCATCCCTTCTCGAATGCTTCATATGTCCGTGCACGAAATAGAACCTCGCCCTAAGCAATCTCAAGCCTCGCGCGAATGTTCTTACAAACCTTGACCACCTGCTAAGCTTCGGACCGTACTCGACTTCCTTGAAAAGCTCGACTTCCTGCAAAAACTTAACCTCCCGCAATAGCGCAGACTCGTGCAAAAGCTTCTGCACTCCTTCGCTCGCAGCGGTGAACTCTGATGCGAACAAAAGAACTCGCGAGAACAAATAGAACGGAAACACCGCGATAAGCTCAATCCAGTACATCTTCACGAATTTATACGTGCTCTTCGTATGGAACCATTTGAACACCAAGTCAGTCACGAAAAACGTAACTATGACCGCATCAGCTATGACAATCGGAATGTGGAACATCTCGCCATAATGAGTAAGCTCAAGAACGATTATAACCGTCAATAAAATGAGCAGATACGGTATGGCTTTCTCCACAAAAATCTCAACTTTATTCGTCCACTTCGGAAGCTTCATCTCAATACCTCTTTCACAATAGCAGCTGAATCTATTTTATGAGCGGATAATAACTCTTCTGGTCTTCCTGAACGAGGAACACCGTGAACTGCCAAATGAACAATCTTAAGCCCCAATGAACGCACGGCATCGCCAAGCCCGCCCTCAGAATAATGGTCCTCGACAACAATCACTTTTTTATTCTGGCAAAAACCAGCCAAATTCCTATCAATTGGCTTTACCGAGTACGCATCAACAACCGCCACATTAACGCCTTTATTGCGCAGTTCATCATAAGCCTTCAAAGCCTCGTGAACAGTCACGCCCGCAGCTATCACAACAGCAGAATCACTCAAAGAACTCTTAAGAGTCTTAGAGCCTCCAATAGTAAACTGTTCTTTGCTCGAATAAAGAACCGGCGTTTTAGGACGAGAAGTTCTCAAATACGACAAGCCATCGTGCTCCATCATCAAGTCAACACACTTAGCCGACGAAACAGCATCTGACGGGTAAAGAACCACGCTATTTGGAACCGAGCGCATCATCGCCAAATCCTCCAAACCCATCTGCGAAGGACCGTCCTCTCCGATAGAAACCCCAACGTGAGAACCGCAAAGCTTGATGTTCGAACCAGAAATACCCGCCATCCTTATCTGATCGTGAGCCCTTGTGAAAAACGCGGCAAAAGTGCTGACAAAAGGAATGAAACCTCTTGCAGCAAAACCCGTAGCCATACCGACCATATTCTGCTCAGCGATAAAACAATCAAAAAACCTCTGCGGAAACACATTCTTGAACTTCTGCGAAAAAGTAGAATTCTTAACATCACCATCAAGCGCTACAACATCATCATCACAGCTAAGATTCACAAGAGCATCGCCGTATGCTTCGCGAGTCGCTATCAAATCACCTTCTTTGTAATTTGGCAAACTAAACCTGCCAAGCTTCGAAGTCGATGATTTGAACGACGGAGCAGGCCTCACAACAGCCTGCATTTTTTTAGATTCGCCCAATTCTTTAAGCGCTTTTCTCAAATCATCCTCGCTTAACACCTTTCCATGCCAGCCCTCTTTATCCTCAAGGAACGACACACCTTTGCCCTTGATAGTTTTCGTTATAATCGCAAACGGACCTTTAGCCTTCCTGAACGCCGACAAAATCTGAGTCATATTGTGACCATCAATAACAACCGCTTTCCAGCCAAAAGCTTCGAACTTCTTCTTCCACACCTGCACATCATTACCGTGCAAAGATTCACCGGACTGCCCCAAACGATTACAGTCAGCGATAGCTATCAAGTTTTTAGTTTTGTAATACGACGCCAAAGCCGCAGCCTCCCAAACACTGCCTTCCGCAAGCTCTCCATCTCCCATCAAGACAAACACCCGTCCCGGACTTTTCTGCAAACGCTGAGCGAGAGCCATGCCAAGACCTGCAGACAAGCCCTGCCCTAAACTGCCTGTCGCGACCTTAACCCAAGGCATCCTCGGAGTTGGATGGCCCTCAAGAACGGAATTAATGGAGCGATAACCTTTCAAGTCATTCTCAGAAATGATTCCTGCCTCTGCGAACACTGCCCAAAGAAGCGCTGAAGCGTGGCCCTTGCTCAGAACAAATTCATCATTCGCAGGATTATCAGGATTCTTAGTATCGAGGCGAAGCTCTGAGAAAAACAGCGCTGCGACAAGATCAGCCGCGCTTAAGCAAGTAGTCGGATGACCGCTCTTAGCTCTAGTCGTCATCTCAAGCGAAAGCCTTCTTAAACGCAACGCTATCTGCTCGAGTACCTCTTTTTTCATTAATTCTCTCAATGAATGTTTATTTAAAAGCTTATTGCGAAGACCGTTCTTATATATCTTCTATAAATTCTGAAAATTTAAATAATTTTATAAGTTATATAAATTGCAAAGGCTTAAATACTCCCTCTCCAATGACAACACAGGGGGATATAGTGACGAAAACGATCAAAAAAGCGCAAGAAGACATACTTCTCCCTATTGAGCAAACTCTTCCGATTATCCAGCCCAAAATGCTCAAGTTCACGTTAGACGCCTGCTTTGGAAAGAAATACGAGCAGGAGCAGCAGTGCACTGACTGCTGGATAAAACACTCCTGCCACGTAGTTTTCAGGAACCAAAAATAGTTCTCAATCTTAAATTTGAGACATAACGTCCCGGCGCAATCCTTGCCTTTTCCTTTATTCCTTTCTGGGTTCAATACCCCGCAGCTTGCTGCGGCGGTATTAAATAATCAATTCGTGTAATGTTGCTTGATGGAAGTTCGTCATGCATGTCA
>JAGVZE010000023.1 GCA_018302815.1 Candidatus Woesearchaeota archaeon
TATGGCAATGGTGCCAAAATCGACGCACAGAAAAAAGACATAGGCCGCCGAGCTTACATCATCATCCTCAAAGATTAACTATTTCTGTCCCACACCCGACGTTTGGGCTCGATGGGGGTTATACTGTCTTGATGCAAAAGCTTTATAAATGATTTGTAGAATTGCTACTGTTGGGTAACGATGGCTCCATACAAGTCAGGGGATTTGCCTTCAGAGGCGCTCGTCACGGTTGTCGGCGGCGAGGAGAATGGTAGAGAGGTTTTTGTACGCGAACCTCCATCCTGGGTCAGCATTCGCTCAGCGCGAAGCCTCGAGGAGAAACTCTTTGAGGAATCCGATGCGATAATAATCAAAGACGAGTCTTATCTTTCCAGCAATATTCTTCAGCTTAATGTTGTGGTTCCTGTGATTTATGTCGGAATGCAGGTGCCTGCCGTTGAGCGCGACAGGTTAGTGGATAAATTCAATCTTTATGGCGTCTCCGACCTTCTATCGATGCGAGAGACAGTTCTTGGCGCGCTTGAGGCGCACAGAAAAGTTTTACGGTATCTTAGCGAGAGTTCAGGAGGCCGAGAAATCATTCGAAGCCTTGACCCTCCGCGTTTCAGGAACGCTTTGAAGCTAGCTGAGCGCTACGATGATAATCAGACTAGCTTTCAGGACATGCTCCGTGATCACGCGCACGAATACGCAAGGATACATTTCAAGGGAATAGTTCAGGAGATGGCCGCATGCGCTTTAGAAACTGATGCGGGCCGAAAAGAGAAGCTGGGTTTGGAGCTTGGAAAAGAGATAGCTCAGTTTCTCAAGCATGATCGTTTCCTATCGCAGCGCGATGTCAGTTTGGTGCAGACTCTTGGCGATGGCGCGAATGGAGAGGGCGATGTGCGCGAGGTGGCTCGTTCGACAGAGATAGCTCTTGGCGAAGTCCAATGGGTTTACAAGCGTGTCGCTCCAAACAAAGTCCTGAGCGCGAAAGAGATAGCGATTCAAAGAGCGAGCGATTCTGCGTGGCTCATCGATAACAATACTGAATTCAAGACTGTGCGAGTTATAGCTCCTTTCGCGTTTGAGGACTATCCTTCGTTCGAAAGAGATGACGCATTCATGGTTTTTGAGAAAGTGCGCAACCCGCAGCCGTTTTATGGAGCAGTTGAGCTTCTAAGCGAGGCATACAAAAAATCGCAAGATAAGAAGCTCGATGTTCTTCGCACGCGCCTGGTATTCAAATATATTGGTGACTGCACGCGCTGGGTGCAGAATCCTCCGCCTATCACGAGTAGTCTTCAAAAGCCAAAAGACAAAGAATTGATAGAGGAATACCGCTCGCAGATAGAGCCGGCTCCAGCTCTTTTAAGCGAACGCAGCGTTGCGAAGTTCTCAGAGCTTGAAAAGAAAGTATGGTATGAATCAACAAAGGTTTTCAGGCTGGTTTCGACCCGCAAAAAATATGTTGTGCGCGTGCGCGATGCCGGCGCTGGCAACCTGCTGATCAGCATGAATGCGCGCAATCCTTCAGTGGATGATTATGTATCTCATTTCTTTGACAGGGATGGCAAAATAGACGAGGAAAAAATAGCCGATTCCACATACAACATAGATACTTCTTATCGCTACGGCCACGTATTCGAGGATTTAGCGAATATTTTGACAGCTTATGAGTCCAGATTTTTGCTTTACGACTCGATTGAGAATCCTAAACGGATGTTCGCGAATCAGGCAAGAAAGCGCTTGTTCGAGATAAAGAACGAGTTCGCTAAAAGGATTGGAATGTCCGAATTAGAGAGCGAGGACAGTTCATTTGTGCTTATGCTGCTGTACCGTACGACTCGCAAGCTTCAGTTGTTCACTCAATATTGGGATTCTGCTTGCAGAAAGTATTCTGATGTTGAAATAACGAAGCAGGAATTCGAGCAGAGGCGTGAGCGCTATACTCTCAACATGATGCATCATTACAATCTCGGGCATGTGCTGTGCCAAGAAAGCCTTCGTCTTATCAATGGAAAGGCCGCTGAACGCGTTTTCAGGCTTCCAATGAGTGAACAGAACGCGCAGCAATATTTGAATGCTGTGCGTGATGGTGATTCAGAGGATAAAAATCGTGTGCGTCTTTACGCGCTAAAATCGTTTTTCGCGAAGATGAGTGTTGATTTTATGAAAGCTAGGAATTCCGGAGAGCCTTGTTTGGTGAATCATTATGGGTGATTGCGTTCGCCACATATGTTTTGATATTGACGGTACTTTGTACGGCTTGCCGCAGTATCCGAAGCTCGAAGAGAAAATATTTGACGCTATGGCGCGCACTATAGCCCAGCTGACAGAGTTTCCATTGGATGATGTGCGCGTTCAATTCAAGCAAAGGTATGCGAAGCTTGATTCCAATGGCCGTGTTTTCAAGACTTATGGCCTCGATCCTAATATTGCGCGTGGTGTTCTTGCCAGTGTTAACATTCCGTCATTTCTCGAACGCGATGAGCGTCTGGTTGGGCTTTTCGAGAATCTTAAGTTGAAGGGGGTGCCGCTATCGTATTATTCAAACAATTCTTATGCGACTGCGCAGGAGATATTATCAAGGATTGGCCTTAGAAGCGAGTATTTCCTTTTCCAATTGACTGGCGAGCATTTTCTAAAGGATGGGAAAAGCGTGGCAGGATTCGAGGAACTGGTTCGCAGGGCGCAGGTCGCTTCGAATGAAGTTATGTATGTTGGCGATAGGATGCAAATTGATATTCTCCCTGCAAAGAAGGCCGGTCTCAAGACTGCTCTTGTAGTTTGGGGCAAAGAGCCAAAAGAGGATGTTTTAGCCGCAGACTTTGTCTTGCAGGACATCTACTCGCTTGAAAAAATTCTATAATTGCGATGACCTTTCTATTTCTGCTCGTTGCCTAGTTGTAGTACGAAAAGCGGTCCTAGCTGGTTAAATATTTTCTGAACTATTACGACGCTGTGGTGCATGAGCATTATTTCTGATTTGCCTTTCATTATCGCTAGGTCGCGATGCCAGTCTTCTATCATCTGTTTTCGCATCTCTCCTATCTGAGTGACTTTTTTCGCGTCAAATTTATAGAACGCATCGTAAAACAGCCGTAGCATCTGGGCGAGCATCTCGTAGCGTTGCACGACGACTTTTGATACTTTTATGTCTTCTCCTGTTTTTGAGAGTCCTTGTATTAGATATTTGTATTCGTCCGCGATATTCTCGAGTTCTTCTATTATTCTGTACAGCGGCCCTACTTTTTGGTTGTCGGGCGCTCCATATTTGTTGAGGTATCTTCTGCAAAGTGAGGTGAATCTGTTGTTGCTCTCCTCAAGATTGATTATGTTCTTGAGCAGGCTCACGTCTTTTCTGGCGAGCGACTGTGCGCATTCATCTGCCATGTTTATTAGCAGGAGGAATGTTCGCCTTAGCATCGTGTCGAATCCTAATAGGCTGCTGCTGATGTTTTTTATTACGCAGCCTTTGGAGTCCTGTTCGACTATTTCGTATCCTACTGTCTCGTTCTTGATTTTTGATTGTATTAGTATTATGTCGTCGGGTTTCTCGAAAGTTACTCTTATTTCATCTACTCCTCGTTTGTAGAGTGCGTGTAGAACCCTTGCGACGAGGCTGCCGTAGTCTCGCATTGAGATTTCAGCGTGCTCGAGTTTTGAATCAGGTCTGCAGCTTACGGTGACTTTCGTGCCGTCGACTTCGACCTCAAGCTCATCGCCTTTTTTGATGCTGTTTTGAAGGCACCATTTTCTTGGAAGAGATATCAGTTGAGTTGAATCTGCTATTTGGATTACTTTTCTTTTCATTATTCCCACCCTATTTAGGTGCGGTCTATGATAAATATATAAATTTTGTCTTTTTTACATAAATTTTCATACTTTAAATAAACAGTGCTAATTATATAAACTTTATAACTTTTTAGAGCAAACTATATATGAACTGCGCTGTTTACGTCAATATGTGCGGGTAATGACTGAAGAGTTGTGGGAAGAAACAGAAAGTGTGGACTTGGAAGAGGATGACGATGATGCAGTTTCTCTTGCGTTCGAAGAGGGTGAGCGCAGAGCCAATGATGAGATGACTGACTCTTGGAACGCCGAAGATGCCGATTAATGTCTTCACTCACTACGACAAACCCGTAGGCCCGCAAGGGCTTGCGGGTCTTGTCTCTTCTATTTCTGGAATGGTTGAACGCGAGCGCGAAAATCCGACAATAGTTCCGTTGATAGGATATGTTTGCGTGACTGGTCTTGGAGTTACCTGCGGCCATTACGCAGGGATGTGGCTCGGATATTTCATAGAACATTTATGAGTTCGCAATCTTTCTAAGTTTTCCAAATGGCAAAACAGAATGGGTCTCATCATCTACTACGAATATTTCTGAGATTGAAATGTTTTTTAGAAGGGGGCTTAACACTTTTTCTTTCAGGACATCTGTTCCTTGAGTTAGCGGATTGAATGCCGGCTGAACTATCAGCGTGCTTTTCTTGAATGTTGTTTTAAGAAAACATTTGAACTTCTCAAATTTCGACGCGTCCCGTAAAGTTATGGCCGGGTGTTCGTGTCCCATGATTATGGTGGGCGCAAGAACTTTTGGAACATAATCTCCGTGAACGATGAGAATATCTTTGTGGCGTATTTCCTTTACTTCAGTAACGCCAAGTTCGCGCGCGAGCGGCCCGAATATGGTGTCGTGGTTGCCTTTGACCGCGATCAGTTCCACTCTTTTTTTCTTGAAATAGTCTACCAGTCTTCGAACTTCGCGCCATTCCTGTTTTGATATGGTGGAGAATTCGTGCTTTACATCACCATTCAGCATGACTCGTTTGATATTTGTTTCTGAGAAAATCCATTCAAGGCGATTGATTATGTCTTTGAACTGGAACCTTGGCACAAGCACTCCTTGGCGTTCAAGCGACTCTTCGAAGCCGATGTGTATGTCTGAGATTATTAGTGCCTGTATGTCTTCGATGTAAGTGCAAAGGTCGATTGCTTGTACGTTTGGCGCGAGTTGAGTTGGCATTTGTAGTGTATTTGATTTGTTTTCCTGCTTAAAGCGGTTTCGCTCAAAATATTGTTTAAGTTTTATATAAAAACGCAAGCTTTTTAAAAGGCGCGTAGGAGTCGGATTATGATGCGTCAGAAAGGTAATTGTGTGAGGCTTGCTAATTTTGAGCGGTTAGTGAGGCAAGAGAAGGAAATTCTTGAAGACAAAGTTAGGTTTGCAGTCGGAATCCATAAAAAGATCGATTTCAAGAGTGCGAAATTGCACTACGAGCAGGCGCGCATATATGCATTTGGGATGTTAGGCAAGCACGCGGATGTTGCCGTTGACCTGGCAGATATCCAGAGCTTTTACGATTTGCTGGCTTTCACATATGCGCTTTCAGAGGATAGGAATAATCGTCCATACCATCACGTGTATTATTTTCTCAAAGGCGGATTTGGCGAAAATATTGTACGGCTGCTGCCTTCGCCGTGAGTGAATCATAGAAATACTTATAAATGAGTGGTCGTCACTCGATAAGAGTAATAGGGTGGTTAAATGGAAAGCTATAAAACATCAGTTTATGTTTCTCAAATGAGTCCTTTCGCACGTGATGCTCTGTGCGGCATTGTCGAAGAGCTTTTCAAGGAAGCCAACAAGATTGATGTTCGCTCATTGCAGGCAACTTCACATGATACGTACGAATCAGTGAGGCTCGCTCATTTGAAAGCTTCGGCGCTAGCGACCATCTGCGATGATCCAAGATTGAGCCATCTTCTTTCGAATTGGAGCGCGCTTCAATCACTGTACCTCCCCCAGGTCAAAAAGAAAATTCTAAAGAGCCGCGAGGGATTCAAAGAAGATGTAGATACATTCAAGCCAAGCGCGGATAAAGTAATAGAACTTGAAGCCAGAAGCGAGAAAATGTGGACTGAACTCCAGCGATTGAAAGTTAAACCATCAAGACAGGAGCGAAAGGAGCTTGACGATCTTGATGAGCAAATAGACAAAGAAAAAGCTTACAAAGATCAGTACAACGATGCTTTGCGTGCTCTTCAATGCCTCGATAGAGCTGTCGAGGACCTTGACAAGATATCAAAACTAGAGGGCATTGAAGCGATACACTATCATATTCCATCAGGTGAAACGATTCTTGAACAGCTAAAGAAAGGAGAATACAAAGGAATTCCTTTCGAGCCGTTCCAAATGATGAAATCTGGCTTGGTGAGCGTTATCGCTCAGCCAAGCGCTGTAGAAACCGATGTTCAAACAAAGCCCGCGTCTCAAGCCCTGCCAGTGCAGCTTCAAGATAAGCCAAAAGAGCTTTCTGATTTGCTTAGGATTAAAGAAGCTATCGACAAGATGCCTGTTGGAAGAAAGTTCAACTCGAGTTATCTGCGAAAGCTAATTCCTGAACCTGAGTTCGCGTACAGCACAAAAGCTGTTGGAAACTATGTTTTAGACGCGGCCGCACTCTTTGGTGTTGCGCCAGAGGGTCGTGATTTCACGAAAATCGCGCGTCCGGCTCTTTCCGAACAGGATTTCATAGGAGGGATCATAGATCATCTAAAGCCTTCTGAGAGCGGTGCTGTTAATGAGTTTTACATTCAACGCGCGCTTATAGCTCTGCGCGAGAATTGCAAGGGGTATGAGGGTTTCGTTGTTGAGGATGTTTACAAACACGTGAATGGAGAGGATGGATTCCCGATTTCACGCAAGGGCGTCGCTGTCAATCTTGGAAGATTCCCTGACAGGTATGGTGTTTCTCACGAGGAGATTGATGGCAGGCGCGTATTCAAATTGGTCAATATAGAGCCGACTCCAAATCAGATAACTGCTCTTGAAACCGCTGTTAAATCATTTAGTTTCAAGCAGTTCACGCCTGATGAGGCTTGCAAAGCGGTTTTTGAAAAGAAACTGGGCATTGTCTCGCCAAGATTAGTGAACGAGCTTCTTGATAAGTATTCGACTGAGCTTGGAATAGAGCGCATCAAAGATTCGCCTCAAATCTATCGCAGGCGTGAGCGTCCAACGAGCGCGCAGGCAGATCTGAAAAAATCACAAGTTGACGCTGATGAAACAGCAGTGTTCTAAACGATGAGATTTCCAAAAGAGACTCTGGACTGGGCAGAGCTGATGAAAGAGCGTGTGAAGACCGCGCTTTATTTTCAGGAGCATAAAGATGAACTAATGCCTTCTGCAATAAAGCCTAAAAAAGAAAAAGACAAAAAAACGCTTTCGCTCGAAGGACAGGACGCGGCGCCAAGGCTTGGGACGATTGATGATGTTCTAAAACAAATGCCTCAAAGGAAAGAGATTTCAGATGACATTCTAAAAGATAGAAAAAGGGTCGCGACAGCTATTTTCGACGAATTAGGTCACAGGTATGGATTCACCCAATCGATGGAAACGGGGATTTTCGCGCCTTGGCCTCATGAGGTTTGCGAGGTTGTGTGCGCAAGCCAGATGCTTGTCAATTATGTCGTGTCAAAAGCCTGTGGCCTTGAGCCCAAGATTTGGGAGCTTGGCGGTTTTAGGCATATTGGTAGCAGCCACATCGCAGGCCACGCTATGATCGAGGTGAATGTCGGTGAAGAGAAGCCCTGGGCTTTGTGCCAGACGATGAATCTTTTAGGTCCAATGACTTGGAGACAGAACGAGGTTCGCGTTGAGAACGTAGCTAAGAAAGAGACTAACTTGTTTGAATTTACTTATGCTGACCAGTTTTCTGAAGAAAAATATCTTGATAGGGTAGCATACCAACGAAGCGATGAGGGAGCGATGAGTGTTTTGGTTTACGGCCAGCGCGCAGGTTTTCCGCAGGTGGACAACTGGAAATCTAAAAAGGCGCTTCTTACTGCGTGGTACATCAAGTATGCTCCAAATGAACGCGCCCTGAGCTCTTACGTTGGCTTTCAGCGCCCGCTTGTGCAGAGCAGAGGGCTTGAGAATCGAATAGTTCTCACAAAGAATGGCAACGTTGAAAGCGAGACTGTGACAGGATGCTTTTTCCGCGAACAGGGTTGGGCTGAGTTCATAGGCGAGATTCCATTTGTTGTGTTTCCAACTGAGCAAGTTATGCCTCTTTTGGAGGGTATAGACGGCCTTGATGAAAAGGAAAAAATTGATTTCGAGAAAAATATGTCGTATTCGATGGAGCGCGAACCAATCGAAAGCGATTCTATGGGCGTGCTGCTCCACGATTCTTTCAACAATGCGATGGCTGGTCAGTATGCGAAATCCATCCGCAAAATGTGCATTGCTGAGGCTCTTTATTGCGCGCAGAAGAAAGGTGAGGATTACTTGTTCTCGCGTGAGTCGCGCTATGGCCTTTTTATCGAGCTTCAAAAAGAAGACGAGCAGGCGCGGCACATCGCTAAGGCGCACAAACAGTTCATCAAGATTATGCGGGAGCGGCAAAAGATTTCACGTTTGCAGAGTGCTGGAAAGCAGGTTCTTTTCGGTGGAAGAAGGGTTTACATTTTGGATACGAGCAGGCGTGAATATGAGCAGGTTCAAAGGTATATGCGTATGCAGGATAGTGAGGACTTGCTCGCGTATCAGTTGGAGGCAGAGCCGCAATTTTATGACGATGCCGCAGATCGTATCCTGTTCATCAAGCGTGAATTAAAGGAAAAAGCAGAGTCTTTTGAGGCGCTTGAAGCGCACGCGAAATCAAGATTCACAGACTTGGGAAAAGCTATTCGTTCAGCGTATGGAAAGATGGCGTCAGAATTCCTTGCGCACATAGCTTACGCAAATGCGCCATTGCGTATGGTTGGATACAGGAAGAATTTAATTGAAAAAGGAAAAAAATACGCTCAATAGAGCGCGGTTGCAGGTTCGTAATCCGGCGTGAAAACAGCGCCAGTGCCGCCTGTACTTGTCTTCGGGGCTGTTCCTTCTTTGTGCCCGTAGACTTTGTAGGTGAACGTTCCCTTGTAAACGCGGGACCTGCTGTCTGCTGATTCGCTGGCGGCATCTATTGCTTCATCAAGGGTTGGTTTTGTCGCTTCTGCTATTGGCGTGCCCTTTATCGCTTTTCCGATGCGCTGCATTATCTGTTTGAAAGTGCCGGAGCCTTTGCTGTATATTGCAACGTGGAATTGGCGGTCTTCAGGTTCAACAACAAGCGCTTGTCCATATCTGTCTGCGAGTCGTTTTTCTTCGTCTGCAAGTTGTTTCATCAATTCGCGCTTGTTTCCGCATTTAGCTTCAGTTGTCACAAGGTGGTAAGGCACTTCGACTTCGCGTTCAAGCGATAGCTTGACGTTTGCTTGGTCGTATTCTATCTTTCCACCGTCGGTTGCCTGCGCGAGCGCGTCATCGTATGATTTATCGCTTGTCACAGTCTTTGCTTCTCCTTCTTTTGGCTGGATGGTTACAGTGTAAGTTGTTTTTACAGTTCCCGCATCGGACGTGTGATATCTGCCGGTTATTTTTTCCGCGTGCTGAGTTTGTAGTGCAGTTTCAGCGTCTGCAAGTACTTTGTCAGAAGCACCGCTTGATTCTGCTAAGATTTTTTCAAGTTCTACGAATTTACTATCATTTGCCATATTAGCACCTCGCTTGAGAGCGTTTGGAAAAATTTGCTTTTAAAGATTTCTATGCGGGAGTCGCTATATCCCTCTTTTGTGTGTCAATAATCTTATAAATCAAATCTTGGCGATATTTTCCCATGGAACGATTAAGCGAGCTTATTGAAAGCGAGATATCTGCGCAGAGATGGACTCAAGAATGCGGCGATTGGCCGTGCATTGGCTTTCAGTTGGGCAAAGAGTTTGATGACAAGCTTTGGGTGAACATTCGCGTGAACGCGAATAACATTTCACGGCGAACACTTCACGCTATTCTACGAGGAGCGTATGATGAGTCTGGCTCGTTCATACAGCACGTGCTTGAAGGCTTGCCGAGTCATGATGTGGTCCATAGTTCAAGTTTGATGCATGAATTCTCAGGAGATAATCGTTTGCAGGTTGATCAATCGTACGTAAGTGGGCTTGGTGTTCATTTGTTCAAAATCGAGTTGTTCATCGATGATGATATGTCAAGACGCGAATTCGTGACAACTAATATGGCGCAGGTCATTAACAGTTTGTATCCGCTCGATTTGCCTTCAGTGCTTTTTGATTTGGATTCATGTCTGCCGTCAGGGGGAACACCTGATAAAGGGATTGTCGTTTCAGGATCAGAACGTCTTGTTCAGGGAACCACACCTGAGCATGAAGCTTATACGCTCATTGATAAATTGAAGCCAGCGCTTGCCAAAAGCGAGCTTGAAATGTTGGGACGTTACGATCGCGGGCTTGTCGAGAAAAGGGAACCCGTCCACAAAAGGGAAGTGGTTGTGCTCATCCGTTCGCCGCCTATTAGCGTTGGTGATTTGAGGCAGTCTTTAGTGCAGTTCGAGAAGTGCGATTATATGCTCAGGTTCAGCGTTCCATCGGGCGATTACACGACGCACAGCGCGGACGATGGAAAAGTCAGTTTGAGTGTCATAACTGGAGAGCCTTACTTCGCAGAAACTCTCGATGGAGTGTGGAAATTATACCAGCTCATCCACCTAACGCCGCTTGAACAGGTAAAACTGGCTCTTGTTCAGTCGCGCTCAACACCAAAGGCACAGCAGGATTGATTTTTGGCGCGTATTTCGCTTTGATTTTATCTTTTATCGTCTGCATTGTATCGTGGAGCGTGAGTTCTTCATATGCATTCCTGACATAAGGTACGAAATCCGCGATAGTTGCGACATAACCGAGAAGTATGTCTGTATCTTTTCGCTTAAGCCTTTTTTCCAATGACTCGATAGAAATATCTTCTAACTTTTGTGCGTAAAGCACCTTGTCCATTGTCCGTAGGAATGCGGGTTTGTATCTGTTTCGCAGCGTGATTAATTCTATAAATTCGTCATCCTTTTGTTTGATTTCCTTGTCCAATCGCTTCTCTTCGCGTCTAAGTTCGCGTATCCTTTCTGTTGGATGTTTTTCAAGTTTTACCTTGTGCACGTATTCTTCGCGGCTTATTGGTTTTCTTTCATCGCACTGCGTCCATATTGAGGATAGCATTCGTTTGAGGTATTTTGTGCGTTCTTCATCGGTGAACAGATACTGTTGTTCGGGTTTTTCAGTTTCATACAGCGCTCGAACAAGAAGCATTTTGCGTATATCTTTTTGTTCAGTGGGCGATAGTGAATCGAACGCAGGCGTCACATACTCTTCGATTCGCGAAGCGAATTCAGGAATTGAAAGCGCAGAGGGCCCTATTCGCTGTCTTCGCTGCACTTGTTCTCGTATCCTGCTTTGCAATCCTTCAAAAAATCCGAATGTGAACGAACCGAGTCGTTTTCCTTGCGAAAGCCCTCTCCAAAATTTGTCTTTAGCATTGAAGAGTTCTATTTCGCGTTCGATTAAATCTCCATTTTCATCGAGTTTTTGATGGCAGTAAACGACTTTGGGCCTTATCGCGACTTGGGGTATGTATAATCGGGTCGTGAGTATGTTGCGTTCGGAATCGTAATAAGCCATCACTTGGCAGTTTGAATGCAGGACTGTTCTTTCTCCCCAAACTTTCTGCCCTGCTTCAAGCATTTCAAGTGATTGGGCAGGATCGTGCATTCGTGTCATCAGCGCACCGAACTGTTCTGGAGTGTATGGTATCAGTTGGCGGTATGTTCTTCTTACCGCGCGGTATTTGCCGACTTTTCCAACGCGCATTTCTTGGCCGTTATCTTTTAGTATTGGTCCGAATATTGAATGGAATGGATCTATTAGATATTCGTGCTTTCGTCCTGCATTTACGATGAGCGCGAAGTGTGATTCCATTTTGTCGCGCTCCTCTTTTGATTCTTTCGGGTCGATATTGGTGAAATCGATGAATTGGACTATGCGTGGTTCGAGCCCTGCGATATGTGCGCGCATGTATATGCTCGGGATTATAGTGGTGCAATTGAATCCGGTGATGTTCTGCGCGATACGCTCGTGGTCGTATGGCGCGAAATTGCCCGTGCGCAGGCAGTTGCGAAATCCATATGCTGAATCAGCGTAAGAATACATCATCGCATATGCCCAAGAAAACGCAGTCTTATTTTTGGTGTTGCGCTTGGCGATTTCCATATCTTCGCGCGCGATTTTCCATGATTCTTCAGGAAACGCGTTCACTTTGTTTTCAAGATTGAAAGAAGTCATAAAAATAAGAAAAAATCAGAACATATCTGTGAGTTCTGATGTTTTTGATGTGCTTCGCTCAGCGCCGGATGGCTTTCCTGCGGTCACAGGTTCAGCTGCCTTGACGACTGCCTTTTCAAAGGTGCCGTATGCTTTGACCTGAAGCTGTGCTTTTTGCTCGTCCAACGTGTCTGGATCTGCTTCAACTGCGCGGATAGCTGATGCGTATGCTCGCTCGAATCGTTCAGCTTTTTTTCCGCTTACTCGCTCGTTTGACATTTGGTCAACGAGGCTGACTTCGTATTCGACTCGTCCGCTAAGCTTGGCTCCTTCGCCTGCCTCTTTGAATAACGCTTCTCTTGCGGTTTCCTTGTCCGCTCCTATTCCTGAATATTCATCTGCCATGTGTATGTGCCTCCCTGTTTTGGCAAATGAATTTTAACAGTGCTTAAATCCTTTTATGTTCTGGAGCGTCCAGATACAACAAGATTTATAAAACACCTGAGGAAAAGTTGACTTAATCAAGGGGATACAAACTCGAATTCTTCATTCCAAGCCTGCATCGACGATATCTAACCCCTTTGTACGGACAAACGCCGCACAACAAGGAAAATTCCAAACGTTACCTTTCGGGCTAAGCTCGCGGTTAAGACGGGCACAACCCTTGGAAAGAACAACTTGCATAAATAGTTTTGTCCCACAAACTAACATCTGGAAATTTAAGAGTAAACTTTATATACACCTTATTATATATACTTATATATGAGCGAATTAGTAGTCTTGCACAGCCCAACGCTGGAAACAGTGCTTATGGTTGAGAGAACGATTCAGAAGTATAGTCAGGAATGTGGAAAGTATCAGTTATGGAAAAAACTGCCAAAGAAAGTCATGTACCAGACATTTTTGGTCGTTCTCAACTACTTGCAAGAATCGGGCAAGATATTTATTGACAAAGATGGTTGCGTCATCTGGACGCACGATCCCGGAGGCATCAAAAAGCTGCTGAAAAAAGGAGTCAAACTGCGATGAAACCAGTATACGTCACATTTCCCGAAAAGAAAATCGAACAAGAATTCGAAGAGCTCAAAGAAGGCAAGTTTAAAGACAAGCAACTCTACGAATTCATCGAAAGAGCCATCAAAGACCTCAAAGGCAATCCATCTTGTGGGACAAAGATACCAAAGCGACTGTGGCCAAAGGATTATATCCAACAATACGAAATATTCAACCTCTGGAAATACGACCTCCCGAATGGGTGGAGACTCGTCTACACGATTAAAGAGGATGAAGTCATGATACTCAATGTTATCCTTGAATGGTTCGACCACAAAGAATACGAACGACGATTCCACTACTAATCTTCATCATTTTTTTGAGAATTCAGTGAGAAGCCAAGAGTCCGACAATTGAAAAATAACTATTATCTAGATTACTTGAATGAACGGTAAATCTAACCGACTTGAAAGGTGATAAAGGAATATGACGATTAGCATTTAACTCGACAAACACTCACTATGGACACACGCAAGAATAATCGTAGTATCCAGTCCCATCGCAGGCAATTCCAAGCGGTTTTTCCGCAACTTTATGGTGTCCGCAAGGTGGCGGTATATTATCTGCATAGACTCCCGTACAATCTTGTATTTGCTTCCCGTTGAAGAAAATTTTTGCAAGATAGGTGCTGCAACCAGCACCATTTCTGCAATATCCATGTGCTTCACACAGTGTTACCACGGCAGATGGCATTTCAGTACTCTCATTCTGTGACTCAGAAGATTCAATGGTTGTACAAGCCGCCAACAAAATGAAGAATAAAGCAACGGTTTTTTGAATCATGGCTTAAATGCCCTTTTCTTCCATTTATAAAACCTTATGCTTCTAATTCCCTGCCTCTTTGCTGGATATTTGAACCTGCCCGCATAACGCATTGCGTTTCATACTGTGGAATTTGTCCGTACAACTGCTGTACAAAACTCAAATAGTCTTGATTTCAGAATTCTTGATTGCCCGAACGAACTAAAGCGGACCAAAGTAATAACATTTATAAAGGAAACAAAGGCATTTCCAGATGTTAGAATACACTTTCACGGGGATACAAACTCGAATTCTTCATTCCAAGCCTGCATCGACGATATCTAACCCAATTGTACGGACAAACGCCGCACAACACGGAAAATTCCAAATGC
>JAGVZE010000018.1 GCA_018302815.1 Candidatus Woesearchaeota archaeon
CGTTATGTGGCTCTGTCAGGTGATTTTAGGTAATTTTGAGACAATGAATGGTAAAGGGATGCCTCTTGGGAATTTAACATCTCAGTTTTTCGCGAATGTGTATTTGAATGAATTGGACCAATTTGTGAAGCACGTTTTGAAAGAGAGATGTTACGTCAGGTATGTTGACGATTTTATTGTTGTGGGGAGCGACATTCGACAGTTGCAAGACGTGAAGAGAAGGATAGATGCGTTTCTTAAGGAAAGACTTGCGTTGGACTTGCATCCATGGAAGTCAAGGATAGTGAATGTTAACAGAGGGATTGATTTTCTGGGGTTTCGTGTATTCCCTAAATTTCGACTATTGAGGAAGAAGAACGGTAGAAAGATGAGGAAAAAGTGGAGTGCTCTGAAGGAGGAGTACTTATCACATAGTATTTCTGTTGATACATTATACGCTGGCGTGCAAGGGTGGTGCGCCTATGCATCGAATGCCGCCACGTTCAAGATGAGGAAACAGCTGGTTGAGGAGTTTGATGTATTGAGGGGCGCGGATTTATCAACAATAGAGTTGAATCAACTTCTAAAAAAATCACAGGGCATTTGATTCTGTAGCTTATTCCCCTGAACTCTTTACCGCAAAGCTGCTTTGTATCAATTGTTCATAGTCATATATTGCTTCTAGATTGACCAGCTGTTCAAAGTCAGTGTTCGTATTTACTTGTTGTGTGCAGCTAAGCGTGTTCGTTCCGCTTCGTAATGTTACGAATCCTTCTGCTCCGTTTGCCGTGCTTTCAAGTCCTGTGCATTGTACGCCGGAAAGTCCTGTGTTAACAACTACGTATACTCGTCCTTCTTTTTGCCGGTCGTCCTTGTTGCATTTGCTGTTTCGCTCAAACACTCCGCCTGTTCCTGAATTTCGAACTTCCACGGTGAATCCTACTCTGTCTTTTGCGCGTGTGTTTTCTTTGAATGTTGCGAACTGCACAGGCGCTCCGCTGTTGTGTAATTGCTTATCCTGATTAATCTCACAAATGCCGCCTGCTTCAGGCGTTAGTAAATCCTCTCTAATGCATAATTTACTCACAGCTTTCGTTCTATATAGGTAGCACGCGTTCGCGCGTACTGTGAACTGCGCGGTAGCGCCGGTTATCAATCCCTTGTGGTTGAGTGCTGTGAATTCGACAAATGTTGAAGGAGGAGCGAGTAGGTTTCCTTGAGGGTCTTTTCGTAGTTCAATTACGTCGTCCGGCGCGTTCAAGCTGAGCTGTGCTTCAGTCTTGTCAAATTCTGTAGGATTGAATCCTGACAATTTCACAAGCACGTTCTCTTTGCTCACTAGAGTCTCGCCCTTATTCTCAAGTTTTACGATGATGTCAAAGGGGTCCCCGGCTCCGTCGAATACGTCTTTGCGTAATTCAGAGAATTCAAGTGATAGTCCTGCTGTTCCGCCTGCGAATGGACTGTCCAAAACAACTCCTTTTGGTTTGGCTGAGCCTCCAGCGCAAGCTACTAGAAGAATCAATAATGTGAATGCAATGTATCTCCTCATTTTATCTATTTCCTTGTCTGTTTTATGTTATAAATGTATTGTCATACTATCGTATTTTCCTTCCAACTTCCTACGATAATGGCCGTATCTCTACTT
This sequence comes from Candidatus Woesearchaeota archaeon, assembly GCA_018302815.1. GTDB lineage: Archaea > Nanobdellota > Nanobdellia > Woesearchaeales > ARS49 > JAGVZE01. Next base: position 1,628 of record JAGVZE010000018.1, read on the forward strand.
GTTTTGAGATGCTTTGTCTGTATCCGTAGCGTAGTATGACGTTGATTGGGGTCAGGTATGGGCTTTGTCCTTGTATGTTGGAGAGTTCGCAGAATAGTTGCGCTTGTCCGTTGCTTAGTCTTAAATGTCCTGTTGAATCTAGCGGTTTGCAGCTTTGTCTTATGCTGATTCCGCTTAAGGTTACATCGGCTACTTGAACATAGTCTATTTCGTCGTAGCCTAGGCCGGAGCCGTATGGGCTGCATTTGCTTAAGAACTGGGCGCCGTTCTTGAAGACGTTTCCGCCTCCTGCATTGGATATTGAGATTACAAATCTTGTTCTTCCTGGCGCGGGTTCTACGCTAATAGAACTAACCGCGATTGGAGCTCCCTGCGAACCAAGCCCAACTGTTGTTGGCGTGCATATTTTTTCTATGCTTGCAGCTGCGAATGGATTGGGATCTATGCAGGCTTGTCCGGATGCGACTGTTTCGTAATTGTAGCAGGCGGTTGCAAGGATTGTTGGCTGGTATTTGTCGATTCTTTTGTCGGTTAAGGCAAGTACTGTTCCTTTCCAGTCGAGCATATCGAATCCTCCTCTTGGAAGGTATGGTCCTCGTCCGTCAAGTATTGGTATTGCTTTGCCGTCTGTTCCTATTCCTGTGATTATGTTGTGGTCGAATCCGGATAGATAAATGCGGTCCGATCCGCCTCCTATTTTGCTTGTGCCTTTGTTTTCTACTTGCACAACGACGTTGAATGGGTCGCGGTCAAAGAGTCTGTTTGGAGGCAGGTTTGATAGGAATTCAAGGCTTATCGCTTGTGTTCCTGTTCTAAAGTCCTGTGGTTGTTGTGGCTGCGTTCCGCTTTGGGGTTGGCAGGCTACAAGTAGTATGAGTAATGTTATCAGCGCCGCTTTTTTCATAGCGTGTATTTTTGTTTGGTGATTATTTATAGTTTGTGGTGTGTTCATGTGCATTCCTCTTGGCCTGGTATCTTTGTGATAGTAATTGGCAATATTGTGTTTGTGACGTATCCGTAGTTTAGCGTTACTGAAAGCAAGGTTTGGTACGTTCCTTGTTCTTTTCCTGAATATCCTTGGGCTGTGCATTTGACTTTGGCTTCTTTTCCTGATTCGAGGGTTATCGCTTCAGGCTGGCAGATTAGCGGTTCTGCTTGCAGGTCCGCCATTACTTGCACTGTGCCTTTTAGCGGTTGTTTTGTCGTGCAGGCGGCTTGCGCGTCGTTTGAGCTTATGACTTTTCCGTTGCCAAGGTTGGCAATTGATATTATGAAGCTTGGGGTGACGCTGTCTTGTATTGGTTCCATGATTGGTTCTACGCGGGTAACCGCTACTGGCGCGCCTTGTCCGCCTACGCTAACGGTAGAAGGTCTGCAGACTTTGTTTGGATTTGTGTTTTGTACGTCTGGGTCGATGCAAACCGTGGTGGTAGAGAACGTTTCGTATGGATAGCAGGCTTGGAGTATTATTGGTGTCGAGTAGCTTTCAAGTTGTGGCGGAAGCCCTGTGTTTTTGACGCTAAATTGGAGTTGTTGGATTCCTCCTTGAGGGTTGAACTTGGATTTTCCTTCGAGTTGGAACGTGTCGCTTTTTTTGGGCGCGTAAAGGACTTGGTCTTCGACTATGAACGTGTAGACTCCGCGCGTAACGTCGCTCGTTCCTTTGTTTGAGAGTCGTGCGAGTATGTTGGCTTGCTGGCACATGATTATGCTTGATGGTGGGTTGACAAATGATGGTTCAACCGCGATTGTTCCTGTGGCGATGTCTTGCGGCATAGGCACTCCTTGCTGCCCGCATGCGCAGATTAGTAGAAAGATTAGCGCGAGTTTCTTCATACATTCAGCTCTTTCTTTTTTATGGAAACTCCTGTTTCTTTGTGGATTCTGAACGTGTATTCTGCTTGTGCTTTGAAGCTTCTGATGGCAAGAGGCGCTTGTCCTAGAAGGTCCTCTGTTGACGCAATTGAGGTTTGTACGCGTATGGTTTTGAATGGTTTTTTAAGTTCAGAGGGAGGGAATAGTTTTGCGATGATGTCTTCTGCCATTATGATGCAGTTATGTTCTTTTTGTTCTGTTGTGAAGCAAGATGATATTGGGATTCCATCTACGCTTTTGATTTCGATGCCGGGCGGTGCTGTGATTTCGAGCTGGTTCATTTTGACTACTTGTCCGTCTTGCCAGTTTCGTTCTAGCGTGATGCTTAGTGATGGTCCGAATTCTGTTCCTGTGACTACTGCGATTGGCTGTGGTCCAACGCCGATTCCTATTCGCATGGGTCCTGGCGTGAAGATTGCGGCAGGATTCTTGTCTGTTATTTTGAACGCGTCAAGCGGGTCTATTTGGTCGCGTCGATATGCGCGTATTGAGTCTTGGTGCATGAAGTATGTCTTTAGGAATGAGTTTGTGGTGAATGTGAACTCTGCTTCGAGGCTTATTTGGGCAGGTCCTCCTTTTTCAGCTTCGACTAGTTTTTCTGGGTTTATTAGGCAGTCGAGTGATATGCTGTCGTATTCTTCTATTGTGAAGCTTTCGCTTGGTCTGATGTCTCCTTCGTTTGTATCGCACCCGTCAGGTTTGAACTTGCAGCATTTGAGCGCGATTTCGATGGGTTGTTCTGTTTTGAATGTTTCTGCGCGAAGTGTTGCGAATACGTCGATTGGTTGGTCGTACGGCACGACATCGGAGGTGGTATCCATATTATCCAAGAACACTCCTAGTGGTCTTTGTTGCTGTGCTTCGACTCCTTCTTCATAGTTTCCTGTCGCGACAAGGATTTGTCTTTCGACTCCTTTTTGCGCGCCTGTTATGAATGAGCTTGCTGTTGAAGTTATGTCGCTCCAAGCTTTTTGTTGTCCTTTTATTGCAAGGTCGAGCGGCGTTCCCGAAGTTAAAAGCGATGGCGCGAATTCAAAGACTGCGGTTCCTGTGACTGCGAATATTATTAGCACGATAAGAAAAGTTCCTGCTCCTGCGATTGCGAGTGTTCCTATTAGGAAGAATACGATGAATATGCTGACGAATATGTGTGATTTACCCGGAAGTGTTGAAAGCAAAAACATAGCCATGATTCCAAATGCGCTTATCGCAGCTGCTTTTAGCGCGTGCGCTGAGCCTGTTGGGTTTAGTTTGTGCCAAACTCCCAGTAATATCACGAGCAGAATGACAAGTCCGCTTGTCATCGTGTTGAGTCCTAGTTTGTTGAGTACAAAATATATTGCGGCTCCAAGCGCGGTGATTAATATTAGTGGCAAAATCAAGTGTCCTGATGTTCCGCTTGGAGCTCCCGAAGATCCTGGGCTGGCTCCTGCTCCAAAAAGTCTGCTTAAAAGTCCTGATTCTGCGGCAGCGCCTGCAGCTTCAGCTGCCATTCCAAACGCGCCTACTACTGCGGCTCCCACAGGAGGGACGAATATGCAGACTAGTATGAATATGATGAACAGCACCAGCATTACAATCCAAACCCAGCCGGGAAGGAGCCATATTGCGAGTGCGAAGAGTATGAGAAATATTACGCTAATGGAGACAAGTGCTTTGACAATTCCCATTTCATTCCGCCTTTACCGTTATGCGCACTATGTGGAGTTCGGTTAGCGGGTCTAGTTGAAGGTAGTTGTTTCCTTCTTTTATGAGCTCGCTTATGTCTTCTTCGTAGATGTGGTTTTCTTGGTCGATGACGTCGTATTTGCCGTTGATGTTTAGGCGCGCTTGTTTGTCTTCGTCGTCATCTACGAATTCTATTCTAAGGACAACGTTTCTTTTGTTGTCTAGTACTGCGTTGTATAGTGTGCTGTTGATTTTGAAGTAGTCTATGAATGGTTTTACTGGTTTGAGTATGGTGCGTACTCGTATTTGTTCGACGCGGTAGCTTCCTTGGTTTATTTTGAAGCTGATGGTGTTTTTTCCGTCGCGCAGTTCTTCTTTGTCTAGGTCCGCTCTGTTGAGTCCTTCGCATGCAGGGATTGCGGAATGGATGATTCTATCGTTGAGTTCTATTGATAGTGTTCCTACTTCGTTTTGATCGCATAGTGGGTAGAAGTCAAGGAACGCGGTGTCGAGGTTTTCTTTTTCGACATCGGATATTGTGAACGTGCTTGTCGCGGCTTGCCGCGCAGCGTCAGTTACTTCTCCGATTACTTTCACGTCGAACAATTCGTAGCGAGTGCGTGAGAAGAATCCTCCTTTGACATAGAATTCGAGCTGGTTCGCGCCTGAAATGAGTGTTTTTGGAAGTGTTATTGGCGGCGGGTTTTGTGTGGCTACTGTGCTTTCGTAGATTGTTTGCCCGTTGAGTGTTATGACGAGTGTTCCTGCGCGCGTGGGCGCTTGAAGGCTTAAGATGACGTTGTCTGTTTGCGCAAGTGATGGGACTGCGAATATTATTGTCTTGCGCTGTTCAGAGAACCAGCCTTTTCGTACTGTGAATGGGTTTTCTGAAGATAGCACGACTGCGTTTTTGGTTTCGCTCAAGAATACGCTTGGTATGTCGTGGTCGAATAATGTGCGTTTGGTGAACGATAAAAGTCCGGGTGTTTCATCTAGGAGTGTGGATTTTGTGTCTGAGTCTGTGTAGTTTTCTCCTTCAAGAAGCTGTTGTCTTTCTTCTGCGGGTAAGAATAGGATGTAGAATATGAATAGTAGGGTGATTATTCCTATCAGCGTGGCTGCGGGGCTTCCTGTTGGTTTATCTGCCATCGTTCACCTTTTTTCAGGAGTTATTCAGGAATAAGACTATTTAAAGGTTTGGTGCAAGACATATATACTTAGCGCGTGTTTTTGAGAGCCGATGAAGATTGTTTTGAAGAATCTTAAGCAGGGTGAAATCAAGCTTGCGGTAGAGACCTCTGATGATGTGTGGTATTTATCGCAGTTAATTGATGCGGGTGATCGTGTTAGTGGCAAGACTGTGCGTAAGATTAAGGCAACTGAGGAAGCCGACCCGTTAAAACGTGCTGTTTTTATGGCAATTGTTGTTGAAAAGGTCGATTTTGTGGGTGATGAGCTTCGGGTCGCAGGCAAGGTTATTGACGGTCCAGAGGACGTGGCAAGGGGTAGTTTTCACACTTTTTCGATAGAGCCGGGCGTGGTTTTTTCGTTGATTAAGGATGAGTGGCTTTCTTATCAGCTTTCGCGTCTTGATGAGGCGTGCGAGCAGAAGCGTTCTAATATTTTGGTTTGCGTTTTTGATAGGGAGGAGGCGATTTTTGCTTTACTTAAGAAATCAAAGCCGGAGATTATTGCTCATATTAAGGGTGATGTTGAGCGTAAGCGTGTTCAGACCAATGTGAAGTCGAGTTTTTATGAGCAGGTTGTGAAACAATTGGAGGAGTATGACAAGCGTTATTCTCTTGACGTTATTGTCATCGCAAGTCCTGCGTTTTGGAAAGAGGAGTTGCTTAAAGTCGTGAAGAATGACGCGTTAAGAAAGAAGCTTGTGCAGGCTACGTGTTCTTCTGTTGATGAGCGCGCAATTGATGAAGTGCTTAAGCGTGATGAGATTCGCCACGCGGTTAATAAGGAGCGTTCTGCGCTTGAGATGCAGCTTGTTGATGAGGTTCTTTCAGAGATTGCGAAGAAGGGCGCTGTTGTTTACGGCGTTGCCGCGTGTGAGTCGTCTGCCGCGCAGGGTGCTGTCTCAAAGCTTCTCATCACTGATTCTTTGATCAAGCGCACGCGCGAGGAAGGCGCGTTCCAGCGCATCGATTCTATTCTTCGCTGCGTCGATAAATCAAAAGGCGCAGTGATTATTGTTTCCTCCGAGCATATGGGCGGAAAACGTTTGGACGGCCTTGGCGGCATCGCTGCTCTGCTAAGATACAAACTTTCGTATGAGTAGTTGCGGTATAGTTCTGACGCCTGCGGCTTGCCCTGCGTTTCGCGTTCGCTTCTAAATCAGTTTTAGTTCTTCTGATAGGTCTTCTGTTGAGTAGGACGAGACGAATCCTTTGTCAATAAGGTAGTGTTGGAAGTCCCACAGGGTGAGGCTTGCGCGGTGGGCGGCTTCGGTGAGCGTTATTTTTCCTTCGCGGTAGAGGTTTGCTGCTCGTTCTTTGTTTATGTTTTTAACGATCATCAGTGGATTATGATTTGAATGTTGAAGATAAATCTTTTGTCAAACTTGGTTCGTTTTCTCGAAATGTTTATCTACTTCTTTGCGGTTTGTTTCATTATGGATGAGCGTTTGCGTCGTTTGCAGAGGTTGGTTGCGGCGGGTAGTGATCCTGTTTATGTGAGGGAGTTGCGTTCTGAGTTGAAGCGTGTTGGTCAGGGTGCTGTTTTGGATTTGGGTTTGCCGCACAGTTGGGAGGTTGTTGGTGGGACGAATGTTGCGTATGGTCAGCCGCTTGTCGCGTTGCGTGGTTTGTGCGCGGGTGATGATGGTTTGCATCCTTTTGTTCAAGGTTTGGCGCGTCCGCTCACTTTCAAGGAGACTATTCAAGCTAGAATTAACCAATTCGAGTATGAGGGCGTTGCGAGTTTGTGGTCGTCGTGGCTTGATACGAGCAGTGCTATTGTTTATCAAAAAGGAACGACGAAGTTTCGGATTGTTTCAATGAGTGCTGCTTTGCTCAATGATGTTCCTGCTTCGTTCAGGGGCGTGTTTTTGCCGGTGGCGTATGAAGATTTTAGTAGTTTTAGTGAGTTTGACGTTCAGGATGGTGATGATGTGTATAATCAGGAGTTGACGCCAGAACAGGTGCTCAAGCATAAGGGTTGGCTTGCGGCGGTCGAGGGTGATAGGAATTTGTTGAGGAGGTATTCTAATATTGTTTTTGGACAGGTTCAAGGTGGTGTTGCGATGGCTTTTTGGACTGTTCACAGGCAAGATGCGCAAGGAAGATGGGCGTATCCAACGCAGAGTCAATTGCGGGCGTTGTGCGCCAACGATCTTGTTAACTACTGCAATTGTATTGGCTACAGTTATCTTAACAGCTTTACCCGTTTCGCTCGAGTGCGTCCGCTATGAAGTGCGAGTTCTTGTAGTCCATTCGTCGTCCGTCCCACCGTCGTCCGTCCTACTTCCTTCCTACTGCCGTCATCCGTCTGCCAACTTCAATCTACTCTCTTCAATCACCAATTTTTCAGACGCTAAAAACTTAAATACTCTTGGCGAAGAAATTCAGCTTACTTCAGAGTAGTAATTCCCCGCTGACGTGCGAGGGACGACAACCAAAACATTTTAATATCTGGTTGTTTTACCTCATGTTGATAACAAAAGTGTGTCACTGGTGGCGCGCAGTGAATCGCGCCAAGAAAAAGGGGGGAGGAAACAATGATTGTTAAAGATGACTTTTTGAGTAAACTGCGCAGGTATTTTGTCTTGAACTTGTATGAGGTCAAGATTTGGACTGCGCTTCTTTCACGTGGTGTCGCGACTGCTGGCGAGCTTTCTGATATTGCGAATGTTCCAAGAAGCAGAAGTTATGATGTTCTTGAAAGCCTTGAGCGGAAGGGTTTTGTCGTGATGAAGCTTGGAAAGCCCATCAAATATATCGCTGTTCCTCCGTCTGAAGTTCTTGAGCGTGTCAAGAAGAATTTGCACGAGGAAGCATCAGAGCATATCAAGCGCTTAGAAGATCTGAAGACAACTGAGGTTTTGGGCGAGCTTAATTCTTTGCACACGCAGGGTATCGAGCTTGTCGAGCCAAGTGAGCTTTCAGGTAGTTTGCGTGGAAGGCATAATCTTTATTCTCATTTGGAGCTTGCGATTCGCAACGCCCAGAGCAGTGTTACGCTTGTGACGACTCCTCAGGGCCTTATGCGTAAGGTTGAGGGTTTCAAGCCTCTTTTCGAGAAGCTTAAGCGCAAGGGTGTTAAGGTTAGAATTGCAGCTCCGCTCACTAAGGAGACGAAGGATGCTGTTGCTGACCTTGGCGATGTTGCCGAGATTAGGCATAGTGATCAGAAGGCGCGTTTCTGCATTGTTGATGGCAAGGAATTGGTGTTCATGATTATGGATGACCAGAATGTCCACCCTACGTATGATGTTGGTATTTGGGTGAACACTCCTTTCTTTGCTTCCGCGCTTGAGAGCATGTTCAACATCGCGTGGAAGAGCATGAAGGCTCCTTCTTTCAAATAAGTATTTTAAGGAGTTCGTTTTTTCTTCTTTTATGGATTTTAAAAAGTTAGCCCAAAGTTTGCATCAGTATGAGCGCAGGGTGCTTCCTGAGCTTGAGAAGCACGCGCTTGTCTCTGAGTTGGTTTCAGTTACTGGTCTTAAGGAGATTGAGGTAAATAGGGCGTTGCAGTGGCTCGAGAGCAAGAGTGCTGTTGAGGTTTTGACCGAGCCAAGAGAGCTTATTTTGTTAGGCAAGAATGGTGAGAAATACGCCAAGGATAAGCTTCCTGAGCGGGTTTTTCTTGAGGCGTTAAGCGATAAACCATTCCCGCTCGATAAGTTGTCAGCAAAGACTGGGCTTTCGAATGAAGAGGTTAATGTTTGTGTCGGCGGTTTGCGTTCTAAATCCGCGATTGTTCTTTTGAAGGATAAGGGTTTGCAGGTCAAGATTACTGAACAGGGGTTGCGGATGCGTGATTCTGAGTTGTTAGAGGAGAGTTTTCTTAAGAATTCTTTTCCGCTTGCGTTTCAATCTTTAAGTCCTCAGGATAAGGGGGCGTTTGAATCTCTTCGAAAGAGGCGTGATATCATTCGTATCGAAGTAGAGAAAGTCAAGCGTGCTAAGTTGACCGATGTTGGTAAAAAGCTTGTGTCGATGGGTGTGCGCGATGAGGATATGATTGATTCATTGACTCCTCAGATGCTTTCTACTGGCGCTTGGCAGCAGAAGTCTTTTCGAAGGTATGATGTTTCAGCTCATGTTCCAAATGTGTTTGGCGGCAAGAAACAGCCGTATAGGGCGTTTTTGGATTGGGTTAGATTCAAGTTCGCATCTTTGGGATTTCAGGAGATGTCAGGGCCGTTAGTAGAAACTGATTTTTGGAATATGGATGCGTTGTACATGCCTCAGTTCCATAGCGCAAGGGACATTCATGATGCTTACTACGTCAAGGAGCCTAAGGTTGGAAAGCTCGATCCTGCATTGGTAAAGAGGGTCAAAGAGATGCACGAGAGCGGCGGTCAAACTGGCAGCAAGGGTTGGCAGTATGATTTTGATGTTGAGAGAACTCATCGTTTGTTGTTGAGAACTCAGGGTACTGCGTGCAGCAGCAGGATGTTAGCTTCAAAAGATCTTAAGATTCCGGGTAAATATTTTGGTATTAGTAGGGCGTTTAGGCATGATGTGATTGACGCGACTCACTTGCCTGATTTCAATCAGATTGAGGGAATAGTTGTGGAAGAAGGTCTTACTTTTCGTCATTTGATTGGTCTTCTGAAAATGTTCGCGAAAGAGTTCGCGGGAACTGAAGAGATAAAACTTGTTCCGGGTTATTTTCCATTCACCGAGCCTAGTGTTGAATTGTACGCAAAGCACCCTCAGCTGGGTTGGATTGAGCTTGGTGGCGCTGGTATTTTTAGGCCTGAAGTAGTGACTCCGTTGCTTGGGAAAAATGTTAGTGTTTGCGCTTGGGGTCTTGGTATTGATAGGCTTGGAATGTTCAAGCTGGGTATTAAGGATATAAGGAATTTGTTCTCGCAGGATGTCGCGTTTTTGCGTGATGGGGAGGTGATGTGAATGCCAAGCATCACGTTCTCGTTTGAAGATTTGTGCTCGCTTGTAGGTCAAAAGCTTGATGATAAGAAGTTAGCTGAGCTTCTTGATAAGGCAAAGGCGGAGCTTGATTCAAAACTATCCTCTGAAATTACTGTCAAGTATAATGATACCAATCAGCCTTATTTGTGGAGTGTTGAGGGTTTGGCTAGGCATTTTCGCGCGTCATTAGGAAAAGTGAAGGGTATTGCGAAGCTTAAGCTTGAAAAGCCTGTTGATGGAGTGTCAGTTGACAAGAGCGTCTCTTCAGTGCGTCCTTATATCGCTGTGTTCGTGGCAAAAGGTCCGAAATTAACAGAGTATTTGTTGAACCAGCTTATCCAAATGCAAGAGAAGCTTGCTGATAATTTCGGAAGGAAACGGCAGAAAGTGGGCATAGGACTGTTTCCTGCAGGAAAAGTGGTTTTTCCGATGACGTATAAGGCTGTCGAGCCGGATGCGGTCTCGTTCGTTCCGTTGGGTATGGCGCAGGAGCTTTCACTGAAGGAGATTCTTCAACGGCACGAAAAAGGTAAGCAGCACGGTTGGATTCTAAAAGATATGAAGAAGGTGCCGATAATTCTTGATGCAGAAGGTTCTGTTCTTTCATTCCCGCCGATAATAAATTCGGATACGACGGGAAAGCTCACTGTGGGTGATAGTGATATTGTATGCGAGGTTTCAGGTACCGACTGGTCCGCGGTCAATCTTGTCTCAGTTATTTTCGCGTACGCTCTTTCAGAGCGTGATTTTAGCATAACTCCGCTCAAGGTCAAGTCAGGCAAGGAGCAAATCGCAACTCCGGATCTTTCCACAGAAAAGATGAAGTTTGATTACAGTTTGGTCGAGTCTTTGCTCGGCTTAAAGCTTTCAGCGTCTGAAATAAAGGGCTTGCTCGAGCGCGCTCAATTTGATGTTTCTGGTTCGAATGTTGAGGTTCCTGCGTATAGGCGTGATGTTATGCATCAAGTGGATATAGTGGAGGATGTTGGCATTCAGTATGGTTATTCTGATATCGAGCCATTGCCTTTGAGCTCTCTTACAACTGGTGGGTTTTTGCCTGTTTCGATGCAGGCGGATACTCATCGTTCTCTTTGGATAGGTCTTGGCTTTCAGGAAGTGATGAGCGCTGTGCTTTCGAGCAAAGAATTGCTTTTTGACAGGATGAATGTTGCGGCAGGGGAATTGATCGAGATTGACAATCCTATTTCGCAGACGTATTCGTGTCTGCGTTCTTGGCTTCTTCCTATTTTGTTGGACGTGCTTTCAAAGAATCGTCATGTTGATTATCCGCAGAAGCTTTTCGAGCAGGGCGTGGTCACCGTGCGTGATGGTTCTGATGTGCGTGATGAGTCTCATCTTTCGGCGGTTTCTGCTCATTCGCAGGCTTCGTTCACAGAGATGCGTCAATATGTGGAAGCAACTCTCAAGAGTATTGGTCTTTCTTGTCAGTTCGAGGAGTTGGAGATGGGTTGTTTCATAGTGGGAAGGTCAGCGAAAGTTCTTGTTGATGGCAAAGAAGTCGGAATCGTGGGCGAGATTCACCCTGCTGTTCTAAAGAAGCTTAGCGTTCTTGTTCCGATTGTCGGCTGCGAGCTTAACTTGTCTTCCTTGAAGAAATAGTTGGTTTGGCATTCTGAACTGACGTGAGTGCGAGAACGAGTTCTGTTTGTGTGATTAAGAGTCAATGAAGAATTCTATATTGCAGGGCAAAGGTAGTCGTGTAATCAATGTCGTGTATGCTTAGCAAGTTTTTGATTTATTCATCCTGCCGTGCTTGAAAAGTTCAGGCTTTTGGTGCCTGTTGTCGCAGCAAAGTTTGGTCTTGAGTTGCTCAAGCATTGACAAAAAATCAAAGGAGTGTCAAAATCTTTTCTCTCAGAACGGCTAATCGTTCAAGAACTGCTTTTGCTTCAATGACTGAGACGTCTTTGCCATAATAGTTTATGTCGTTTCTGATGATGCGTAGTTCATCAAATCCTTCGCCGAGGTATGTTTCTTTCATGACTTCTTTTAAGAAACTGGTGTAGCAGATATGGTTGTAAATTTTGAATCCTTTGCGTAGTGCAATCGCTTCGAGCAGTTCTCGGACAGAATCATAGCTAAGTGATATCTTGGAAGCGGCAGTTTCTTCTCTCAATTGTAGGAGTTCGGAAGAGATTGCTTTGTTCGCGCTTGTTTTCTCGAGCGAGGAGGCCAGTTCAAGGTCGGCAGTTATTTTCTTTGCTTCTTTTTCGCGTAGGCATGAAGTCCAGTCCATTACCATTTCACCTTGCCAAATAATACGATTCCGTTCAGGATGTTGTTGAGTAAATGTTCATTTTTTACATCTCTTGGTGATTTGAACCATTGGAGCGCGATTTCTCTTCTGAGTGTTTTGTTGAACGGTGTAAGATCAATTTGTTTCTGTTCTGTTGCGAAAATGGCGAGGTCAACGTCCGAGTCGGGTGTTGCTTCTGCTTTTGCAAGGGATCCAAATAAGACGGCACTAGCTCCCGTGAGTTTTGCTTGTAGTTCCAATGAAAGTTTGTTCAACCGTTGTTTCCAATACAATCGGCAAAGGTCAATGATTTCTTCGCTCTCGGCGCGGAGCGTGAAGAGTAAGTGTCCTCGTTCTGGGCGCTGTTGTAAATATCCTGCGTTGGCAAACTCTTTGAGAAATTTTGATGCGGTAGGTGGGCTTACGTGCACGAGTTTTGCATACTCGCGTACGGAAATCGACCGGGAGCAATCCTCAAAGAACGGCGCCAATTTGTTAAGTATTTTTAACATCTGTTAAAATTATTTTACTGGTGTTAATAAATCTTTCGGTTATGCGATGTCGTTCTCGGTGAGAATTGATTAGTTCTGTTCGCACGCAGTTCCGTTCCAGCATTTTGTTGGCCCGCAGTCGCAGTTCCAGGTCATCATATCTCCGCAGACATAGCTGAATGGGTCTAGTCGTTCATATTTGCAGTCATCTGCACAAGTATTTCCAAATTCCCTGATGTTTCCTCCAGTAGTGGTACACGCATTTATTTCCGCGTCTATCTTACGCGCTTTTTCTTTTGTCATGCAGGTCTGAATGTCATTGTGAGGATAGCTAGGGCGAACCGCACAGACGTCTGCAGGGCACCATTCTAGAAGGCGGAATTGGCGGCAATAATTGACTAAGTCTGTTTCGCGTAATGCGTGGTTTATTAGAGGATAGAATGCGTCAAGTTCGAAACGTCTTTGGTCTTCGGCAGTGAACTTGTTTTTTGCTATGCACTGCGGAGTAGTTGAGCAATCAGTGCAATCGCGGTAGAGTTCACATGCGTCTTGCGGACAATCAAGTACTCCATACGAGGAGCAATACTTCGATGGATTGCTTGTCTTTAGGTCGTCTTGCGCTGGCGTGTATTGTGAACAACTCAAGAGTGTGATTAAAAGAAAAATAATTGCAGTTCGTTTCATATTGAATAAAAAACAAATAAAGCTTAAATTTATTCCGCTTTCTTCTTCGCGGATTTTCTTACAGCTTTTACTTGCGCCGGTTTTTCAGCTTTTGGAGCTTTTTGTTTGCGTTCAGTTGTTTCAAAGCCTGCGGAGTTGAGCGCTTTGACAACTTCTGCGTGCGAGGCTCCTTTTTTGATGTCGACGGTTTTTCCCAAAGGTTCTAAGTGCATTAGGTTGCACTTTTTTCGTCTGGATTGTCCGTCTACGAGAACGAAATTTTTGTCGAGCGTGTCTACGATGACGCAGATTTTGCCAGCGTCTCTGCCGGCGATTTTCATGCAGATGTGTCCGATTTTCATTTTTGTTTCTCCTCATCCGTGCAGGTCGTTGCCGATTTCTGCGGGAGATGAAAGTGATTTATGCTGCTGCGAGCGCTCGTGCTTTGGCGATGATTACTTTTCGCGTGCACGTGCTGCAGAGTCGTCCGCCGTATGGTCTTTCTGGGCGTCTTGAGCTTTTTGGTAGTGCGCGAACTTGCGCTTTGGTGCCTCGCGCAACTCCCGGGAGTACTTTTTCGCAGTCTGCGCATTGTGGCGCTGCGTTTCTTCGTCTTTTGTATAGTATCTTGTTGATTCCGCTTGGCGTTGTGATGTATACTCGCCTGAACGTTCTTGAACGGTATTTTGGTGCTACCATGCTCGTTTGGGAAAGGGAGGGGTTTATAAAGGTTTCGAGTGCCGTCCTCGTAAGCGTGAGGTTAAGGACTCAATTTCCCTTTGGGTAAGGGGTCTGTATGCTCCTGGTTTTAGCGTTCCAAGGGATAATGTGGCGACGCGCAGGCGTACGAGTTGTTTGACGTAAAGGCCTAATTCTTCGAAGAGTCTTCGTACTATGTGTTTGCGTCCTTCGTGTATTACTAGAGTGGCTTTGTTTTGGAAGGCGTTGATTTTGTTGATTTTGACTGGTTTGTCATCGATCATGATGCCTTTTTGGAGTCTTTCGAGCATTTTCTCAGTGAGTGTTTTGTCGAGTACTGCTAGGTATTCTTTTTCGACGTTGTATCGTGGGTGTGTCAGAAGATTCGCAAGCTCTCCGTCATTCGTCAAAATTAGCAGTCCCTCCGTATTTTTATCGAGTCGGCCTACTGGGTACACTCTTTCTTTTGTTTTGACTATGTCCATGACTGTTTTCATGCCGTGTTCTTCGCTTACCGTCGTGACGACTCCGCGCGGCTTGTTGAGAGCAAGATAGATTTTATGTTCGATATTGACTGGTTTGCCGTACACTGTTATGGTGTCGGTTGTTTTCGCTTTATCTCCGAGTTTTGCGATTATCCCGTTTACTGTGACTTTTCCTGCTTTGATTAGTTCCTCGCATTTTCTTCTGCTGTCTATGCCTGCTTGTGCCAGGATTTTCTGTACTCGTTCCATATATGGCTTTATGCAGGAGTGGTTTAACAATGTAGTGGTCGTAGAGGGAATCTGTAGAGGTATTTTTCGCCTGTTTCGCGATGAGCAGATACGTATAAGTTACCGTGTCGAACACGTACTTTTTCGGGGATTATTTTGTTCATATCTTCAAGTCGTATCAGTGAGTTACACTCTAGTTTGGCGTTGAGTTCAATTATGCTGTTCTCAGTTAATGAGAGGGAAGGTTCTAGTGTGGCAAGGTATGTGTTGCCTGTTTCGCGGTCAATGTCTATTCCGTTGATGAACGCTCCGACGTCGCAGGAGTTTCTTGTTCTGTTCCAGTTGGCATCAAAAACGTTGACGCGCGCTCCGTGCCTAAAGTTCAGGTCTGTTCCGATATGTGTTTCTTCATTGTGGCGTACAAGGCATCCTGCGCATGCTCCGCGCATTCCGGTTAGCATTTGGGTGTATAGTTCGTTCCATGCGCGGTGTGTGAGTTCTTCCAACTCGTCCTGGGCTTGAAAGTCAAGGTCTTTTGTTCGTTTTATTATTTCTACTCGTCTATACCCTGTGAAAGTGAGTCTTTCACTAATTGACGGATCAAGGCAGGGTTGATTTAGAAGGCGTGCTGCGTAATGAGCCGCGTTGAAAAATTGCCCTTGAATTAGTAAGTCTTCAAAATATGCATTTTGGACGTGTTGGTTTTTTCTATGAGGGCGGATAGCAGGATGAGCGTAGCTAATCGGAGTTCCTGCTCGTTTTGATTCTTGCAAAAGCTTGATTGCTGCATCAGAATCGTTTTCTGTTGATAGTCTTTCAAGCTCTCTTAATCGTTCATCCATTGTATGGGTTTTCGGGAGATAGGATTAAAAGATTTCGTTGGTGGGCTGCAAACCTTATAAATGGCTGTTCTTTACTTGGTTCTATGCAGGACATAGTTTTCCCTTCAGGCAACGAGGCTGATTTTATCAGGATGGCAAGGCTTCTTGGCTGGTCGGGTCTTATTTGCGTGTATTCTGATAAGTCGCAGTTTTCAAAAGACCCGTTCGTGAAGAATGCTTTGTTTGTAGAGCCTATGCGCATTAATAAGGCGCAGGACCTTAAGGTTTTTTCAGTTTGCAGGGGGAGTCGTGAGGCGATAGAGCGCGGCGCAAGCATAGCGTTCGATTTTGAGTCATTGGAAGATAAAGATAAGACTCATTTCAAGGAGTCCGGGCTTAATCAGGTTCTTTGCAATCTTGCTCGTGAAAAGAATGTTAGGATTGGTTTTTCACTTTTTTCTATTCTTTCAAAAAGCGGGAAAGATCGTGCTGTTTTGCTTGGCAAGATTATGCAGAACATAATGCTTTGTCGTAAATTCGATGTGACGGCAAAAGTTGCGAGCTTTGCGAAATCTCCTCTTGATATGAGAAGTCCGAGTGATTTGGGTTCTTTGTTTATGCAGCTTGGAATGTCCGCGAAAGATGTGAAATTCGCTTTGCTCTAAATCCACGGTATGTTTGCTGCGTTTTTGCAGGATTCTTTGTTAGGAACGAATGCTTCTGCGTTGAACGTGGCAAGGTTCGTGCAGTAAGTGGGGTCAGAGAGTTCTTGGCAATATGATGCATCGCTGCTTGCGAGTGCTTTGCAGATTGGTTCTACGCAAAGGCTGATGTTTTTGCTTGCTATTGCCGTGCAGTCAAGGTCTGCTGGCGCGCAAAGGGCGGGTTCGTTAGCGATGTATGCGGAGCATCGTTGCTGCATTATTCCCTCGAAAGTTGTGCAAAGCGCAGCGTCTTTCTCTTTTAGCGCGAGGATGAATTGTTTTTGTTCTTCTGTGCGCTCAACGCATTGGTCTGTGAATTCATTCACGGCAATGAAGTGTTTGACTATGAAGACTACGAGGATGATCAGTACGGCTGGAATGATTGGCCAGAGCTTCATGTATTCGTCGAAGAGGAAGATATTTAAAGCTTTTTTGTTATTATTAACGTAAAAAGGGGTATTATGTGGCGGTTGTTGCTAATAGCGTTGGTTGCGGTGCCGGTATTCGGGCAGGATGTCACTTTCACTCTTGTTCAGGAGCAGGACTTTTCCCAGCAGGTTTTTGGTGATTTCAGTGAAGGTGTTCCTCGTACTGTCACGTTTGCAGGTTCGACTTTTGTGAGGAGCCTTTCGGCGGATCTATCTATCCAATCAAACGGAGGTTCTGCTGTTCCGTGTGTTTTTTTCGATTCTGATTCGCAGGTTCAGTTCTGTAATACTTCCTCGCAGTTTTTCTCTGGAAGAGTCACTTTTCCGATAGTTCCAAGGTTTGCGAGCAGTGTGAGTTTTATCGTAAGGGGATCCACTCAATTCTCTGGGTCTTCTCAGGGGTTTATTCAAAGGGTGTTTTGGCGTGGAGGTGCTGGTCGTTCGATAAGCCAGACGTATTCGACTTTGCGTGATGTTCGCGCGAAGAATTTGGGTCTTTTGCGTGCGTTCATTCCGCCAAGTCAGGCGCCTGTTTTCGCGTTCAGTTCTGACCAGAAAGCGATTATTTGGTTTAACGATCCTGTGGCGCCCAGTTCGACTTCCCGTTCGACTACATCGAACTATAATGATGAGGTTCTGGCGTGTTTGAATACCGACCTTAATGTCGATGCGCAGGGTAATCCTAAGTGTGATTTCCAAGATGAGGCTGAGTGCGCGGCAAGGGGCAGGGATTGGCTTGATGGTTCTTGCTGTGGTGATGCGCCGTATACTGATTGCAGGTTGTATTCTGATAAGCAGGCGATTTGCGGTAGGGACGCGCAGCAGCGTTTTAAGTGGGCGGCGCTGGGTGATATAGGTTTTATTTCTGTTCTTGATGGTTGTCCGAATCTTGAATTAGTTTCAAATGGCGTGAAGTTTTTCACGTGTGGTGATGTGCCTACTGGTTTTCAGGATGTTGAGCGTTTTGATGGTGTTGTGAATATTGCGGGTCATGATTACGCGTGCGATGGGCGTCGTGTGATCGAATGCGGAGGTGAGTCTCCTTATACTCCGAATATGCGAAGGACTGGTGCGAAGCTTAACATCACAGGCCAGGCAAGGTATTGTTCATCGCAGGGCAGGTGGCTTGTTTCGCTTGATGGCGTGAATAGGTTGAGCTGCGAGCGTTCAGGTTTCACGTGGACTGGGTCTAAGTGCTGTGGGGAGCAGGATGACTCGTTGCAGTCATACGAGGATCCTTTTGTGGCAGGTGGTGATGGAGTTGCAGGCGGTTGTTTCAAGGGGCGTTTTGTCGCTTCAGGTTCATATGTTAGTGGGAGCCGTAATAGTTTGAATTATCGCGGGCGTTTCGTCGTGTGTCAGGATGAAAATCAAAATGATCGATCGTATGTCCAGTTGTTCAATGGGACGAATCTTTCTCCGCAGGTTAGCGCTCCGTGCGGAGTTCCGTTGCAGAACGCGTTGCTAACGGGTATTCGTCAGCACGCGCTTTGTTTTCCTGCAGGTTCTTGGGAGTTCACTTCGATCACAGAAGCGCATTTCTCTAAGTCTACGTTATGGCCTACTCTTGTGAGCCAGCCTAGGAAAGGATGCTGTCCTGAGAATAAGTGTTGGGATGGTGCGGCGTGCCGCAATATTGGTGAATATTCTATTGTGGCAGGGAAGGGGTATCGATGTCAATAAGATGCTTGATGCTGATGTTGATGCTCGCTTCAGTTGCGGCAGCGCAGGTGGAGCCTGGGGCTAAGTGGGTTCAAGTCGACATAAAGCTGAATTTCCAGCAGACCAGTACGGGTTTTTGCAGGGAGCAGTCTCAGTGTTTGGTGAGCAATGCGTTCAGTGAGGTCTTTGATAACATTCCGGAGTCTTTTTGGGACGGTCTAACCGATTCGGATTTGGGTCCTAAATGCATTGGTGATGGCCAGTTTATTTTGGATAATTATTGCGCAAGGGGAGGTTGGTCGTCTAGGACTAGATTGATAGCGACTGAATTGCTGGCGATCGCGCTTCGCGATTCGCCTTCTAACTTTTCGCTGTATTGCGATTCGTTTGAGACTGCGCTTAATGAGGTGAATTATCTTTCGCAGGCAGGTCCTGTTCTTAATTTCTTGGGCAAATCGTGTCCTCAGGAGGGGTTCGCAGGTGCAAGGGTTACAGAAAGGTGTACGAATAGTTTGTGTGTGTTAAAGTATGGGCAGAATGTTGCGTTCGGAACTTCTCTTAACGCGAGGATAGATGGTCCTAAGAGTTTTTTGAACGCGCTTAATTTGGGTCTTGAGGAGTGCGGCAACGCGCTTAACAGCGACGGGGATTATGATTACTGTGGTGACGCCGTCTGGTTCAATCTCAATACTAATTCGATTCTTTACGCGCCTGGCTTGGCAGAGTTGGGTGTTCCAAGCGATCTTGCGAACCAGTTTTTCTTGACTCCGTATAATGAGTTGAGCGATTATGTGTTTTCAGTGGTTCACAAGCCAGAGGTTGCGCAGTTCAATTATACTTTTTTCAGGCAGATTCCTCAGTTCAGTCAGGTGTATTTCGCAAAGGACGGGTTTGAGTTTGTCTATGCGTTTAAGCAAAAAAATGTGACTCTTTCTCAGATAGATTATGCGGGCTGGTATTTGTCGAATATTGAGCTGCCAAGTGATGCGTGCACAAGATTCGTGAAGCGTTTTGATTCTAGGGCGAATTGCGAGTCTCAACCGTCTCCGACAGAGTTTTTCGTTGTGGCGCACAAAACTCCGCAGGTCGTAGGCAAAACTCCTCAGAACATTGTTGATTCGTGGCATGAGACGACTGGGCGTTTGAGGGTGGTTTCATGAGAGCGCAGGTGACTGTTTTCATAATCATTGGAATTTTAGTCATAATAGCATTTGGCATAACGGTGTATGTGGGAAGCGCTGTTCGTGAGAATATTGAATCAAAGCCTACTCAGCAGCGTTTGGAGCAGGCGGGTGTGCAGCCTATTGTTGATTATGTTTCGACTTGTCTCTCGCTAGCTTCGCAGGATGCGCTCTCGCTCGCCGCTCGTCAGGGAGGGCTCATTTATGAGCTGCAGGGCGGTGTGGCAAAGGATTTCACAGAAGGGGAGGGTGTTATTTTTACTAAGTATTCTGATGATGTTTTTGGCGTGATTGATGTTCCGTTCTTGATTCGTCCGCCGTCAGGCAATGTCGGCCAGCTATTTTTCGCGCAGCCTCCAAGGTATCCATTCGATTCTTTTCCGTACACGGGCGATGGGTTGTTGTTCACGGGATATTATGGTGTGAGCGATCTTCCTTCGCTGTATAAAACGACTCCTGATGGAGTTCCAGTTGCGGGCTCTATGCAGGAGAGTGTGGAGAAATATGTGCAGAAGAAAGTTGTTGAGTGCGCTGATTTCAAATCTTTCTTGGATAAGGATTACAGGGTGACTCAGGGCAGTCCCGTGGCTTCTTTGCTTTTTGCTTCGAAGCAAGAGCAGTTCGCTGGCGAGCAGTTCGTGACTATGGAGCTTAAGTGGCCTCTTGAGGTGAGAACGCCGGGCGGTGATTCGTCCATAGTTGAGGAGTTCGCTGTGCGTATTCCTGTTCGTTTGGCCGCGATGTATTATATGGTGAAAAAGATTGTTGATACTGACGTGACTGATATTTCTTACGTTCCTGATAGCGAGGGGCAGTTTGTTGTGACCAAGCTTCCGTTCGGATCTGACAGTTTCATCTCTGTCTCGGATCAGCAGAGTATTGTTGGAGGAAAGCCCTTTGAATTTAGAGTGCTTAGAAAGAATAGGATTCCTGCTTTGTGGAGAATCGACACTGCTCCTCTTGAGCAGGTCGAGTTTCACGTGACTCCTGAAGGCAGGGGCGCAGTTGTTCGTGCGCAGGGGGATACGCTTCACATTAACGATCCGTGTCAGGAGGCAGGGGTTCAAAATCCATTTTTGTTAGAGCTCAATGCGTCTGATGCTGATGAGGATGCGGTTGTTTTTGACGTTCACGTTCCTGGAGGAAGTGATGGGCAGATCCCAAGAGATGCGGTTGGTATTGACTTCAGTGTTACTGTTTTAGTAAAAGATGCTGCGAATTTATCCAGGGAATCTTTTGACTCCCAGGAGATTCCATTGAGGGTTGCTTTATGCGAAGTGAGATAAAAATTTGTTTGCTGCTTGCGATTGTGTTTTCTCTAGCTTTGCTTTCGATTGGAGCATATGGCCAATCGATTGGTTGTTGCTGCGATCCTGTCGTTAAGAATGGAAGTTTCTCATCGAAAACAGAGTGTGATCAGAAAGGTTTTATTTTTGCAGGTCCTCCGCCGAGTCTTACTGTTACGTGCAGTGAGCATTGTAACGCTACTTTAGCGCCAACTCTTGCTGGAACTTGCGGCGATAACATCTGCCAGCCCTCTGAGACTAGTTCCTCCTGTTCTGCGGATTGTCTCCCTCTTGTTGGCGGGTGTGGAAGCCCTACTTTCAGGCAGGCTCCATCGAACCTTACAGTGCTTCCTGTTAAAGGTACAAAAGAATTGCGTCTTTCATATGCGGTTCAGTGTCCTGCTGATTTTGTGGTGATTTCAAGGTGCGAGGGTAACGATTGCGTTAATTTCCAGAAAATCGCCGAAGTTCCTCCTGGCGCGATTTTCATCGATAGAGATGATGCGCTTGAATTTAACAAAGAGTATACGTATTCGGTCATCGCGCAGTACCGCATTTCAGGTTCAAGCGATGCCGCGACTGCTGTTGGAAGTCCTGGTGATTTGGAGTGTCTTGGCCAGCGTGATGATATTTTCTGTGTTTCATCATTCTATTACACTCAATTCTCATCGTATCTTTCAAGGTTTGGTTACGGCCAGTTTTCCGCGCAGGAATTCTTAGTTAACTTTTCAAGGTCTGTTGATTTGACTTTCGCGACAAGGTTCAATCAGGGTTGGCAGTGCGATGCGAGGAATTTACTTTTGCAGCCTTCTCCGCAGATTAGGTGTGATTTTTCTCAGTTTTGCGTTTCTGATGAGCGCGGGGCGCGTTGCGTGAACAAGGTTCCGTGCGGGACAGGGTTCGATCCGTTCGGTTTGTATTCGAGTTTGACAGGTTGTGAGGGTCTTGTGTATCGTTATTGCTTTTTTGATAAGAGCACGACTGTGCAGGATAAGTGCTATGGTTGCGATCCGAGGATGACTTGTTATGATTACAAATCAGAGGACGCGTGCCGAAGGGATAATTGCGGTGCTGGTGATTGCCAGTGGAATTCTGTGTTTGATGATCTTGGTACTGGCGTGTGCGTTGATAAGCGGTATAACAACTGTCTTCTTTGTGATAAGAAGGGAACTGTTGCCTTGGAGAATGAGAATGCTTCGAGCGCTTTCTGGGATGCTTGCAGTGAGGAGAAGAGTTCGGCTCTTAGCACTGCGCTCTACCCTTGCTTTTTTGATAAGGATTTGAAGAAGAGCAAGGGATGTGATGAGGCTACTTGCGCTGATTATACGCAGATTCAATGCAACGCGCCTTCAGGAGGAATAAAGCTTAACGCAGATAATTCGCTCGCTTCAAGCAGCGTCGATGCCTGCAATATCGGCGTGTGTGAGTTCAGGGATACGACCGGGTGTGTTAAGAATGCTGATGGGAACACTGGTGTTGGCTTCCAGGATTGTAAGTTTGGTAATGAAACGTGCGAGCTTGACTATTTCCCCGCGCAAACTTCCATAATTCCATCTGGCGCCGCGAACCGTCTTGATTTTTTGAACATCCGAATATTCGATAAATTGAATCGTTCTGGAGCTCCGTCTGATTTTGCTGGAAAGCAAGGATACACTACTTTTATGTGCATAAAGAGCCCAGCCAATGATTGTGCTGACGCGCGTCTTTTCCCAATATCTACGAAATCTACTAGATTGATAGTTAAAAACGGCGTTTTGAAGGAGGGTCAAAAGACGATTGGCAAGTTTGTTGTTGGAAACAACACGTTGATGTTTTTCAGCAAGGATGCTGCGAGTAATGTTGAGGTTGTTCAGCAAATGGAAGTGTTCGCCTGTGATAATTGCAGCGGTCCAACGTTGCTCAATATAAGTGTTTCAGGCGGCAGAGTCCTTGATAGGGCGATTTTCACGAGCAATTTAAGGCCTTCATTTGTGTTGGATTTTGATGAGCCTACATTTATCACTTTCTTCGAGATTAATCGTCCTGAGACTGTTGTGAGGGTTTCGCAGAAAACCGCGGGCTTTTCTTTAAGGCATGAGTTTGCGGTTCTTGATGAGTTGGATGGCGTTTATGAGTTGAGCTTGAATGGAAATAATGAGCGCAATATTTTCATGGATAGTCCGGGGCTGGTATTTAGTTTGTTGGCTAACGCTTCTCTTGCAGGTGTTACTATAATTCCTGCGCATGGTAGTATTTTGCAGTTAAATAAGACTTCGCTGGACGTTCAGCTTGATTTTACTGATCAGGTGACTCTTACAAATATTAGTCTTGTTGCAGAAAGCTACGCTGACCCATTCGTTAAACGGTTTATTCCAAGGGACATAACTGTTTTGTTCAAGACGTCAAATAATCGTTCGTTCAAAGCTTCAGTGCCTAATGTTTCAGGAGGGGGTTATCGTTTGGTTGTGGACGCGCTTGGTTTCAATTCGCTGCAGGTGTATCGTGAGAGCCATTTCTTTATAGCGACGCAAAAGCCGAGTATGAGGCTGGTGGCTCCAACTTTTGGCGTGACTGCGTTTTCAGTGTTTAATGTTTCAGTTGAGACTCCTCTTCCAAGCGTTTGTTCGTATGTGTATGATACTCCGACTCCTCCTAGTTCTGAGGATTTTGATTTTTTCAATAAGATGGACGGTTCCGATGTGATGCATTCAGCCAGTGGTCTTTCAATTCCGTTCGGTTCTGCAGTTCCTCATCCGCTTCATGTTTATTGCAAGTTCAATCTTTTCGGAGTTGTCCAGCGTTCGTTTAATTTGACTCTTGATCCTGAGCCTGTGGTCATCAAAACAGGTCTTGCGGCCCCTTCGATTATTAGCGAGCAGTTTATTCCGGGTGAGGAGTTGTTCGTGACGACTCTTAAGGCAGAGTTGGATAAGGAGGGGTTTTGCAAGTTTTCAAGGGCGTCAAGTTCGCTTGCGTCAATGGAAGGGTTTTTCCCTGGTTTTGATAGTGTTCCAAAGATTAGTTTGGGAGCTGATGTGAATGTTTCAGAGCGCAAGTCTTTTTCGTATTTTGTGACGTGTAAGGGTAAGAACGGGCTTGCTTCGATTCCGTATGTTGTGAATTTCAGTATTGATTTGTCTTTGCCGCTTGTGGCGTCGAGCAGCACTCCAAGGGGTTTTCCCAGCACAAATTTCACGATAGGAATGGTTGCTAACAAGAGGGTATTTTGTTATTTTGGAGAGCAAGAGGATGATACGACTAGGTGCATGGGTGCGTGTAGGGCGGGTTATACGCACGCTCAGCAGATAACTGTGCCTTCTGAAGGTAGTTATACTTATTTCGCGAAGTGCGCTCATGTTTCTGGCGAGCAGTCTGAGATTGTGGAGATTCCTGTTCTTGTTGACACGTCCGCTCCTCAGATGGAATTTGTGGATAGTTCTAGTAGTCTTGAGGGAAGTCCTGATATTACTTGGTCGCTTTCAAAGATTCGGGTCGCGTTCAGGGGCAAGGATGATGAGAGCGGTATTTCGCATTATTTGGTGTCGCTTAAGAGCGCTGCGAGGAACAGGTATGTGTTCAGGGATTTGGTGAGCAATGTGACTGATGGCAGGCCGTTCTACATTTCTCAGTTAGCGAATGGTTCTGTATTGCGTTTGAATGATGGTGAGACGTACTCTTTTGAGGTAAAGGCGGTGAATCCGGTTGGCCTTGCGAGCGAGGCGATGGAGAGCGAGCCTGTTATTGTTGATTCAGCTCAGCGTCCTTTGCCGTGTGGTGATGGTGAAGTTTCAGGCGAAGAGAGTGATGTTGATTGCGGTGGCGCTTGTGAGGGATGCGTTGATGGGCTTTCTTGTGGCTTGAACAGTGATTGCGCTTCGAACTATTGTGAGTCTGGCAAGTGTGATGTGGCAAGTTGTGAGGATAGTGTTGTGAATGGGTTGGAGTCGGATGTTGATTGTGGCGGTCAGGCGTGCGCAAAATGTTTGATTGCGAGCGCATGCATTGTTGCAAGTGATTGCGAGACTAATTATTGCGATCCTGTTGAGAAATTGTGCGCGAAGGCGCCTCCTTGTGCTGATGGAGCGCTTTCAGAAGGCGAGAGTGATGTTGATTGCGGAGGTTCGTGCGCGAAGTGTTCAGAAGGCAAGGCGTGCGCTGAGGCAATCGATTGCGATGAAGGGCTTTCGTGTGATAGGGATGCGAAGGCATGTGTGGTTCGTGAGGTGGGAGATAGCGATGGTGATGGTGTTTTCGATGATGTTGATGCGTGCCTTGGAAGTCCGTTGGAGGAGACTGTTGATGAGACTGGCTGCGCTCCGTCGCAGACTTTCTCTCTTGGTGATAGCATATCTGATAAGTGGCGTATGGACTATTTTGGCTGCATTGATTGTCCAGAGGCTGCCGCTTCAGCAGACCCTGATAATGATGGTCTTACGAATGAGCAGGAGTTTTTCTCGAGCACGAATCCGACTAAGAATGATACTGATGGTGATGGTTGGAATGATGGTTCTGAATTGGATAAGGGTACTGACCCAACTGATCCTGCGAGCAAGCCGTCTTCTTTGTTTGTGAGCTTTTTGTATGTCTTGTTTATTGTTTTGGTTCTTGCGGGAGTTGTGTTCGCAGTGTATTTGGGTGTTAAGGCGCTTGAGGAGAGAAGGAAGAACGCGCCAAAAGAGGAGGAAGAAGAATTGGCAATGGTCAAAGAGGTGAAGAAAGTTCAAGTTGATGAGCTTTCAAGGCTCAAGGAGTTCGCGGCAAAAGAGGAGCTTGCAGAAGAGGAATGGGTGCCGATAGCTAAACAAATCAAGAAGAAGCCGCTTAGCAAGTCCAAGTTTGAGCACGTGCTTGAGCGGTTGCGAAAAGTCGCGCAAAAAGAAAAACCGCTTCCATCCGACCCTCTTGAGCGTCTTCGTATTATTGTGGATGAGATGTCTGTTTCCGAGCGCGAGTCGCTTTTGTCCGAGCTTCGTCGTCTTCACGAGGGCAAGCTTTCAGAGAGCGAGCGCGAGGAATTGTTCAGCAAGCTCAGGATAACTTCTGAGTATTATAAGAAACACAAGGATGAGTTGGAAAAGGAGTTGATGTTGTATGGCAAACGGCACAGGCGCTAAGAAGGCGCAGATAGTTGAGCAGGTGTTCATTTTCATACTTGCCGGATTAGTTTTCATCCTTATCATAAGTTATGGCTATCGTGCGATACAATATTTTATTGAGAAGCAAGAGCAGGTTGTGTTGGTGGATTTTAGAAATGATTTGGAGCTTGCGGTAGAGGGTGTTAGGCGTGATTTTGGAACTGTTAGAAAGGTCACGTTGAAGCTTCCAAGCGATTATGATGGAGTGTGTTTTTTTGATCCGAATTCTTGCGCAGAAGGGCAGAATCCTGTTTTGGAGTTGCCGTCGCGTTCTTCTATAAAGGTTGGCTGGGCGCAGGAGGCGTGTAGGCTTAAGAGCGAGAATGTGTTCCTTGTTCCAAGAGTTGGTGAGAAGCTGTATTTCCCTGACTTGGCGGTTGAAGGATACTTGTGTATTCCTAATGTTGAGGGGGTCACTATCCGGTTGGAAGGAACCGGTAAGAAGGCCAAGGTATCGGTGTGGGAGAATGGATAAACGAGGTATAGAGCTTCAGTTTCATTGGATTTTTGTGATGGTAGCTGGAGCTTTGATTTTGGTGTTTTTCATCAGCGTGGCGAATAAGCAGAGTGCGCTTAGTCAGGAGCGTTTGCAGTTGACTCTTGCTAGTGATGTTGAGAATATTTTTACTGGGGCTATTGTGAGCAGGGGCGCAGCTCAGCGTTTGCCTATTCCTCCTCAGGGGCTGTCGTTTGAGTGTAGTCAGGGGTGTGATTGTAGGTTTATGGTGGGTAAAGCTGCAAGGCCGTTTGGCGATAAGCCTTTGTTCGCGCCTTCAGAACTAAAGGATCAGGACGTGGTTGTTTGGGCGCTTGAGCTTAAGTTGCCGTATAGGGTGACTAATCTTCTTTACTTGACGAATCCTAATGTCAAATATTATTTGGTTGATCCAAAAGAGGGACCTTTGCAGTCTTTGCACGCTCAGTTTGTGAAGAGCATTCCTCCGCTTATTCATTATGATAACATAACTCTTGATGAGATTCCTTCTCTTCAAAGCGAGGATTATCCGTTCACGAAGTTCATTTTTTTCGATTCGAACCCGTCATTTAGCCCTCCGAGCCTTGATGGTTCGTTTAGGCGTGAGGAGTTCAGTGCGGTCAAGCTTGATAGTCAGGGGATTAATTTTTATCGTAACTCTGGCTCGAATTTCGTTCAGGATGGGTATGTTCCGTGGACTGGTATGGCGAGCGCTTTTGCTGCGATGTTCGCGCAGGATAGGGTTATGTATGAGTGCAGTATGCAGACTGTGTTTAGAAAGCTCAGTTATTTGTCGGGTATTTATAGCGGGCGTGCGAAGGTTTTGAGTGAGAATGCTGTTGAGACTGGGCGTTTGCTTTGCGCGTATGAGGGTGATGATGCCGTTCTTGGCTTGCTTGAGCGGCAAAATGTTGCGGCTAATAAAGTGAGGCAGGGTGTTAAATCCAATGATCTTCGTGAGTTGACTGATTTGGCTTCGCGTTTGGAGGCGAAGAATAGGGAGCTTGTGCAGCAGAGCTGTGCAGGGGTGTTCTGATGCGGGGCCAAGTTAAAATGTTTGAGACGGTTGGCGTGCTGGTGGTGTTTTTCTTCTTGTTGGGCATTGGTTCTCTTTTTTATTTTGGCGCTCAGCGAACGTCTCTTGCGCGTGAGCAGGTGGTTGCCGCTGAGCAGCAGGCGTTTCAGATAGTTTTGAAGGCGTTGTATTTGCCTGAGCTTGATTGTTCGTTTTTAGTCACTCAGAAGGATAATTGTATTGATAAGCTTAAGATGGAGCAGCTTGCGAAGCTTATGGCGCAAAATGATAATGCAAAGCAGGATTATTTCGCGCAGTTTGGTTTTGCGAAGATAACTGTGGGCCAAAAATACCCTGTTTCTGATGAGTCTGAGCTTGTTTTGTATTCAAACGTTCCTAGCGAGATTAGAACTGTTGGCGGTGTTGAGCGGGAAGTGGAGTCGTTTACTAGCAGGCTTGTGACGCAAAGCCCGATACTTCTTTATGATGCTATTCGTGATGAGTATGGTTTTGGCGTGATTGAGGTGTCAGTTTATGTCTAAGGGTCAGATGGAGATTTTTGGTTTGGTGGTGATAGTTATACTGCTCGCAATAGGTCTTCTTTTCGCGATTGTGATTCTCACAAAGACTCCGACAAGGGATGTTGCGCGGGTAAAGGAGAGTTTGCAGGCGGCGAATTTTCTGAATACCATGATGGGAACGACTTCTCAGGGGTGCGGCAAGCGTGCTGTTCGAGAGTTATTGCAGGATTGCGCGGTTGCAGGCGTTGATAATGGAAGATGGATTGGAGCTTCAGCATGCGAAGATGGCAACACTTGCGAGCTCGCGCAGGACATGATTCAAACAATGCTTAATCAGACGCTTGGTGATTGGAATAAAAATTACAGGTTTTTCGTGAATGGTACGCGGGCTGTTGAGCTTATCAAGGTTGAAAGCGGTCCTTGTTCTGGTGAGCGTGAGGGCAGTACTCGTCCGGAGAAGGTGCGTCCTGGTCTTGACATAGTGCTTACTTTGCATATTTGTCGTTGATTGCGAACGTTGATGCGCTAAAGTCCGCTATTTTGAGGACTATGTGTGCGAGATGATTGAGCGATATCGGGTCTTTGGATGTTTTCAGCTCAGATAATATGGTCGTATGGAGTTTTTTGTATTCGCCTGCGAGTGAGTCGAGTTTGCGTGTTTCGAATTTGTAGAAAATTTCGTAGTATTCGCGCAAAAGCTTGTTTGTTTCATCGAGTAGTTTGAGTGTTTGTGGTGTGCAGGTTTTCATCGTTGAGGTGTGTTCTGCGAGGTATTTGTAGTCGTCGGCTATCTTTTCAAGGTTCCATATTATTACGTAGAGGAATGGTGTTTTTGCTTGTTCTGCGTGTCCTCTTTTGTTGAGGATTCTTTGGCAGAAGTTTGTGAGTTGGTTGTTGGTTTTTTCAAGTTCTGCTATTTCAGGGAAGTTAAAATCTTTTTTGGAGATTTTTTCGTGCAGTTGGTCTGCCATATTCAGAGTGACTAGGAATGCTCTGCGAAGAATGTTTTCGAATTGGTCGTCTAGTTCTTTTGATAGTGAGCGTATCGTGCAGCTGTTTGGGGTTTGGTGTATGATTGCGAATCCAATGAAGAGGTCCTTTAGGAGTTCGTTTATGATTTTGATGTTTTGAGTTTGTATTTCTATTTCATCGTATCCTTTTTTGTGCATGCTTGAGAGTATCCATCGCAGTACGCGCTCGTCCGCGTGTGTAGCATCGACTGTCGCCTTTTTTATTTCTCGATTTTCGTCTGTTTTGATTATTATGCTTGGACCGTTCTCGCAAACGTCTAGTTCATCTCCTTTTTTGACCTTCCATTCCTTGACCCATTTGCTAGGAAGGCTCACGACAAAGGTCTTTCCTGCGAGCTGTATGACTTTTCTTTTCATGAAGAAGAAGCTCAAAGAATCAGCTTATAAATATTGCTAGATAGTTTCGCAGCAGACGTATATTTTGCCAGCAGTGTTTTTCGCTTGGCAGTCAGGGTATGTTCCTGGTATTTTCTTGTCAGGAGAGCATCGTCCGTCATCAAGCACGCAACTTTGTCCTTTTATGAGGCTCGCGCAGTTATCTCCTTGGTCAGTGGTTATTTGTTGTGAGATGTTTGTGTATTGCTGTCCTACGTTTCCTGATTGTCGTATGAAAAGTCCGATTAGGATTACTAGAACAATCATGGATAGCACTGCTATGATTATTGTGTTCAGCGCAAGTTCAGCTCCTTTTTTGTTCATGATGGTTCTCGTATTTGCCAGTTATTTAAATGTTACCAGCCTTCACAGTCCCAGGCTAGGTTCTTGGTGAGCCATAAATAGTAAGAAACCGTGCCATCATCAGCGCAGATGAGGTATTTTCCTGTATCAAGATAGTTCCAGTATTGATTGTCAGCGTCGTTCCAGTCATCATCAAGCTGCGTTCCTGCGTCATCATCGCGCAGTTTTAGTGAGTCTACAATTTCGGTTCTATGGAGCGGTCCTCGCGCGTTCTGAGGGTTCACAGGTTCTTCGCTGATCGGCGAAGGTATGTTGTCTTCACCTGTGTACGCGACTTCTATCGTGGCGCATTTGTGTTTTTCAATCTTGCCTCTTTTCATTTGCAGCCAGCACGTGTTGAGTTCGCTTACGACCTTGGCAAGGACTTCTGCGCGGGTTCCTACTGCGCGAGTGTTGTATCCTGCGCTTGTTTGTGTGGTTGTGGAACCTTCATTTTCTTTCGGTTCAAATACTCCCCATTGTTCATTCACGTATGTTTTTGTTTTTTGGAACGCGACTGGTCCTGCGATTAGTATGACTATTGCTCCTAGAACGAGGGCGATTATTGCTGGGAACGCCATCCCTTTTTTCATCTAATGCTCCCTAGTTGTCCGACTGTTGTCTTTCCGCTTTTTACTGCGAGCCAGATGATGAATATGAGCGCGAATAGTCCTATGATTAGAGCTACTACAAAAGCCCAGCCCGGCAGTTCCTGTCCTAGCCTGTTTTCAAAGAGTTGTTTTAATCTCCGATAATTACTGCGCATCGTGCTGTTTTTTCCTCCCGTGTGACTTCTGGTGGTATCAATTCATCTGCAAGTTCATATGCTGTATAGCTGATTGTTGCTTGGAGAAGTCCTAAACCTGGCGGGGCGAATGTTGAGGCCGCTATGCTCAATATGCCCGCGTCAGTTCTCCCAACTATTCTTTTTTCTACTTTCCATCCCAAATCGCTCGTGAGTTTATCGTACGGGAAAAGTCCGACGAATCCTTTGTTCGCGTCTATTTCACTGTTTTCAAGGTTGGTTGATGCGACAAATGCCACTGCGTATGGTTGAGTGACGGTGAACAAGTTTGAAAGTTTCAATTGTTTGACTTGGTGTATTTTTGGTTCTGTTCCAAGATATCCTTCGTAAAGCTCATCGAGATATGTTTTCCCTGAATTGAACTTGTTTGATTCGAGCCAGGGTTGTATGTGGAAGAATCCTCCTGGGTGATTTGGGAATAGCGCGGTTAATTGAGGGTCAAAATATATTCTGCTGCAAAGTAGGCATACGTAGTCTGAGCCTGGTTCAGTCACAAGATTTTTTAGGTTTGGCGGTAGTATTGATGGGTCGAGGTCTAGTTTGCTGTTTCCTGCGCGTTTGTGGCATTCAATCATTTCTTTGGCGATTTGTTTTTCCATCGTCCACGCAAGGTATCCTAACTCATCGTTAGAAAACGCCGCTCGTGCGGTAGTTCCTTCTTCGTATGAATTCACCGCTCGTTCAGCTTCGATTAAGTCTTGATTCAGTTCTTCAGGTCCGATGGAGATTTTTCGAACTTTACACTCAGGCGGTATGCTGAATGTTCCTGCTGTGTATTTTTTGGCAAGGCTTCCTAGTTGTAAGGTGAAGTCGCACGCGCCTTCTTCTCCTGACTGTTCTAGTAGCGTCCTAAACGCAGGATACACTACGAGCAGCATTACTGCTAGACTCGCCAGTAGTCCTATGATCGTGACTAGCATTGCGGGTGTTACTCCTTTTTTCATGCTAGGCTGAGCACCTTTTTCTGTAAAATGTAGAGTATCGTGAAAAATAGCAAAAGGACGAGTATGATTACGATTGCGTATTCCGCGAAGTGTGATTCATCCTGTCCTCTTTTATTCATGAAAAGAAAGAAGAGAAAAAGAGTATAAAAAGGTAAGCCTAGCCTGATACTATGCAGCAAGAGTCGCATCTGTATCCGGATGGGTCTTGGACGGTTGATGGCATTCCTCTTGGTATGTATGAGCCGCTTAGTTCAGTTTCGAACTCGTTGCAGTCGTTTGTTTGGAAGAGTCCTGCGTTTTCAGCTGGCGGACTTGCTTTGTAGCATCGTCCTGGGCATTCGCTGGCGGCTCGTCCGAACTTTCCTATTTGGCCGCTGAATATGGCTGCCATGACGACAAGGACCATTATTCCTAGTGCTGCGATGATGATTGTACTGATTGGCAAACCTTGTGCTCGTTTCATTGATACACCTCTCTTGATTGCTGAGAATAGCGTTCGCAGGTATATAAAGATTGCTTCAGCGTATAGCACGTCCAGCAAATAGTGGAACGTTTTTAGCGTTTAGAGTTTAAGTGTTTCGAGCTGAACGTGCTAGATAGCCAATCCATGAACTAATGGAACTTGCATGGATTGGCTATAGTTCATCGGGCGAATCAACGCCTGCAAGGAATGATTCGGTTTTAAGCTCAGCCAAAACGTAGTGCACTTGTTTCTCTTTAACTGTGAATTTGCTTTCAATGCTGTCCATGAAGAGTTCAAGCGCTCGTAAATCTCGGAACACGCAGTCGAATAGCGCGTGCCAGCCGTTGTTCACCCTGTAGAGTGAGTTGACGTTTGGGTGTGTGTTCAGATGTGCTATCATTTTGTCTCGTTCAGTGGGCTGCACTGATAATAATACGAATGCGTGTGCGCTAAAGCCTATTTTTTCGAAGTTGAGTAGCAGTGCTGGTTTGAAGAGTCCTTCTTTCACTCTTTTCTGCAGTCGGCAGTGTATTGTGCTGACCGGAAGTCCTGTTTTTTGTGCGAGTACGGTTAGCGGCATTCTGCCGTTCGCTCGTAGGTTTGATAAAAGTATTGCGTCGTTTTTGTTCATTCGATTCACCTCGAAAAGAACAAGGTACGCGCAGGTCTTAGCGTTAATCCTTAAGAAGTATAAGCATCCATAAGGTTCGCTGATAGTAAGAGCGAGCTTTCAAGTGCGTCGTATTGTTGGGAGTGTGTTGAATACCATTCATGGTGTGTGTTCTTGAGCGCTGTTATGGCTTTTGCTCCTTTTCTTAGAGCCAAGCTTCTTTTTGAGTGAAGGCTTGGCCTAGTAGAGTCTGACCAGGCTGATGCGAAGCATATCATTCGGTGGATGACTGCGTTGTGGTAGTCGCGCAGTGACTTTGTTTCGTCTATGGTTCCGCCTTTTTCGTTGTAGCGTTGAATATAGCTATCGATGTATCCTTTCTTTTGCTCATCTGTGAAGAAGTCGTCATATTCTAGAAGGTTTGCTAGATCGCAAAGTACTGGTGATGTGTTTTTGGACTCGCAGTCAATGACGCCTATTTTTTCGCCAATTATCCAATTTTCGGGGTGCGCGTCCTTGTTCCAAGCCCACGCCGATGCGTTAAGCGATTCAACAACAGGTGCATAGTTCGTGAAAATTTGGCGTACGATTCCGTCAGGAAGATTCATCGCTTGAAGCCCTGTTTTTACTCGATCTTCAAGGTTGATCGGGTTGAGCTTCTCTGTTGGGAATGTCGCGTGGATTTGCGCGAGTGCAGAGATGACTTCTGGCATAGCTTCATAATTTTCTTTTTTCAGTTTTTCATAGAGCGTTTCACCTGATAGCACTCTCATCGCAAGAGTATACTTTCCATTTTCCGGTTCAGTTGAGCAATAGAGTACTTTCGGGACAGTTACAGAATCAACACTGTTGCCTATTGTTTCATAGCACTCACGTTCCCACAGCATCGCGTCCAAGGACTCTTTTTGTTTGAACAGGAACGTGTTTTTGAAGAACGTGCCGTTCTTGATGACGCGAACTACTGAGCGTGATTCTCCAAGCCTGTCCCATTCTGCTCCTTCGCTGGCAACGCGTATTGCATCTTTCCAAGCCTCTCCCTCATCAGAACGTCCCTGCGCGCTCGCAAGCAGCGCATGGCACACGTACATTTCTTTACGAAAAGGACTGTTAAACTCATCCGCCACCATACGGCCAAGTTCGCTATAATACCACGCTTTCTGAGGGTCGGTTAGGGCAGCGTATGCTGAGGAGAATACGTATGCTTGTGGTACTGCTGGATAGATAGTGCGCATTAGCCAAGTGCTCCATGTATAATTCCAAGATAATGCTTTTGCTCTGAGTGGAAGAATTTTTCCTTCTGCACTATCCACTGCTAATTTTATATAATCAAAAGATTCATCAAAGTTGTCTTTTTCTAATTCTTTTGACGCTTGCATCCACAAAATCACTGGATTTTTGGAGATTTTAGTTTCTTTCTTAATACTCACATCAAAAAAACTAAAAAGCGATAAAAGTTCAAAAACCAAATCTCTCGTATGATAATCTGTCTTTTGTGTTCTGCTTATTATTGGAGGAATTTGTACTTCTTGGAGTCCTTTTTCTAATTGTCTTATTCTTTTGAAGTCACTCAATTTTGTTCTCGGCCTTCGTTCATCCGAATGGAAAAATGCAGAAAATAATCTCATTCCGAAATTTGATAAAATATACGCAATAACTGGAGAACCTACGCTGAAGAACGCCGAATTAACTTTCCCGTCACTCACTATTCCCTGAAATAAATTGTATGCGTCAGTAGCCGAGCAAGACAAAAATCCTGAGGCAAAGATGGTTGCAACTGAATTAGGATTTTGCAACGCCCAATTATATGCTTCTTTAACGTTCATTCCTGCGTGCCAACAAGGTTTATATATTAACTTTAGCTATTGATGATTTATGAAAAAAGGGGAAATAACATTGGAGTCGTTAATTCTCTTTATTGTAACGTTTTCACTATCTGTTGTCCTCATATCTATTCTTGGTTCTTTTATTTACAGTGCATTCTTCGCTAAAGAGAAATCCGTTGACGAGCAGGACTTTAATCGTATTGTTGAAGAGCTTAAGTCTATGTTAGAAAGACAAAAAGATACAGATTGTATTCGTGTTCCTGTTCGTTCTGGTTCTGCGTTGATGGTGTCAGTTAATCCGAAGGGTAGTCTTGCTGCTCCTGCGGGTTGCGCGGGTGATGCGTGTTTGTGCCATACTCCTGTGAAAGAGGGTTCTACTGGTAAGCTGAATTGTGTGAGGTTTACGAAGATTGTGGATTGTTCGCAAACAAATGCTTGTTTCAAGTTATCAAAAACTTTGTTGATGAATGAAGGCGATACCGTCGTCACTATCATCAAGGACGTGGCAGGCATCGAACTCGAACCTAACGCGCCGTGTGATGTTCAACCATGAAGAAGGGTTCAATCATAGATATCGTCATGCAGCCGTTATTCGTCACAATGGTAGCATTGGGTATAGTTCTTGTCATATTGCTTCGTTCAGTCTACTCAATTGGTTCTTCGACTGGTTTTGAGGAGCAATTCTACGCAGTGGATGCTGCTTTGTTAATTGACAGTATTCAAGCGGTTCGTTCTGATGCTAATTTGGAAGTCAAGTATGGTGTTCCTATGGGTGCGCGTGTCACATCAAGCAAAGTCGAGGTCGCTAGCAAATCTTTCCCGTTCTCTTCATCCAATTATCAACTAACTGGCGGAACCATCGGTCCTAATTCGAGAATCGTTCGTTCAGGTTCAACAATCTCCGTATCAACTGCTCCGTTAGCGTTGCCTTTGCCTATCTGCGTTGACAATCTTGATGTGCGCGGTGTTCACAGTGATAATCTTGAATATTTGAGAGGTATGGACGTATCGCCTGTTGATGTGGTTACAGGTAACATTAGAGTTCGTGCTTCTTTGAATCCATCTCAAGTAAGAGCGTTAAAAGTCTATGTCAAGGATTCTGAATTAAGCAAGCAGTTGGGTTGTAAGATTGCTTCAAGGCTTGTTCCGAAAATTGCAGGGTTGGAATCAGTATCGATAGTTCCAATATATCGAGCATTGTTATCATCCTCAGATCCGAAGTCATTTGATGGTGAAGGTATTTTCATTGAAGTGAGTGCACCATCTGACTTGTCCATCAAGGGCGCGATTGTTCAATCTATCAATGCAGAGGTCAATAATGAATAAACGCGCGACTTGGGTTTGGGCGGATACTTTGTATTGGTTCTTTTACTTGCCGATGACTGCTATTGTGATAATCGCGTTAGTCGTGATTCCTAAGAGCGCGATGGAAGCTCCGATTAGTCCTGGTCCGCTTGACGCTGCGATTATGGAGGCGCGTTTGTTGCAGGGTGTTACGTTGAATGACCCTGTTTTCGGCGCAAGGCAGGGTTATTATGGCAGCTTGCCGGCACCAGTTCGTTCAGAGAAGCGTTTTGGCTATCGTGTTGAAGCGCAAGGAAAAGAATCATTTTTCAACAAGGATTTTTACGAGCAGGCTTCGCCGTTAGCGCCCATAGCTTACGATCGTTTTATCCAATCAGAAAAAATGTGGAGGGGTAGCAGCATTGTCGAAGTCGAAATCGACCAGGTTTACCCGAAGGAATATGGTTAACAAGAAAGGAATGGATACGAGGGCGTTGAACATATTATTGTCAGTTTTCATTCTGATAATTGTCATCGGGGGAGTTTATGCTTGGCTTGCGGTTAAGTTTGCTGGCGCGCAAAAAGAGCCTCTTGCTGCGGCTGCAGGTATTTCTCGTCTTGATAGGGTTATTTCAGAGTTCGTGAGTGATAACCCTGATCTTTTGGACATTTCAAAAGAGGATGAGCTCGAAACTAAGCTCTCAGAATCGTTCAAAGAGACATTTTTGGATGCGTCTGTTGATTGCGAGCAAGAATCGGTTCTTGAGTGTGAATTGACCGTTATAGAGCGTAAGGGTGCAGAAAAAATGTCAAGATACAGTCGTTCTGTTTTTCTTCCAACAAAAGATGGCATAAAGGAGGTTCGTTTCAGTGGGACTCTTCGGCAATAAGAAAGGTATTGATTACGCGGTATTGTTGGTCGTTGTAGTTTTTA
Source organism: Candidatus Woesearchaeota archaeon (assembly GCA_018302815.1). Taxonomy (GTDB): domain Archaea; phylum Nanobdellota; class Nanobdellia; order Woesearchaeales; family ARS49; genus JAGVZE01. The sequence goes on from JAGVZE010000018.1 coordinate 37,922, forward strand.
TATCTGTTGGCGCGTTGTATGGTCAGGTTTCTAAGCAGCCGGGCAGTCTTGAAAAATTAGGTGAGGCTCAAACTCCGATTCTTCAGGCGAATGTTGAGGCAAGATTGCTCGAAACGTACATGCGTGAATCAGCCAAACTTTCAATAGAAGAAACAAAGCAAAAGATAAGGCACTCAGGGCCAGATTCGTGCATTGTTTCAAACACGAGGGCGCAGCCTGAAGTAGTATCTTCTATTCTTCCCTTAGTAGAACAAAAATTTACTGAATCATTCGATGTATACCTCTCCCGTTATGAATCTGAGAAAAGCAAGCGTTCTCCTGGCTGGCAGATTCCAAGAAACGCGTTATCCTTGGCAGTTTCCGATTCAAATGTCATAGGCATATACGAAAAACCAATCCGTATCCCGTTAATTGATGTTGTAGGAAAAGATGCTGGTTCAGTTGTGTTGCGTCCTGCATTTGAAGTACGCTCAGATGCATTCAAGTCTCTTTCCGCAGGATTCAAAGAAGTCGAAAGCATAGCATCAAGTTGCAGTCAATCTTCGAATATTTCCGACTGCATTTCTTCCAAAGCGTCGTTGCGTGTTGAATCAGAAGGAGAATTGTACCGTTTTATCTCTCCAAATGACGAGTTTTGTTTGAGTTTGCATTTTCCCGTAATAGTCTAACTACTACCGAATCTAAATCTTTATAAAACACAACACTAAGTTAAAATCGGGGTACAAAATGATTCGAATGCCGCTTCCTGATATGCTTGCTCGTTTGAAAGAGAAGACAGGTCTTTCTGATCAGCAGTTATTGGAAAAAATCGACGCGAAATGCGTATCATTGTCAGGTCTTATTTCAAAGGAGGGCGCAGCCCATATTATTGCGAATGAATTAGGAGTCAAGCTTCTTGAGGGCGGTGGCAAGATTAAGGATCTTCTTCCAGGTATGCGCAGTGTGGAAGTTTTAGGAAGGGTAACTCAAATCTATGAAGTTAGAGATTTCCAGCGCGCTGATGGTTCTGCGGGAAAGGTTGGTAGTTTTCTTGTTGGCGATGATACTGGCGTTGTAAGAATTGTTTGCTGGGGTTCTCAGGCTGATGTTCTTAACCAGCTCGCGACAGGAACGCCGATTAAGGTCACAGGCGGTATGGTGCGTGAGAATCAAAGGGGTTACAAGGAAGTTCATCTTAATGATGCGAGCAGAATTATTCTCAATCCAACAGAGAAAGTTCCTGAAGTTGGTGTTAAGGTTACAAGAAAGACATTAAGGGAGCTTTCTGAGACTGAAGAGCAGGTTGAAGTGATGGGCACAATCGTTCAGGTGTTTGACCCGAAGTTTTTCGAGGTGTGTTCGTCGTGCAATGCGAGGTTGAAAGAGGTTGAAGGTCAGTGGTCGTGTGCGGAGCATGGTGCGATGATGCCGGACTATAGTTATTTGGTGAACGTGTTTTTGGATGATGGCACTGAGAATATGCGTGTTGTTTTGTTCAGGAACCAAGCTGAGCGTTTGCTGAGTAAGTCTAAGGAGCAGATGGTGGCCTTCCGCGCTTCTCCCGAGACTTTCGAGCCGCTTAAGACTGAACTTCTGGGCGAGCAGTTCAGGTTCATAGGCAGGGCGAAGAAGAACACGTTTTTCGATAGGTTGGAGTTCATCGCGAACCAAGTTCATAAGGCAGTGGCGGAAGAAGAGATTGCTAAACTCAAATGACTGATTACGCGCAGTTCAAGATTAAGGAGTATTCTTTGTGGGATTTGTACCTTCACGTTCAGCAATATCCGTATGTTGGCAGGTGTTATGCTGCGGCTAAGCGTAAGAGTGCAGATGTTGTAACTGATATGGCTAGCGATGAAGCGGTAGAACTGTTCAGGACAATCGTTCCTTATTGGGATAACGCTGTTCGTCAATTATTTCAGCACGATAGGCCGAATGTGGCGATTTTAGGCAATAATTGGAATCATCTTCACGCGCATCTTATACCTAGGTATAATTCGCCAAGATTGGTTCATGGAATCGAATTCATAGACCCCAATCCAAATGGAAATTACGCGCCATATGATAAGCTTAAACTCAAAGAGCCGGTTTTGTTCGCGATCCGTGATGATTTGAAGCGTCTTCTTAGGTGAAAAAATGGTTGATTATGAGCTTAGGTCTTCAGGAATTCACGGAACGGGTATTTTCGCCAAGAATGACATCAAGAAAGGGACAAAGATTGTGGAATATTTGGGTGAAAAAGTTACAAAAGAGGAAGGAACTCATAGAGAACAGGCTCAGCTTAAGAAGGCTAAGCATGGTGCAGGCCAAGTGTATGTTTTCGAGCTTGATGATGAGTGGGATATTGATGGTGATGTTGAATACAATGATGCGAGGTTCATTAATAATTCATGTGATCCGAATTGCAAGGTCATTATCAAAGAGGGTCATATTTGGATAGTTACCAAGCGTGACATCAAGGCTGGCGAGGAGCTTTCATACGATTATGGTTTTGATGATGAGGATTACAAGGATTTTCCGTGCAAGTGCGGTGCGAAGAATTGTTTTGGATTTATGGTTGGTGAAGAGTATAGGCGCAAGATTGTTAAGTGATCGATTGTTTCTTTTAGTAAAAGGTGATTCTTATGATGGGTCGAACGCATATGGCATTTGGTGCGGGTGCTGGTTTGTTGTTAGCTCCGCTTTTCGGCGCAAGTGTCATTCCATTTGTTGCGTTGTCAACATTTGCAAGTTTGCTCCCGGACGTCGACCATCAAAACAGCAAAATCAACCGTATGCTGCCAATCACTCGCTGGATTCCTGTTCTATTCAAACATCGCGGTTTTTTTCACAGTATTTTCCCTCCGTTGATTTTGTACGCACTTTTTTGGGCGTTGAATCTTCAAACTTTAGGTCTCCCATTGATGGTGGGTTATCTTGCGCATTTGGGTTCTGATTGTCTTACTAGGCTTGGCTGCAATCTTTTGCACCCATTTAGCACTTTTAGAATCCAAGGTCCTATTTTGACTGATGGTTTGAGGGAGTATGTTTTGTTTGGCTGCGTTATGGTCGCAAATGGCGCATTGGTTCTATCAAGTACTGGAATGTTTGGTTAACGTATCCTTTTCGCTTTCAAACAAGCAATAGTATTGTACTCGACTTCTCCGAAAAGCACGGGTACAAATGTCTCGCCATCTATTGTAGTTTCGGCGAAATTCTCTAGGTGCAGTCCTGCTCGGGGCGTGAGCGCATCATAGACTGCAAAAATTTCTTTTTTGTCGTGTGTGGGCATTCCTGACTGTAGTGACTTTATACAATGTTCTACAAGTTCAGAAACTTGTGCTGGTTTGGTGGTTTTTGGGAATTCGATTGATATTCCACAACGTACGTAATCGATGAGCGCAGCTTCTCGTGCAAGAGCTCCTCGCATGAGCACGACTTTTGAGAGTGGCATGTGTTTGGCAAGAGACCAATTTAGTTCACTATCTTTTGTCAGGATGATGAATGGTTCAGTTCGCGCGGTTGTCGCGTGGATATCGATGACAAAGTCGCATTCCTTGAGCTCATCAACTATTCGCGCGGCCAGTCTTTCTTCATGATTTCCGTTCACGTTTCCCGGGAAGCTTCGGTTCAAATCGCTTTCAAGGAATCGAACGTTTTTCTTTCCTGCTTCTTCATTCGCGATGAGGTAGACTATTTCAGAATCAATATTTTTCTTGAGCAGAAGTTCAATTGCTTCTTCTCCTAGTGGTTCGTTTCCGTGCAGTCTGCCCACAACTCCCACTGTGAGTCTACCTTCACCTTTCGTCAATATTCTCATATTTTTGCTCAAATTCCAATTTTAATGTAAATGTTGCGTTAATCTCACTAGACACTGGACATTCTCCTTAATGGGCTATTTAAACAAAACGCAGAATAATTGGTTTGTTGCGAGCACCTGCCCAAGGTCATTGGGCTGAAAAAGCAGAGGTGCAACGAAAATGGAAACAAACCAAAACGAACAAACAAGCGAGAAACAAATGCCAGAGAAGAAGTTCTCCACTGGCGCAATCAGCGCGACTGTGTGGAAGAATTCGAGAACAGGCAAGGACGGCAAGGTCTTTGAGACGCACAGCGTGAACTTGCAGCGAAGGTATGCGAACAGGAGCGGTCAGTGGATGACGACCAATTCTTTGCGCATAACGGACCTGCCTAAAGCCGCGCTTGTTATCGATGAGGCCTACAAATATTTGGTCCTAAGCGGCAAGGGCGAGGAAGTCCAAGCTGAATAGTCATATTTTTTTGATTTTATTTTTTTAGAATAACACAACAAACAAAACAGGTGATGACAAATGGCAAAAGCGTACAAAACAGATGATTCGGAAATTTTAGAGATTGAAACTCCAGAAGGAACACTTGAAGTTATCAAAAAATCAACTGATGATGGTCAGAAGAAAAAAGTGACGAGTGTTGAGGATTTGCCGGGTGTAGGTCCTGCGTCTATTGAAAAGCTAGCAGCGGCCGGCTTTCAGGACTTGATGAGTATTGCTGTCGCAACTCCTGGGGAGATTGTTGGAGCAACTGAGCTCTCTGAAGCGACTGCGAAGAAAATCATAGCTATTGCTCGCTCAAATCTGGAGATGGAATTCACTTCAGGAGAAGAGATTATGAAAAAGAGGGAGCGCATGATAAAGATTACAACAGGAAGCAAGGAGCTTGACAAGTTAGTCGGCGGCGGGTTTGAGACTGGCGCCATAACTGAGGCGTATGGTCAGTATGGTTCTGGTAAGTCGCAGATCGCGCATTCGCTGGCCGTGCGGGTACAACTTCCAATAAATAAAGGCGGCGCGGAAGGCGCAGCGGTCTATATTGATACTGAAGGGACTTTTCGTCCTGAGCGTATTCGTTCGATAGCAGAAGGTTGCGGTCTTGACCCGCAGGAGGCGCTTAGGAATGTGCGTGTCGCGCGCGCTTTTAACTCAGACCACCAGATGCTGATCACGGAAAAGGTCGATGATCTTATCAAACAGGGCGTGAATGTGAAAATTGTCATCGTGGATTCGCTCACCGCGCATTTTCGCGCAGAGTTCATCGGCAGGGGCACGTTGGCTGATCGGCAGCAGCGCATCAATAAGCATATGCATTCTCTTATGAAGCTTGCCGATAAGCACAATATTGCAGTGTACGTGACTAATCAGGTGATGTCAAAGCCTGACCAGTTCTTTGGCGACCCAACTGAAGCGATTGGCGGGCACATCGTTGCTCATAACAGCACTTATCGGCTTTACTTGCGCCGTGGCAAGAAGGGAACGCGTGTTGCGAAGATGGTTGATTCGCCTAATATGCCTGAGGCAGAGGCTGTTTTCGAGCTGACAGAAGCTGGCGTTCGCGACGCCTAATTTTTATATTTCCTGTTGGGCCGTGTGCAGACATCCACAAAACAACAGGAAAGATAGAAATTGCCTTATCGAGGCAATTTTTATATTTTATTGCATAAGTTTTATATAGTGACTATTGAATAAAAACACTGCACGCAAGAATGCGCGCAAATACTAGGTAGGTGAAAGAACATATGTACGGAGCAAATAGATCAGGTGGCTTCCGCCCGCGTGGTGGAGGCATGGGTATGTCAACTGCCCCTGTTAGAGTTGGCGAAGAATTAGACGTGACCATTGAGGCCGTCGGCGAGAAAGGCGACGGTATTGCCAAGAAGAATGGCTTCGTGCTGTTTATCCCTGGCGTCAAGGCAGGTCAGCAGGTTCGCATTCGCGTGACTAAGGTCTTGCGAAAGGTTGGATTTGCTGAGGTTGTAAGTGGCAGCGGTTCCGCTTCAGAATCTTCAGGTGAGCAGTCATCTGAGGAGTCTTCGGAAGCTCCTGCTGAAGAGCAGCCGTCTGAAGAGCCTTCGGAAGAGCAGTCCGATGAGGATTCTGAGAGTTTTGGCGAAGAAAACCAACAGTAATGTTTTTAAGTTCCTTTTTTCTTTTTCTTTTTTATGAGATTGTTTATCGCAGTTGACGTTCCAATAGAGGTTTCTGACGAGTTGAAGCGAGTACAGCAGTTGTTGCCGCATCAGGGTCTTTCTCTTTCGCATGACTTTCATTGTACGCTTAAATTTCTGGGCGAGGTTGACCCTAAGAAGATGGCGCAAGTGGCTGAGCGTTTGAAGGCCGTGAAGGTAAAACCGTTTGAGGCGTTGCTTGCGCAGGTGGGTTTTTTCCCGCTTAATGAGTCGCCGCGAGTGGTTTGGGTGGGTGTTGATCCAAAAGACAAGATTGTGGTGTTGCAAAAGCAAGTTGATGACTTGCTTGTGGGTTTGTTTTCAAAGGAGAAATCGTTCATTCCTCATCTGACGTTGGGCAGGATGCGCGAAGTATTGGACAAAGAATCGCTCAAGGTGTTTGCAAAAACAAGAGTAAACCACGTGAAGTTCTTAGTGGATTCATTTGCACTAGTGGAGAGTGTGCTTTCGCCGCAGGGCGCCGTGCATAGAGTGATAGAGCGCTATCCATTATGACTGTTGCTTGCTTTTGGCGAATCTGATGAGGATGTCTGCTGCGTCATCGCTTAATGCGAAAGTTCCAACCAACTCATTTAGCGTATCCGAGTTCAAGCTTATGGGGAGTAAATTGACTCAGAAAGGGCCGGTTCACAAAGTTTGTGCCGTTTTCCCGCTGCAACCGGGTGTGGGACAGAATTGTGCTATCCTAGCCAGTAAAGATTGTGCCACAGGGACGTGAGCATGTTGGCGGTGTCTATTCTGTCTGGTCTTTTCT
>JAGVZE010000008.1 GCA_018302815.1 Candidatus Woesearchaeota archaeon
CGGGGTTGAATTTCATACCGACAAAACTAAATCGGCATCACAATGAGGCGTGTAGCCCATGCCTAAAGCCGCTTTCGCAGCGCAAGGCATCCAACACGTACAAGAAGTCAACATAAAAAACTTTGTCGCCCCCCCCCCCGAAGTAACTGTTTCAAAAAAAATTGCGAGCGCTCCGCGCACATTACTAAAAGAATGGCTCGCCCTTCGGGCTCGCAATTTATAATGGGCGTACCCGAGCGAAACGGGCGCTATTGTAGAGAATCCTGTAGCCAATACAACCGCAGTCGTAACGAACATTGTTGGCGCACAACGGCCGCAATTGACTCTGCGCAGGACACACCCATCTTCCTTGCGCATCTTGCCGAGGTACCGTCCAAAAAGCCATGGCTACACCACCTTGAATCTGCCCAAAAACAATATCAGAATACCTCTTGAGTAACTTCTTATCACCTTCAACCACCGCAAGCCAACCCTTATGCTTCAAAACCTGATCCGGAGTCAACGGCCGATTATACAAATCAACCCTGTCCTGAACATCAAGCTCAACAAAACTCGTAAAATCATCATAATTCACAGGTAAAAAAAAATTTCTAAACGACTCAGGAACATCATTGAGCAAAGCATCACTACACGGAACAACAAGCCTGAACTTTGTCGTATCTTTCTGATACACAATCGCACTGCTCGTATCCAACCACCTCTCCCACAAACTCGCAGCACCCTCACGCTCGAATTGGTTAATTCTTGCTTGAATAGTCTCCTTGAACGTAAGCGGACGCGCCAAACCTTGAACAAAAGGATGCAAACCATCATCACCCGCGCACAAACCACGCAACGCAACCAACGCCTCACCATACCTTGCATTCCCAGACCCAACAACCTCCCACTGATTCCAAACGACGCAAACGATCATCCATAACAAAACAGACAATAACAACTGATTATTAAGAATATCTGTTCAAAAAAACTACTGGCTGCCAGCAAGAACAATCTGAGCTAAAAGAGCTTCAAGTTGGACGAACTCATCAGCGCCCTCGACCATACGGAACTCGATTTCTCCGCACTTGTCGATGAGAAGAACTTTCTTTCTGCCATCTATTTCGACGTTCCACACTTCCTGCTGAAGCTGTTTGATTGCATCAACACCGGAAAGACCGTACTTTAGCATAACGTCAAGAAGCTTGGACCTTGCAGACATAAAATCACCCTTAAGGGCCGTAAGAAGGACTTCTCTTACCTCTGCAGGAGCCGCGAATGAAGCTAGCGAATAGACAACATCAGCAGTGATTAAAGATGCTACAGCGGCGCAGGACTGAAGAATATTCGCAACCCTTCTCAAGTCGCCTTCAGCCACCTGAACGAGCGCATCCTTTGCCTTATCGTCCATCTGAAGTTTTTCTGACTGAATAATATGTTCAACAAGCTTAATAACATCCGCCTTCTCGTGAGGCCTGAAACGAAAAACAGCACACCTACTCTGAATAGGGTCGATAATCTTACTGCTGTAGTTCGCTGCAAGAATGAAACGACACGTTGCCGTGTAATTCTCCATCGTCCTTCTTAACGCCTGCTGAGCTTCTCGAGTTAGAGCGTCACACTCATCAAGAAAAATAATCTTGAACGGAACGTCACCTAACGCCTTTGTCCTTGCGAAATCTTTTACTTTGACTCTCACCACGTCTATGCCTCGTTCATCGCTGCTATTAAGCTCGAGGAAGTTATCCCTGTAATTCTCGCCGAAGAACGCTCTTGCAAGAACCAATGCTAACGTGCTCTTGCCTACGCCTGCCGGACCTGCGAACAACAAGTGAGGAATATTTCTTTGCTTCACGAACGCTGAAAGCTTATGGACTATCTCATCTTGACCCCTCACGTCAGCAAACGTCTTAGGCCTAAACTTCTCAGTCCAGATAGCAGAAAGCGGTTCCATAGAAACACGGCCTCATAGGCAGTATAAAAAATTAATGTTTTAAAAAACTAAACAATGTCTTCTTCAGAGATGACAAGGAAATCGCCCATCGCGATAACCGCGCTGAACGGAACTAGCAATTCACCGCTCTTGCCCTTCTCAAGATCGAGCTTTTCAGTATATTGCGTCGGACTCTTAAGAACAACGTGGATAAGTTCGCCGGACTTTGATTCGAAAACGATATCGCCGACCTCTCCGAACCTCTTACCGTTCTTGCTCACGACAGTCTTACCAATAAGCTGCTTTGAGAACTTCTTTTGATCATCAACCATAGCACATCACCTTCGTACCTAATAGCACAATTCAATCTTAAAGTGTATTTAAACTTTTCCACGCTGCAGAAGCAACGTCACTCTTCGCGAGTCATCACAGGTTTTACACGCAGAACAATACTCCTTGCCGCAGCCAATAGGCACTTGCTTTGACTCAAGGCAGGAACGCACTGCAGAAACTGTCGAAACAACCCAGTTCCTTGCGGCAATGTCAACAACAACGTCCCTTCGCGCATTAGAATCGACGTAATGAACTATCGCCTGCGGAACTGAACTTTGGAACGTATCTTCTAACATCAAAGCATAACTTACTGCCTGAATGCGATGATGCTCAAACACGCCCTGCTCAGGAGTCTTGCCCGACTTAAGCTCAATAGGAACAAGCCTGTCGTTGTAGCATTCGAGCTTGTCTATGCGCCCCTTAATACCTAATGATTTGCTTTCAACCGAATACTCATTCTTAACCTTCGGCTCAAGAGCCTGCCACAACGCATCGCCAGTCATATTTTCTTTTAATAATGGCGCGATAAGACTCGCTCTGGAGTCTGCTTCTGCAACAACTAATGGAAGAGCGCTCTTCATCGCATCATCTGGAAGAACGTTAACCGAACGCAACATGCCAACATACATCCTCACACTCTGAAGAAGCAAAGAACGATATTCACTCTCGAGAACCTGCCTTGCAGAATCAGATGCAGACAGAGAAGATACTATGCGCTCTTCATTCTTGCCAAGAAACTCGTGAAATTTGTGCTTGACAAGCCCCAACGCCATCGCGGAATTAATCGGCTCCTTGATTTGCAAAACACTCTGCACGAAAAACTGCCTTGGACAATGAATCCAAGATGCTAAAGACGAAATGGAAAGAAGCTTCATCAAACAAACGCACACGCTCCCATTTTTATAGGTTTGGGACGCAAGTCCAGTGGCGGTTGGCGGACGGAACGGCTAGACGGCAAGTACGGATGACGGATGGATGGCTGACGGCGGGCACGCAAGACGGCTTGACAGCAGTCAAGATTAAATTACAAAAGCGAAAACATTTATAATCAGCACAATTGAGATAAATCACCATGAACGTCGACCAGCGCCTTGCGCTCATAAAAGAAGTAGGACAGGAAATACTAACCGAAGAAGACCTAGTCAAACTACTAAACGAAAAAAAGAACCCTGTAGCGTACGATGGGTTCGAACCCAGCGGAAGAATACACATCGCACAAGGATTGCTACGAGCCATCAATGTCAATAAAATGACCAAAGCTGGCTGCACGTTCAAAATGCTAGTCGCAGACTGGCACGCATGGCTCAACAACAAATTCGGCGGGGATTTAGAAAAAATACACACTGCCGGACAATATTTCGTGGAAGTTTGGAAATCCTGCGGAATGGACATGGACAAGGTCAAGTTCGTCAACTGCAGCGAGTTTGTCAATGACTCAGAATACTGGAAAAAAGTAGTTGAAGTCACAAGACACACAACAATACAACGAATGATTCGCTGCGGACAAATCATGGGACGAAAAGAAGCAGACGTGCAAAACGTATCAATGCTACTCTATCCAGCAATGCAAACAGCAGACATATTCCAACTAGGAGTCGACATCTGCCAACTTGGAATGGACCAGCGAAAGGTCAACATTTTGGCAAGAGAGATAGCTCCAACGCTCAAAGAAAAACCACCTGTCGCAGTACACCACCACATGCTAATGGGGCTTCAACAGCCTATCCACGTAGAAGGCGACGCAATAGATAGAGGAATCGCTTTGAAAATGAGCAAAAGCAATCCGGATAGCAGCATATACATGGACGACTCAACACAAGAAGTAGAAAGAAAAATGAGCAAATCATGGTGCCCTGAAAAAACAACCATGGAGAATCCTGTTCTCGAGTACTGCAAGCATATCGTTTTTGAACGAACGAAAACGTTCAAGATAGACAGGCCGGAGAAATTCGGAGGACCGCTCGAGTTCGAGTCCTATTTAGCACTTGAACAAGCGTACACTCTAGGAAAAATACACCCACTTGATTTGAAGAAGGCTGTTGCCTTGCAACTCAATGAATTTATAGAACCTGTTCGAAAACACTTCGCAAAAGGAAAGCCGGCCAAATTACTTGAACAAGTGAAAAGCTACACGATAACACGATGAACCCTCCACAACAGGCAAAAGAAATCAAAAAAAAGATGGAGGAGGTTCTTGCAGCAATACTGGAACTGCGCAAGCACCGTGAAGCCATGATTTTTCTAGCGATTGATTTTTACAGCAACCTTGAGAGAAAGCTCACAGAATGTTTAGCGCAGGAACCGGTTGAATTGACGGCGCCTTACCTTGCAGCATGCTTTGAAAAATGGAACAACAAAGAACCGGAACGGATGAGAGTTCTTCGTATAGAAAAAATAGAAGCGGAGTATCTACGGCTACAAGCACACAAGTTAGAAAATCTTATCTATTCCTTGTTTGGCCTTATCGAAGACTTCACAGATTTTCTTGACGAAACAACATACATACAGCACGCAAAAACCATCCGCACTCCACTAGGAACAATCAGACTTCGCATATGCTATGGAGCTTCAAATAGAGATGACATAAAAAATCCATTCAACGAAATCGCAGATTACGCCCAAACCGCTCAAACAATAAATCAAACCATAGAATATATTGATTCAGTCATTGAAGATGGAATACGCCAAATAATAACACAGAGCGCACTTTTTGAAAGAACGCTTGGAACCTCAAGCAAAGAAGTCATCATCTACGTAGTGTCATATAAACACGGAAGTGGATTTGTTGACAGAATGGAAACGTTCGCGCGCAACTTACTGGGCAAAAAAACGTTCCGTGTGGAGTTCAAACCAACTCCAGAAGACATCCGCATCTTCATTGACATCCAACCCCTGCTTGAAAGAGGAGAACCGCTCGGACCAACTCTTGCGCACGAAATCACTCACGTACTTGACGTCAAGTCATGGGAATATCAATCTTACGCGAACCTCATCAAAGCAGAAGGCATGGCAAAATTCGCAGAGATCATCAACAATACAGAAGCAGGACCATACTATCCCACTGCATTCAAAGAATACTTCAACCGACCGCTTTCTCGATTCGGGAAAAAAGAAGTTGATAAAGGACTCGAGTATACAATTGGCGCGCTCATGATGATTCAACTGTTTTCACAACTCATAGGAAAAGAAGACCAAATGGAATACGCGCTGCTAAAAAGAGATATGCAGACCGTAGTGGACTATTTTAACCACAATAAAGACAAAGCCATCACGATACTTCAACTTGCAAAACACATGACACCACAGAAGTTCTTCCAATACTATATTGCCAAAATCAACAATCCGCTGCTCACCAAATCGCTCATTAAAAAACTAGTCGGAGGGACATAGCGACGGAAGCTTTAAATACCCGTCCTCGGTCGATTTACACATGCCTGAAAACAAAGAAGGAATAAGCTACGGATACCAAGTGAACGTCAACGGACTCGAAGAAGAGAACAAATTCCTTCGAGAAAGCGTCGCCAACCTAGAACGCGAGCTTGAAAAGTTCAAAAGAACTCCCCTTATATTATGCGAAGTACGCGACATCCTAGATGACAAAGTATTGATACGCCTTCCAAACGGCAACGAATTCTTGGTCGACCAAATGAGCACGTGCGACAAACTCCACCCCGGAGACACAATCCTTGCAGAACAAAAAAACCTAACAGTAATAAGGAAAATCAACCAGGTGCGCAAGTTCGACGCGGACAAATTCGTAATCATCGAAAAACCAACCGTCAGCTGGCACCTTGTCGGCGGATTACAACAGCAAGAGCGAGAAATCAAGGAAGTCATTGAACTCCCCCTCACAAAACCCGCACTGTTCAAGAAAATCGGCATTGACCCTCCAAAAGGAATACTGCTGTACGGCCCACCGGGCACCGGCAAGACACTCCTTGCAAAAGCAGTCGCTGCAAGCACAAAAAGCACATTCATAGAAGTCGTGGGCTCAGAACTCGTGCAAAAATTCATCGGCGAAGGAGCAAAATTAGTCAAAGAAATGTTCCAAATCGCCCGCGAAAAAGCGCCGAGCATCATTTTTATTGATGAGATTGATGCTATCGCCGCAGTAAGAATAGATGTAGGAACATCAGGCGAAAGAGAAGTACAACGCACGTTCATGCAATTACTGGCCGAAATCGATGGATTCGACCCACTAGACAATGTCAAAATCATCGGATGCACGAACAGACGAGACATCCTAGACCCGGCAATAATACGCCCAGGAAGGCTTGATCGGCTCATCCACGTCCCACTGCCAAACGAAGAAGGACGCAAAGAAATCCTCGGCATCCACACCAGAAAAATGACCCTTGCCAAAGTAGACTTCGAGGAGTTGGTGAATAAAACAGACGGATTCTCAGGCGCAGAACTTAAAGCCGTTGCGACAGAAGCAGGATACTTCGCAATACGCGACAACAGAACCAAAATAACACACCAAGACTTCATATCCGCAATGGAAAAAGTAGTCGCGGAAGTAGAAACAGAAGGCCAAGATTACTTGAAGATGTTCGGGTAACCGCCTAAAAAAAAGTATTACTTTGGGAACGTACGAGAAATCGGAGGAAGTCAGACCGTTTCAAAGTCCAAGGGTTGCAAGGTTTTTTATAGATAATTTGAGTTTTTAATATCTATGGCGAAGGATATTTTAAAAGAGGTTGATATCCACCTGAAGTACCCCTTGTCCCAGGTCATACGAGACGTTTGGGGATATGCTGAAGGTTTTCGAGGGAGAATTATTCTCTATTTTGTTTTTGTTGCAGTCGTTGGGCTTGGACTGAGCGTTCCTCCGTATTTCATAGGTCTGATTATTGATGCGCTGCATCTTGGAGACTATACTCACGTGCCAACTTTCTTGGGAGTTATTGCGGGCAGCTATGTCGTCGCGTTATCGTTGAGGCATTACCTGATTTACAAGACTCGGGTTCTTGCCTCTCAGCTTGTGAATCAAACACGAATCAAAACGATCAATCATCTTTTCTCGCTTGATTTTGCGTTTTATGAGTCAACATCTTTGGGAACAATTCTTGCTCGCGCTGAAACAGGGGCGCGTTCACTGCATGACTTATTCCGTATTCTTTACAGTACAACTTTACAGCGGATTGTTGTATCCATCACAAGCTTTGTTATTATTGTGAAACTCAATATGACAATTGGGATTGTCGCAGCTGTGTTTCTCACTGCATTCATTCTCTCTCATGTCTATACTAATCGTATGATGTTGAAGCTGGAAGGTCGAGTTTTCGCAGAAGGCGAGAAGGTTTACGGCAAAGTCTACGACTTTCTTCGACACATCCAGATCGTGAAACTGCTCAATGTAAAAGACCGGTTGATAAATGTTTTGAGAAAATCGTACGCAGTCGTTCTGCAAGAGGAGCGGGCACGAAGACGGTTTGAACGGGTGAAAAATGCCATTTTTGCAAACCTGCTTCGCCTATCTGAAGTAGGAGTACTCGGTTTTCTGGCGTACGAGGCGATGCAAGGAGCGTTGACCGTTGGTCTTGCCATCGCAATTTGGCAGTATTTTGCACGCTTGAATGAGCAAGTGGATTCTGCGCTGGGCGACTTCCAAGAGCTTGTTCCCGTCAGGACTGCACTTTACCGTTTGCACCTGATTTCAGATGTTCAACCGACTATCAAAGATCCAGTAAAGCCCAAAAGCATTCCGTCACAATGGAAACACATTCGTTTTGATTCAGTATCCTTCACATATCAGACCAAACACAAGCGTGCAGTTGATGATGTTTCCTTTAAAATCAAGCGGGGTGAGCGCGTCGCGATTGTGGGCGCCACAGGAAGCGGCAAATCAACAATTGCAAAGCTGCTGTTGAAACTCTATCTCCCGCAAGCAGGACAAATCTTGTTTAATGAAACACCAATAGCCGCAGCAACAACACGAGAGGTCACATCACGGATAAAGATTGTCCCTCAGGAGAACGAACTGATCAATACAAGCGTTTATCACAATCTTCAGATAGCTGCGCAAGGCAAACTCACGCGTGAACAAGCCATAGCAGTTCTTCGCCAAGCAGCCTCAGAAACTTTTGTGAAAAAGCTGCCGCAAGGAATTGATACGCTTGTGGGTCCCGAAGGGATCAAGTTGTCCGGCGGCGAGAAGCAAAGAATATGCTTGGCGCGGGCATTAGTGAGCAAACCTGAACTGCTTGTTCTTGACGAAGCAACAAGCCATCTTGACGTAGTTACGGAAAGAGAAGTCTACGAACATTTGAAAAAACTATCACGTGCAGTTACAGTCTTAGCAATCACACATCGCGTCTCCTCGATGTACTTATTTGACCGAATTTTAGTAATGAGCCATGGAGAGCTTGTTGGAGACGGGACTCATACAGAATTGCTTAGAACAAATAAGTATTATCAAAAACTCTGGAAATCAGGAAAGCACCATTAATTTTCAAAAAGGTCGCCTTGTGCTACGGTGTTTAAGGTCTGAAAATCAATAGTAATTTTCTCTGAAGAAACGTAGAACAATATTTGTTTGACTGCTCATCGAAACATTGTTTGTATATAGAAATTAATGGTGAAAAAAACGTGTTTTCCAGAACAAAAAAGTTGGGTTCCAGATTTTAATAACCGTCCAAATATTGGAATGCCCCCTTGAACCAAGCATGGTGAGTTTAATACTCGTATAAACCACACAAGAACCTCTTCAATTCTGACGTATTAAACTGTGAGAAAAGCCGATAGTTTCTGCGAAAAGCTTTTGTAGAGTATGCCGTTTTGTATTTTTGTGAAGCCCACTATTGCAATTGTCCATGGCCCTATGGCTGCCGGTAAATCTACTGTGACGCGTGAATTAGATGAGAATCTCAAAGACTTCATCTTTGTTGACCGAGCCTACATCAAGAATGTTATGTTAGCTAAGCTTGACGATCGTGAATTAGCAAAGGAACTGAGTCAGGATGCTGTTAATTTGATTATGACTGGATTAATGAAGCTGAAGAAAAATATGTTATTACAAGAAACGCGTGCACCTTCAATCAAAAAAAGCTGGCGTAAGGAGATCAAGAAGTATGGATATAACGTAAAATCCTTTTATTTACACTGCACATTAGAAACAGCGCAACTAAGAGATATTCAAAGACAAAAAAGGCATATTCGTCCAGAAGTAGTACGAGAGATGCATCGCAGGCACGGTTATGCTGACACAGACGACCTAGTTATTGATACAGACTCCTTTTCGGTCAAACAAACAGTTAACAAGATTCTTAAAGAACTCAGACGTTAAACCATACTACAAATCCTGACTTGTTATTCAGTCTTAGACGTGCCGCTTTTCGGAAGGTTTAAATAGTTGTATAAGTGTATATAACAACATGCCTGAATTACTCTATAAACATCGTATGAAGAACGTGCTCCACTATCCACAGCTGGATACCGTCTTGATGGCAGAAGCGTTCATACGGGAGAATAGCGGAGAGTTCAAGAAGCGCCAGCTCTGGGAGCATTTACCCAAGAAGGTCATGTATCAGACGTTCTGTGTAATCTTCGATTATCTACTTGAGTCAGGTAAAATAGGAGTTGACAGGGAAGGCAAGATTGCGTGGATCTGGGATCCGGAAGGAGTAAGAAAATACTTGGAGAAACAACATCTCGTATGGAACTAGGTTCTACCGTCATTTTTGGAGATGAACGCCTCAAAGCGGCATATGGCGAGTTATTAAGCAAGAATTTTCAGGAACAACAATTGAAAGAGTGGCTGGATCGCGCATTCAATGACTTGCAGAAAAACGCATTTTGTGGACTCCAAATACCCAAACGGCTAATTCCAAAAGAATACTCAGTCCGATTCGGAAAACTTGATAACCTTTGGAAATACAACCTTCCAAACGCATGGAGGCTCATCTATACCATAAAAAGAGAACACATTATAGTGCTCAGCATTCTCCTTGAATGGATGGACCATAAAGAATACGAGCGCAAATTCAAATACTAATCCCTCCCGAAAACTTCTCGCAAATACTTGTTAGAAAGTAAGCAAAGTCAGACGAAATCGACCTGTTTGGAAAGCTTTTTAAGGTGATGCCAGCGCGTCGCACATAGTATGGCACATTACAGTTTTTCAACGGAGAATGCGGATTACGTCTTCCAAAGTGCGTTTCATTTTTGGCCACGATTACGACCGGAACTATTTACTGGCATAGACGCGCTGGTAACAGAATGCAACCCTAATATTGCTTCCTTTGAGGAGATTCCTCCAGTTTTAGCAGGAGCATTTGTAGGCAGCAAAAATTACGATTTTTTGACTAGTACCTGGTTTTCCAAATACGCAGAGTACATAGCCACGCTTCGTGATAATAATACTCCCCTATTTTCTGTTGATGTGCGATGCACTGATCCTGACAGGCAGTTTCACGAAGCTACTTCACTTGAGTTTTTGTGCAGCATATTATATGGAGTATCAACAAGACAGTTGCCTCAGTGGGCAGTGAGTTATATCTCTAAAGTCGAGCAGAAATATCAATATCCCGAGCGCGCTGCTCGAAGTGCAATCGCTGCAGAAAAAATAGAACGAGGCATTATACCCCGTCTGAAAACAACAAAAAAACCAAAAATCGGACTAGTTTATGGACTAATACACGCCGACATTATTACCTATTTAATGAACGCTGATTCGAGAAATACTACAATCACTCATCATCAACAAATAGATTGGCGTGGTCTTAACAAGGATGATCTTGATCATGCATTAAGATTCTCTTATTCGCATTCAAATAAACACTGGAAGATATCAAAGGAGCACTTGAGCATTTTTAACTCCAAGCCCTCAAAAAGGAGCAGTTAAGATAAACTGCTTTCCACAAATTTATCTGCAGTTCACTTGCTAAAAAACATCACCTTCTTTAACGATGAGAAAAGGTCACCTGTAAAAAGAGCTTCTGAAACTGTAGAAAAACCCGATCGTTTTGAGATGGTCTAAGTGATTGTTCATTTGGATCGTTTAAAATGTATTCTGATAATTTGTAAACGATCAGTAGGTGGTGAAATTATTTAAAGTAAATTGGTTGTTTGTATGTGTATGGATGCTCGGTATGATAAGTATGTGACGCGCCTAATTGAAGATGGCGAACAGTCATCTGATGCGGTGAGACGGTTGGAGAATATGCTTAGCATGCTAAGGCCTATTTTTTCGAGCGTTGGAAATCAAATAGAGTTGGAAGCGAAAATGTGTGGAGGTCTTGAATATTTGTTAGAAGGGTTTCCCGCGCTTTGCGAGGAAGCTCCGTTTAGTGTGGACTTGCGAGCTTTTCTGAATAGGACCATGGTATCTGCAAGCATTCCTGCGAAGCCGGTGATGCGATATTTTGAATTCTGGCAGGAAGTTCTTACGTTGTGTGAACTAAAAGAGATGGTGCGAAGCATGATGCAAGACGAACAACATTCAGGATATTCGTTGGCATTGTACGCTGATAAAGTCTTTCGTACGTTTGATCATAACTTTGTCCGTGAAGTAGTTCAACACGTTTGCGAAAAAAAATGGATCCTTCCTGTTTTGACTGTTGTTCCGTACATGAGCTTGTCAAGTGAATTTAGAGAGGAGAGTGACAAATGGTTCGTTCAGGATTCTGTTTTGAAAACGGAACGGGTTTCCCTTTTAAGAGGAACGCATGCCGACCGTGGGATTGGAACCTGCAAGAGGATGAAAGAGGGGCACATCTCGATGATTGATAAAAATTCTGACAAGTTTGGAAGTGGCATTCTTCTGTACGTGGGTGGAAACCTCATAGGTGTTATGAAGACAGAGGGCGGGCCATCTATCCTTGGTTTACAATACGTACAAAGCGCATCAGGAAGATGGGCGACGGTAATTGGCGGAGTGTATGCTACAACAGAAGAAGTGACAGCGGAGTGTACGTATGCGTGGTATCAGAATGCAGAAAAAAAGAAGTGGACAAAAATGAGTTTAAAGGAACTACCCCTGTGTCCTCTCACGATGATCGGCGACGAAAAGTACTACAAAGGGAGTCAGCAGTACTCAGATGTTTTACGCATCAAAGAGTTCCGCGAGACACTTGTGAAAGAAGGAATAGTTCTGCAGGAATAGCTACCCCTGAACGTATTTTTCTTATAAAAAACCGTGCAAAATCTCACCCTCGAGCGCAAATTCAAATACTAACCCCTCCCAAAACTTCTTGCAGCTGCTTATTAGACGGTAATCAATGCCAGAACTTCTTGAAGGGAGTTATGTGGCGAATCGTGCCAGAATTCCAGAACCAACAATTACGAAGAGAAGTCCAACTATTTTCATGAGTGTGATTGATTCTCCAAGAAGAAAACCAATTATGGCAGCAATAGCAACGCTTCCTCCAATGATGATGGGTCCCCCAACGGAAATTGCCAATCCAGCACCATATGCTTTCAAAGCAAAATAATCGATAGCCAATGCGCAAACACCTGCTAGAATCGCAAACAGGATTCCTTTAGGATCAGTGAACAACGTTGTCGATTTAATTCTCGGCAAAAGAAAAACCAGACCAAGAAGAAAGGCAGTTAATGAGACTATTATTGCGCCAAACAAATGATTAACGTGTGATGATGCTCTCTCGTGGAATACCGTCCAGATTGCAAATGCTATTGCGGCAACCACTGCAAAAATTATACCTTGCGACATGGAATTGCTTTGTTATTAAGATATATAAATCATTCAGTAAACCCTCACCGTCTAGGACGGCGTTATTTTTCTCTTACTCGGAGCAGAGTGATGCTTTGGACAGCACTTAATTTTTATTCGAAGAAATTGTCGTCGTTCGAACACGCAAGTCCAACTAACTCACTTTCGCGTCAATGCAAACGCGATACCTTCTCACTCCCGGCTGGCCTGCCTTGATTGTGGCGAGAATTTTACACTTGCGATTGTTCTCCTTGCACAACTCGACGAGTTTTCTTGATGGAGCGTCTATGTCTGATTCTTCTGTAAAGTCAAGAACGTGCAAAAAACCGCCTTTCTTGAGCAGGCGCAGGATGCTAGGGACTAGAGAGACGCCCTCATGCGGAATCGCCATAACGATACGGTCAAATTCACCCTCGGACAGCTTGCTCACGTCACCCTTGATGCAAATCACACGCCCCTGCAACTTGTTCTTGATGACGTTTTGAACCGCGAATTTATGAGCCACGGGGTTAATCTCAACGCCTACGACTTGCGAGGCTTTGCTGTGTTTTGCAATTATTAGAGGGTATGGACCTACGCCGCTTCCCACAACCAACAATTTTTCATCCTGCTTCACCAAACCCGCAATCCTCAACCGCTCTGACCCCAACCTCGGGCTAAAATAGCACTTTTGCACTTCAAGTCCTAGGACCATCCCAGACTCCTTGTGGACAGTCTCAAGACGCTTCTCGCCCGCTATGATTCTCAACTTTTGGCGACGGTACTTGCCAGTATGGCTTCCTTGCTCTACCGCCACCACCTTGACATTATGCAAAGACTCCATAATCGCCGCACCTATTATTTTTACACGCTTTGCAAGCTCGCGTGGCAGCTCTATGATTGCGATATCGCCAATAACATCGAAACTGCGCGGCAATAACGCGAACTCCTTTTCAGGCAACTTGCCCCGCAACAGCTCACGATACGCAGACATCAAAAATCACCTAGCGAACTTTGATTTTTCTTTGGAGCGAGTGAATCAAGAACTTTTTCCACACGCTCGGCTCCGAAGCCGTGCTCGTCAACCAATAGCGCGGCAACACGACTCCTGTCCACATTACCCCACACGATTTTGTAATCATCGCTCACAGGCATCGTCTTGAAAACAGTTAAAACCTCTTTCCAATCAACTCCTTCCTCAAACAGTCTGTCCTTGAAAAGAGACTCCGCCGAATCACACTGTTTTACCAACGCAAGACCCTTCTTTGGACCGATGCCTTTAACGCCACCCGGCGCGTAATCAGTACCGACAAGAATCGCAAGCCAAATCAACTTCTCATGAGAAAGACCCAACTGACTTAACGTTTCCTGTAAGTCAATGATTACCGGCTCAACCTGCTTGTACGCCAAAGACCCCGCAATTTTACGCTTGCCCTCAATAGACAAGTTCTGAATGACTCTTGGCGCACCAAACAAAAGACTATCAAAATCCTGCGAAACCACCGCCCACGCATCGCCACGCTTCACCATGTGCGCAGCCTGCGCCTCGCCCTCACTTGGCGCCTGCACCCACGGAACACCCAATGCGGACAACAAATCCTGCGCCTGAGCGACCATCTCCTTTGTGAGCCTTGCCGTTCTTGCCGCGAACTTACGCATCTCATCTTGGTCCCCTGAACTCAATGCGGCTTCGTATTTCTTTTGCGCTTCCTGCTTGACTTGCGCTCTTCGCTGAAGCTCCTTATGTTTAAGATCAGGCACTTTGCCATCGAAAACGAAAATAAGCTTGATACCTTTTTGCATCAAAGTCGTAGTCCTGCTGAAAAGACCGATAAGATGACTTGTCACCCTGCCCTTGCTATCGGTCAAAAGACCTCCATCTCTTGATCTAATGGTTGTCAGAAACTGATAAAGAGTATTGTAACCATCAACCGCGAGCACCCTGCCCTTAAGGTCATCAATAGCTATCGGCGTTTTTACGACCAGTTCACGAAAGTTTACTCCCATACTACATCTGCTTGACAGTAATCCCCTTCAACTGGGAGATAACGTCCTTAGCCTGCTTAGAAAGCTCACCATCAGTTAAAAAGATAACGGGCAATTTCCTCAATTGCCCCTGAACATACGCACTGCTGATGTCACCATCAGCCACCTTCTTCTTGCTCCTTGCCTTACAATAGTATTGCAACGAACCGACTGGGGAAGGAAGCTCGACAAGCAAATCAAACTCTGTTTTCTTTTTCACCACTGAATGCTGGAGCAGCGTGATTTTATTTTCTGCGAGGAAACGGTTCACTTTCTCCCAAAAGTCGCCATCAGGCTTTGCCTCTTTTTTGAACGGAGAACGAACGGACGGCGGAACGGAAGACGGCAAACTGCTCTCGTTAACCAAAGTCTCCTGCTTTGCTTCGATTTTCTTTTCAGCAACAACTTCGCTTTTTAACTCCTCGCTACGAGGCAAAAATTCCTTCTTTTCTTCCTTCACTTCCTCTTTTGGGACTTCAACCGTTTCTTCTTTGTTGGGATTGAGCTTCGAGCCAATCAGAACTGAAGCGTCCTTATCCGAGAGAGCGAACCACTTCCAAAAAACTTCCTGCCTGCCCTCGTATTCAACTGTTAACGGAGTTGCGAAATCCTTAATGTTTGAAAGAGAAACACGGGTGAGCGGGTCTGCTTCTAAAGCACGAATGACTTTTTCCTGCTCTAGAAGCGTGACAGTTCTTCTGTCTTTCTCGTTCAAACTGCCTGTGAAATTGAGCAATTGCGCTTCATTGCCTGGAATGAGATACAATGGAGAACCACCCACTCTTAACGCGGACGTCCTTAGCATGCCCTTATCAATCATCTCTGAAAGCATCGCGCCAGCCATAATGCTATTAGTTTCCAACGACTTTGCAACACCACTTGGAAGAAGAGGGCCAAGCTTTGCCAGCGCCAGAATTTTATCACGATAGTCCATACAACTTGAAGAAAATGGGAGCTATAAAAGGGTTTGTAGTTAATGTCTAGTGGTTAGTGGCGCTAAGGCCTAAGCCACCTAGACTCCCAATAGCTCACGTCACCCTCGTCATCAACGACAGCGATAAGAAGACGCTTCTTTGTGCTGTGAGCAACCCTGTTCTTAGCAGCAAAATCCTGCCAAGTAAGCTTTTCAGACTCTCGAACAGGAAAAACAACCCACTTAGCGTGGTCCTGACCCGGAAGAACACCACGATCGTAAACCCTGAAATCACCGCCGAACTTAAGAGCAGTCTTAATGACGTAACCACGGCTTCTGAAATCCTTGAAAACAGCATACCTGGTCCAAAAATCGTGCTCCTTAGCAGACGCCTTGCGCTCAAGGTCAGCCAAGGAAACCTCATGATTGCGATTGTCCATGACACTAATGCGACTCTTCTCAAGCAAATAAACCGCCTCGAGCAAAGAAAGACGAATCCTGCCGTCAGCAAGCAAAGAACCATACCTATTCTTCTCGTGCAATTCGCTCGCAACAGAACTATTCTCAGTCGTCACGACATCACGCGAAAGAAGACACTGAATGATTTGCATATTCTATCTGTAGGGATGGGCTTTTAAAAAGGTTTCGAGAAGTTCAGTTGTGCTTACTTCTTTCCAAAAACGCGGTCTTGAACTTCATCACGGAAACGCTGCATCCCACAGTACCACCGAAGGACAATGCCTCCTGATTCCTCAAACCAAGCATAATTCTGAGCATCCCCTTGTTTTCTCACTAAAACGTAACCTATCCTGGACGTCTGAAAATAACGCATCAACGGATTAATCTGCCTTTGCATTTGGCTATTCAGCCCGTTCAAATTACCCATCTTCACTTCAAAAAGCACCGGAAGATCGCGCACGAGCGCAATACAATCATAATCAGTAACTGTCTGATACACATCCCTAATACACACCGCACCGTTTTTATGAACAAATCGCAACCTGCCCGCACTTGCCCCGTCAGGAATAGGCTGATATTCGTACCTATCCGGATCAGAATCACACTCCACTTCCACCGCTCTTTGAACAATCAACTCACCAAGATTGCCTATTTTGGACTTAAACGAGTTTTTATCATTACCAAAAATAGCGAATAACTCATCATGCAAAACATAATCTTTCCAATCGGGCAATCTTTTTCCAACCGCAAGGACAAGATCCTCAAGATCGGTCGTCTGCACTAAATCAAACCTTGCAATCGGTTTTGATGCCATATTGCTCTTTTTTTGAATTGGCAAAAAAGGACTAGCAGGAACAGGTGATGCTTGAACATCAATACGCCCCGCTTCCCCTACAACCTGACTAAGATAGAACTTATGTGCAGAATAAACCATACTCACGCGAGAAATAGGAACCAACAATTCACCTACTAAGACTTGCATAATCACATCTGAACTGACGTCTTTAAGGAGCGTGTCTGCTACGGCCCCCATCGCATAGTAGCTCTTGCGTCCAGCATCGTACTGCTTTAATGCTTGGCTTAGAACCCAAATTCCATTAGCGCGAACCACATCATCCATTGTTATCACTGTAAAGTCATCACTTTTAAAGCTTTCGTTCGTTCACCGAGGGAATATTTATAAACACTCAGACGAGCAATATCGCCATGCAACTGACCTTTTTAGGCACATCCTGCATGATGCCGACCAAAGAGCGCAACCCAAGCGCTATGTACCTAGAGTTCAAAGGAGAAGGCATACTGTTCGACTGCGCAGAAGGCACACAAAGACAAATGAGAATATGCGGAATATCGCTCGCAAAAGTGCACAAAATCCTCATCAGCCACTGGCACGGAGACCACATATTGGGCCTTCCGGGACTGCTCTTGACTATCGCTAGCCTTGACTTGAATCAAGGCGTTGACATCTTTGGCCCACGAGGAAGCAAAAAAGCATTCCAATCACTATTCGGAGGAATAGAATTCGAATCGAAATTCAACATCAAAATACACGAAGTGCACGAAGGAATGTTCTTTGAGAATGAAGACTACGCGCTTGAAAGCATGCCGATGAAACACCCAGTGCCTTGCGTTGGATACAACTTCATAGAGAAAGATAGACGACGAATAAAAGTCGATTACGTCAAGAAATTAGGCATGCCTGAGGGACCGCTGCTCGGCAAACTCCAACGAGGAGAAAGCGTAGAGTTCAAAGGCAAAAAAGTCACGCCTGAAGAAGCGACAACATTAATCAAAGGAAGAAAGCTCACATTCATCACGGATACCCTGATGAATCAAAACTGCGCGACACTCGCGGCCAACGCGGACCTATTGGTAATCGATAGCACGTACACGAGCAAACTCAAAGACAAAGCAGAAGAACACGGACATTTGACCGCGCTAGAAGGAGCGCAAGTAGCGTCACAAGCAGGAGTCAAAAAACTTGTTTTAACACACTTTAGCGCGCGCTATAAAAACACACTTGAACTCGAAGAAGACGCACGAACAGCGTTCGATAATGTAGTATCAGCGTATGATTTCATGAGAATAACGCTTTAGATGGCATCGCGCAAAATCTCTGCAAGCTCTTCAAGATTCTTAAGGTTCTGCGCCGCCGCCTGCGTAACTTCATCCATCATCTTAACCCTCGGAGCATAGTCTCCTGAAATACGCTTGAACATCTCCTGCGCTCTAGGCAGTTTTTTGCGCTCTGCCACAAGCGCGCGAACATCTGCTATCTGAACAGCATACGCATCATGCACTCTTTGAGCCTCAACAAGAATGCCATCAAGACTCTGTTTTGCCGTTGAAATAAGCTTTCCCACCGATTCCTCAACTATATGAATCCGGTACGAAAAACGCTTTCCTAACGCCGTCCAAGTCGGCTGGCGATTCTTAACCCTGACCAAAACATCCTCATTGGGCGCAGCCGCGCCCTTGAACTGAACAAGGTCCACTTTGCCATTTCCATCCTTTGTCAAATTGAAAGCAAAAGAAGTGTACGGAGGCTCAACTATCACAGGCACGTTCGGCTCAACTGAATTAAGAATATGAATAAACTGCGCCGCAAGATACAAATCCTTCGCGTCCAGTTCGCCGAACGCATCGACTACCGCCTCTGCATGATTACGATAGCCCTCAACCAAAGAGAATCCCAAATCCATTAGCTGCTCATCAGTTCTACCACGCCCAACCCATTTGTTGCCATGATGCCTCTCAAGATACGCGCGCCTTGCCAACTTAGGATCCATACCATGGCGCTCGAGAAACTCCCTAACCTCATTATCAAGCTCAAAATAGTTGTCTCTATCATGTCTTACCAACACGGATAGAAAATCGTGCAACCCGCGTTCATCCATCTTTGAAGCTGCAGCGCGAATAGTACGGAAAAGAGATTCGTAATGCTTCACCTTGCCAGTCTCATCAAGACCCTTCTCGATAAAACGCTCACCGTAAAGCTTGACTATTATGAACGGCACCCAATCAGGCTTTACCAGCTTCTGATCAGAACTAATAAACATCATATCACCCACATACGCTCCGAACTTCTCTTTGCTACACACGTAGTTCAACCAAGAAGGAGGAGAGTAGACAAACTTAACCTGCCTTGGACCCTCGTTCGTGGTCAAAGTCACTTCATGCTTTGGCTGGTGCTCCCAGTAATCAAAAATATCATACTGCTTACCCATAGGGTCGTGCACGAGCCGGCACTCAAGCCTGCCTTCGTTGACAACACTTAGTTCCTGCCTAATCTGAAGAGTCATATCGACAAATCTCCAAAACACCCTTTATAAAGGTTTTGCACTAAAGACTCATAAAGCGACCGGTTATATTCTCTTACCACCGCAAGCAATTGGTCCTTTGCGGATATCGCTCTTGACGTTTGAAATGAACTCAAGAAAGCGAGTCCAATCGAAGACTGCCACGCTATCTGATAACGCCTTGCCCTCGAACTTGCGAACCCAAATTTATCGTCAAGATAATACCACGAACTCGGAAGAAATGGATCCCTATCTTCACGGAACAAATCAGTGATTAATTCTATCCCGTCCTCACAAACAACTTCACTCATCAAGTGAAGGGAAAACTGCCACTATAAGAAAGAAACTGATAAAAAAATTCTTATCTTACTTACGCGCCGCGAGCTTGATATCTTCCGCTTTCAGAGTTTTCCTGCCTGCGTGAAGCGCGAACTGGTAAGCGGACTGCGCGAGTCTCTTACCGTATTCTTCAAGCAAAGTCTTAAGCTCGGTTTTAGCGTCATCAGAGACACGCTCAGCTCCTGCCTGCTTCATCAACTGCTCCATCGCTGCGAGCGGAATCAATCGTTTTGAACTTGCCATAACAAACCACCCCACTGGACAGGAACCGCCGATAGTATTTAAAGATTTGCCCGCTTAACGGTTTAAACAGAGCCAGAATGATAAAAGAAGAAAGAAAAAACCTTGTTTAGCAAAAATGGGAAATCCAAAAGGAGCGAATGCCGAGCGAGAACTCATCCACCTCTTCTGGAAGACAAAAGAGTGGACCGCGTGCAGAGTAGCAGGATCGGGCAGCATGAACTACCCATCCCCAGATATAGTCGCGTGCAAAGAAGGACTAGTCTTTGCAATAGAATGCAAAGCCACCAAAGAGAATAATCAGTATCTTGAGAAGAGAGAGGTTGATGAACTAATTGAATACGCACGACTCGCAGGAGCAAGGCCGATCATAGCGGTACGCTTCAACTTCAAACAATGGAGGTTCCTCAACCCTGCGGATTTGGACCTTAAAACCGCATCAGTTGGGATAAACCAAGAACTCGCAGAGCTAAGAGGGATAACGTTCGAAGAGCTGACAGGCACGAAACATTTATAAACCGATATACGGCAAAATCAATGGGATGAAAATCACACCAAAACTCATCGATGATGTGGTAATAGAAGTCGCAGGCCAAGACATCCTACCCCTTGTGAAGGCTTTGCGCAACAAAACAAACGTTTCTGAATTCAAGCTCGCGACTGTCATAAAAAAAGAAATCAACGTCACGAGAAACATGCTCTATAGGCTGTATGATAATAATCTGGTTAGTTTCACACGCAAAAAAGACAAAAAGAAAGGATGGTACATCTACTACTGGACTTTCAATCTTAGACGAGTAAGAGACCTTGTCAAAGACATCAAAAAACAAAAATTCGAAAAACTAGGGGAAAGATTGGAACGCGAGCGAACAGTCCAATTCTACATCTGCCCAAACAAATGCATGAGGCTTGATTTTGAACAAGCGCACGACTACCAATTCAAATGCCCCGAATGCGGAATCCTTTTAGGCATAGAAGACAACACGCAAAAAATCAAAGACCTTGAATTTGAACTGGTAAATATCGAGAAAGAACTCAAGATGCTTCTTGAAGAGCCAAAAACTGCGCCTGCCGCTAAAATAAAAGCAAAACCAAAGGCGAAACCCAAGAAAAAAGCAGTAAAGTCAAAGAAGAGACATTAGATCTATACCGTTCTCAGTCACTCTTTTTTGAAACTCGATAAAATCATGCGATGCAGGATTTTTACCTGTAATCTGAAGAATGCTGCCAACACCCACCACGTGCCTATTCTCCAGCAAAGATGATTCGCTTGGGTTCACCAAAGCACCGCCAGGAACGAACGCGTCAGGCTCTGCTAGCACAAGGTCGGAAAAACCAGTATCTTCCACCAATACATCTGCAAATGCTGTTCTAGCTTCGCTTGACGATTGCTTGAGAATCACGCGCGCTTTGCGCGATCTTAGAATGCCAGGTAAAAGAGAACACAAAACAGATTTAGGATTCACGACCTCGACAATTCCCCCTTTCGGAATTAGTTTTTGAAGATGAAATGATATCGCATAGCCTGCTTTTGAATCATAAACTGCCGGCTGCTCAGGGTAAACCGCGAACGCGGAAGAAAACAACCTCATCGCTTCTTGAGCTTATGCAAGAGCTTCTGCTCATCTTTGACCAAATGGCCAACCATTCGCTCAACGTGACCCTCAATGCGCTCAACACGACGCTCCATAAGCACAAGCACCCTCATACAGTAAACAATACCAAACAATACCGCAACTATCACCGAAAGAACAATCCGAATAAGCATCTCTTCTGCCATACAACACCTCTTTTCAAAACAATATAATAGAAGAGGGTATAAAAAGGTTTTGGAGAGGACTACTCTGCAACATACTGCTTAACCCTACGCGCAGCAGCATATAAGCAAAATCGTTCTGTTTGGAAAAAAAGCAATGCACCCCAAATACTAAAACACGCCATTGGAAGAATCCAGTTTTTGTTCAAATCTCCCTCATATATTTTCCCAAAATAGCTAGTACTCTTGCCCGTGACAACCAACAAACAACCAAGCGATATTATCACACCAGCATATGCGGCAGTTGCTATAACCGGCCACTTTCCTCTCTTACCCGTTCCTTCGCAGAAAAAACCCGCAGCATATGATCGCGCCTTAGTACGCTCACTCTCATCAACTATAACCCCCTCAATAATACCATCCAGAAATTGTTCGGGATTATACGCCGCGCTCATATTTTGATATAACCCTCTTAAGGGAAATGCCAAAACCCTATTCAATGACGAACCATCTCCATAATACCTTTTTTCAAAAGATGTTTTGACGCGTTCCTGCAAATCATCCATTAGTATCACCCAAATATGATTTGAGACGGTGCGTTGCAATATGCGAACACAACTTCATTGACTGAGTACCTAACAAAATACATCCAATACCAAAATTGAGCATTAGCAAAGCTAATTTAGCATCAATATCAATATTTCCCTCGTATATCCGTTCGAAGGCACGCGCACCCCAGTTTTTACTCACCCAATACCCGCTCCATGAAATAACCACTCCTGAATACGCTAGATTTAACAGTATTGCCCGCTTTGAACCTTTGAGCCGGTTATCATGAAAAAACTCAGCCGCGTATGACCGCGCCCGACCACGCTCAGACTTATCAGCCAACACTCCTTCAATAATTTCATCTAAAAAACGTTCCGGATCATATGCCGCCTTAGCATCTTGATAGAAGAGTTGTAAAGAAAAACTGAAAAAGCCAATTATTTTTGAGCGCTCGGTTTGAATCATATCTTTTTTACAATACCGCTCTTCAAACGCGCTTCTGACACGCTCCTGTAAATCGTCAGACATACAAAATCAGTTCTTGTCCCAGAAGGATTTGAAGATGTTATCAAAACCCTTAGTGAAAGATTCAGAACTTACCCATACACCAAAATCGTAATTAGGATGCGCCTGAACATCGTCAAGAACCATAAAGGTAATCTGCCTGCCATCGATTGAACAGAACCTTGCAGGAACGCTGTCAGCGTGTTTTAGTTGAGCCACACCCGCAAGAGTCTTGGTCGCTGAACTGTTGTTCTTTGAAGGAGCAATTATCTTAACGGAAACACCGCGCTCTTTTGCTTTCGCAAAAGCCAACCTTAAATCTTCAACTTTTCTTGAAAGACCTGCTTCAGTAGTCATGATAAGAACGGATTTTTGCGCGTTCTTAATACCGGCAACCAAATGGCTGCTCAAATTTCCACGGCCTTTCACAACACCGGTCATTTCGACTGGATCAATCATTTTTATACCTTGAGTATAAAGCGCGCTAAGCTCTCCTAAAAGATCACTTTTCCGAAGACCCTCAATAACATTTGACTGCCTGTCGGCATCTTCTTTTATGGACTTTTTCACGCGCTCAATAACTTCAGACGGAGGAACAGCAATGTATTTTATCGGCTTTCCAAGCTTCATTACAACAAAGCCCTTTCGTTCAAGGCTTTCAAGAACATCATAACTTCTGCTTCTTGGAACATTCGCAATATCAGAAAGTTCACCTGCAGTCGCAACACCACGAGAGAGAAGAGCGGTCCAAAGATTCGCTTCATAACTGTTCAATCCGAAATCTTTTAGTTTGTTTAAAAAGTCCTTTGGAACAATCATTAGCATTCCCTCCAAATATTGTGATAGTTGTTACTCCTCAGTGAGAATAAGTCATATATAAAGGTTTCCTTTTAACAAGAGTATTTACATTAAAGGTGTGACCCCTTGATTTCGTGTGGAAGTACGATTGTATGAACTGTAGTGTTTGATGTTTTTTAGTTGTTAATTATTATAAATATAGATAATAATAGTTGTTATTAGTTATTGTAGTTTTTATTTATTTTAAATATTAAAAATAATTGTTTTTGGTTTTTTATGTTTTTCTATTATTATCTATATAGAAACTTAATATATTATTATATTATTATCTCTAAAAATCTGATAAATAAAAAAAGAAAAAAGTAAAACAAAAAATATTTTTCCTACAAAAACAAAGGTAAACAATAATAACTTCATTTATTTGATGATTGATTTGACATAACACAAAAGATAAGATCACATCATTATATTATCATCAAAAACAATCAAACACACAACACAAACACAGATGTTCCAGTGGAAATGATGGGGTGAGGCATGACAAAAACTTTAAATACAAACACACTACTGATTTCCACATGAAAGAAAAGGGGTTGGTAGATTTCTTCGAAAATTATCTACAAAAACAACCATTATTCAAAGATAAACTAATATTGCAGTCAAACTACACTCCCGAAAACATCGCACATAGAGATGAACAAATTCAACTGCTCGCTAATATTTTAGCGCCGGTACTACGCGGAGAAAAACCAAGCAACGTTTTCATCTACGGAAAAACAGGAACAGGCAAAACCTTAACGGCAAGATACACAACAAATCAATTATCATCAATAGCAAAACAAAAAGACAGACCACTTAAAGTCATATATCTTAACTGCAAACTCAAAAAACTCGCAGATACCGAATACCGGCTCATCGCGCAGCTACTTCGCGAATACGGCAGAGACATTCCCCCAACAGGATTACCAACAGATGAAGTATACCAAATATTCTTCACAATAATAGAGAAAGAAAAACATAATTTGATACTAATACTAGATGAAGTGGACCAACTTATAGGAAAAGCAGGCGATGAATTACTTTACAATTTAACAAGAATAAACTCAGAACTCAAAAACGCGCAGATAACAATAATAGGAATATCAAACGATTTGGTGTTCACAGACACACTCGACCCAAGAGTAAAAAGCAGCCTTTCAGAAGAAGAGATAGTTTTTCCTCCGTATAACGCCATACACATACAAAACATATTATCACAGCGCGCCCAGCTAGCATTCCGTCCAGGAACACTTGAAGAAGGACTAATCGAAAAATGCGCAGGATTTGCAGCACGCGAGCACGGCGATGCCAGACGAGCGCTAGAACTGCTAAGAGTCGCAGGCGAACTCGCCGAAAGAGAAGGAGAAGCTAAAGTAGCTATAGCACACCTTGACAAAGCAGAAGATAAAATTGAACGAGACAGGGTAGTAGACTTAGTCGCAAACCAACCAAAGCAATACCAAGCAACACTTCTTGCAATATTAAACAGCTGTCAAGGCACTAAAGGAGTCATAACAGGTGAAATTTACAGTCTTTACGAGAAATACTGCACTGAAACAGGACTTCGACCGCTCACACAGCGCAGAATAAGTGATGTCATAGCTGAACTTGACATGCTTGGCATAATCAACGCGAAAGTCATAAGCAAAGGACGATACGGCAGAACACGAGAGATAACGGTCGGCGTCAATGACGCGATACTTCAAAAAATAAAAAACATCTTGTTGGAGGAACTAGGACTTTGGAACAACTCCTCATAAAAAAGAAAGAAATAGTAAGCGCGTTCCTCAAACACAACATCCTAGTAAACAGAGAACTGCTTGAACGGCTAAACCAGCCACACATAGTAGATGAATGGCATCAAGCAATAACACAAGGCAAAAATCCCAAAGAACTAATAGAAAAAAAACAAGAAACAACCGGAGTCAGAATAATATGGGAATACGATGACAAACCAAAAAAAAGAACAGTCCAAGATTTTGTAGACTATTTCAACGCAAGATACAGACAGATACAAAAACTTCTAACAAGCAGACAAGATTTGCAAAACCTAACCAGCATCAGCCGCCTCCGATCAAAAAAAGACTCTGAAAAAATAAGCATAATAGGAATAATCCAAGACAAAGGAACAACAAAAAACGAACACATAATGCTCACCCTAGAAGACACTACAGGCACAATCAAAGTGCTCGTTCGCAAAAGCGCGCAAGATTTAATGAACACGGCAAAAGACCTTGTCTTCGATGAAGTAATAGGGGTCAGCGGCTCTGTAGGAGACAACATAATTTTCGCAGACAGCATAGTAATTCCCGACATACCAATACAACAGATGAAATCATCACCTGATGAAGTATACGCATGTGTACTTTCCTGCGTGCACGTTGGTTCAGGAGGATTTGAGCACGAAAAGTTCAACAACTTCATACAATGGACCCAAGGAGAATTCGGAACGCCCGAACAAAGAGCGGTCGCGTCCAAACTAAAATACATGTTCATATGCGGCGACATAGTCGATGGAGTTGGAATATACCCCAGCCAAGAAAAAGAACTCTCCATACCTGACATCAGAGAACAATACAAAGAATGCGCGAGACTATTATCACAAGTTCCTAAACATATAACGATGATAATCTGCCCTGGAAACCATGACGTAGGGCGCATTTCAGAACCTCAGCCAAAGTTCTTAAAAGAATACGCTTCACCAATGTATGACATTCCGAACGCAATACTAGTATGCAACCCCTGTCTTGTAAATATCCACGCAAGCGACAACTTTCCCGGATTTGACGTATTGATGTATCATGGATACAGTTTTGATGATTACAGCGAATGCGTTCCAAGCATCAAGCACAGCGGAACACACATTTCTGATAGAGCAGCGCTAGTAATGAGATTCCTTTTGCAAAGAAGGCATCTTGCACCGCAGCACAGTAGTACGCTCTATATCCCAGACCCACGCTACGATCCGCTAGTCATCGAACGTGTGCCTGACCTTTTTTTCGCAGGACACATCCACAAGGCAGGAACACTCAACCATAGAAGCTGCACGCTCATCGCAGGAAGCTGCTTTCAAGCAAAAACAGACTTCCAAGAAAAAGTAGGGCACGACCCAGAACCAGGAGTCGTTCCATGCATCAACCTAAAAACAAGAAACGTCGCATTCATGAGGTTCTAAAATGGTCGCCGCAAGCCCCGCAATGCAGCAATATTTCGACAAACTACTTGAGCACGTAAACACGCTCTACGCAATTGCAAACAAAGCCCGCGAAAAAAGAGTCGATCCAGAACCAAAATGCGAAATCAGCCTTGCTGCCAACATGGCAGAGCGAGTCGTCGGATTAATATCAGTCATCGCGCCGCAAATAGCAAACTCGGGAGTCACAGAACGCATCATCGAGCTTGAAAAACAATACGGCTCACTAGATTGGAGAGTCGCGCTTAAAATCGCAGAAGAAGTCGCAAGCCAAAAATTCTGCACATTCAAAGACAAAAAAGAAGCCATGGAAGTAGGCATTCGCACAGGATTCGCATACGTCACAGTAGGAGTCGTCAGTTCGCCGCTTGACGGCATAGTCAACATCGAACTCAAAAAAAGAATGGACAATAGAGGAGAATACGTCTGCGTAAACTTCGCAGGACCAATTCGAAACGCAGGAGGAACTGCCGCTGCGGTCAGCGTCATAATCACAGACTACGTGCGCAAAAGCATGGGATACGATGTTTATGACTGCCAGCCAAACGAGATAAAACGAGCAACAACAGAACTCATAGATTATCACGAGCGAGTCACCAACCTACAATACGTCCCTTCCGAAGGAGAACTAGACTTCATGATGAAAAACCTGCCAGTCGAAGTCTCGGGAGACGCGAGCGAAACAATAGAAGTATCAAACTACAAAGACATCCCAAGAATTCCAACAAACAACATCCGTTCAGGATATTGCCTTGTATTATCAAGCTGCATCCCACTCAAAGCTCCAAAAATATGGAAACAACTAAGCGCATGGGGCAAAGACTTCGGACTTGACACTTGGACATGGATGGAAGAATTTCTTGCCATCCAAAAAAAGGCAAAAGCAGGAAAATCAAGCACAGAAAGCAAAAGCACAGCAAAAATCAGCCCGGACTACACATATATAGCAGATCTTGTCGCAGGACGACCAGTTCTAGGCTATCCACTCAAAGCAGGAGGATTCAGATTACGCTACGGAAGAAGCCGCATTTCAGGATTCTCCGCGCAAAGCATACACCCTGCCACGATGTACATACTAAACCAGTACATCGCAACAGGAACACAGCTCAAAACAGAACGCCCGGGAAAAGCCGCAAGCATGACGAGCTGCGATCTTGTAGAAGGACCGATTGTGCGCTTGCTAGATGGAAGCGTCATTCAGATATCAACATTAGAAGATGCCCGAAAGTTCCACACAAAAGTCAAGGAAATACTCTTCCTTGGAGATACGCTCATTTGTTATGGCGATTTCTTCAACCGCGCGCACCCATTAATTCCCGCAGGATACTGCCCTGAATGGTGGATACAAGAAGTTGAAAAGGCACTCAATGGAAATACTGATGCGATAATCAACGCGGGAATTCGCGCTGAACGTTTTAATTTGCTATCAAAAGAACCACTTCGAACTATACCAACCGCGCTCGAAGCTATCACTATAGCAAAAGCAACAGGCACGCCGCTGCATCCCGCGTATACCTATTATTGGAGCCTTATAACAATCGAACAACTCGCAGAACTTTTAGACTGGTTCGATCAAGCCAAAGTCCACACGGATGAAACTGGAATCAACAAACTAGTCCTTCCAAAACACAACGCAAAAAGAACAGTAGAACTAATCGGAGCCCCCCACGCATTCATCAACAACGAATTCGTAGTATTCGATAAAGAACACGCGTTAATCTTGTCAACAATATTCAAACTTCTGGACGAAAAACCAAGCACGCTCAAATCAAAAATAACTCTCGAAAAAAGCATACTCGACATTCTTAATGCAATCTCACCAGTAATTCTTCGCGACAAAGCAGGAACATTCATCGGAACACGAATGGGAAGGCCGGAGAAGGCAAAACAAAGAGAACTCACAGGTTCGCCACACGCGCTATTTCCAGTCGGCGATGAAGGCGGACGACTGCGAAGTTTCCAAAGCGCATTCCAAGCAGGAAAAGTAACAGCAAAATTCCCGTTTTTCCATTGCTCAACGTGCAACGTCCAGACAATATGTCCATCTTGCGAAGTTTGCAGGAATCCAACCGAGCAGCGCTGGAAGTGCAAAATGTGCGGAATGCAAAAAGAGAAAAATTGCGCGCAACACGGCGAGAATGAATCGTCCGATGAGCGAGCAATACCAATCAAACATTATTTTGACACCATTCTCAAAAATTTAGGGCTTCGCCAATATCCCGAACTCATCAAAGGAGTGCGAGGAACAAGCAACGCAGAACACATGCCCGAACATCTAGGCAAAGGAATACTTCGCGCGAGATATGACATACACGTCTACAAAGACGGCACGACCCGCTATGACATGACCCAATTGCCGCTAACCCATTTCAAACCAAGCGAAGTAGGCGCGTCAGTCACTAAATTGCGCGAGCTTGGCTACATTCTAGACATCCACGGTCGCGAACTTGAAAATGACGAGCAAATACTCGAAATCAAACCGCAAGACATCATACTGCCCAACTGCGACACGAGCCCCGAATCAGGCGCGGACAAAGTCCTCACCAGCATCTGCCATTTCATAGACGATTGTCTAGAACACCTCTATGGGCTCCCGCGATATTATAATATCAAGAACGCAAACGACCTGATAGGACACCTCACAATAGTCCTTGCTCCACACACCAGCGCAGGAATAGTTGGACGCATAATAGGATTCACCCACACACAAGGCCTATTTGCCCATCCACTGCTTCACGCATCAACACGACGAGACTGCGATGGAGACGAAGCATGCGTAATACTCATGATGGACGCATTCTTGAATTTTAGCAAAAGATACCTGCCAGAAAACCGAGGTTCGACAATGGACACTCCATTGGTTTTGACCAGCATCCTCACACCAAGCGAAGTAGACGACATGGCATTCGATGTAGACATACCCTGGAAATATCCTCTTGAATTGTACGAAGCAGCTTTGCAGTACAAACCACCATGGGATGTGAAAATATTGCAGATAAAAAAACATCTAGGCAAACCCGAACAATACGAAGGAATGGGATTCACGCACGATTTGACAAACATCAACTATACAGTCAAATGCAGCGCGTACAAAACACTACCAAGCATGCAAGAAAAACTTGCAGGGCAAATGGACATCGCTGAAAAGCTTCGAAGCGTGAATCCGACTGAAGTCGCCCGCCTTGTCATAGAGAAACATTTTCTTAAAGATACGAAGGGAAATCTAAGGAAGTTCAGCACGCAAGAATTCAGATGTGTGGTTTGCAACGAAAAATTCAGACGGCCCCCGCTCGCAGGCAAATGCAACAAATGCAACGGTAAAATCTTATTCACGATAAGCGAGGGTTCGGTCATAAAATACCTTGAACCAACCATATCCCTTGCGAACAAGTACAACGTATCGCCATACCTCAAACAAACAATCGAATTATTGAAAGTTCGAGTCGAAGCGGTCTTCGGAAAAGATCCCGAGAAACAAACAGGACTTGGAGCGTGGTTTGGGTGAGAATTCAGTCAATTTGTGAAGATTTATATGTGGTCATATCGAAAATAGCGATATGGTTCAACAAGTCATAGAAACTGCAGCGGAAATCGCGATGGAAGCAGCCGCAGGAGCAATCGATGCGCGCGCATCATGGAAAAAGACACTAATCTGGTTTGCAGGTTTTATCGTTCTCGTACTTGTTTTTCTGTACGCGCTCTATTATTTCCTTTGATCGCGCTCATTCAATAAAAATAACCTGCGCGTGAGGAACTCCTTGAACGGCGTTTATGTCATCCTTTTCGATAACACCTTCTGCGACCGCAAGATTGCACGCTTCTTTTCCAACAAGGTTCACACCATTGGAATTGCGCATCAAGTCTCCAAGCTCGACTTTTGACATCTCTTCGCCGTTATAGAATTCACCTGACAAGTCAAGCTGACGGTGTTCCTCAGAAAATATCTTGCCTACTAGTTCTTTATCACACACCGAGATTATAGTTCGTGCATCCTTTTTATGGACTTTGACTATCAGACTCATATCTTGCTCTTCACCGGATGCTTCGCGCCACACGCACTGCATTTCAAGAAACTAAAATCCCCTTCCTGCTTTATTTCAGTATCGGGCTTGCCACAATCAGGGCACAAAACAAACTCAAGAGCGTACTGACGAATCTTATCATTAATACGCGACGCAGGAACTTTGGAACCCAAAAAGAGCAAACCAGAACGGTTCACATCACCTGGCGTTGCAAGCTCCTTAAGAACATATTTCAGAAGATGTTCCATTGGCCTTCTTAGCACTCCTGCTATTTGCGTGAAATTTGTGATAAGAGTCTTATTACCTTCCAAATGACCTCTTGCCTTTGGAATCTCAAAACGCTCTTTCTCAAAAACACTCTGCGGAAGACGCTCACGCGCCCTTTTCAACAACGCTTCATATTCCATAGACGATATTTCCCTCGAAAGCTATATAAATCTTTGCCCGAGCAAAGGTATATAAAGCAACAATACGATAACTACCTTAAAAGATGGTGCTCGAATCTCTTACAGACCCAGTGCACGCTGAAAGACACCCGTTAGCAGTCTTCGCGCTAGGCGCAGGCTACGGAACACTCGCAATCTTCCTCTCCCTTTGGATATTCGAAGAACAAAGCAGCATGGTATTCGTATTTCTAACAGCATCAGCTGCAATACCTTTACTTTACCACACTCTTCATTTCGAAGAGAAAAAAGACCTCATAATACAACCAAAAGGAATACTACACGATCACAGCGCGGCAATCTTGTTTT
The DNA here is from genome assembly GCA_018302815.1 of Candidatus Woesearchaeota archaeon. Lineage (GTDB taxonomy): Archaea > Nanobdellota > Nanobdellia > Woesearchaeales > ARS49 > JAGVZE01. Next base: position 31,782 of record JAGVZE010000008.1, read on the forward strand.
ATCTAATGCTATTTTTGGGAATGGCGGTCGCTTTTAGCTTCTGGTACACGGCATTTCCTGCGGACACGAGCAGCAACCTATTTCGAGTACAGTCACAAACAATTTCCAATCTCAACCAGCACGTGACCGGCAAAATCACGCAAACCGCGCTGCTCAGCAAAATATTCCTAAACAACGTCAAAGTCACGATATTTTGCATACTATTCAGCTTCCTTTACGGTTCAGGAGCAATATTCATACTAACCTGGAATGCGAGCGTCATAGGCGCAGCTGTCGGAAACTTCATACGAAGCCACATGGCGCAATTCGCAGGAGCGGTCGGACTGCACAAAGTAGGAGCATATTTTTACGTTGGCAGCCTTAGCATCCTTCGCTACGCGATACACGGAGTTCCTGAAATTCTAGCATATATCATCGCAGCACTGGCAGGCGGCATACTTTCAACCGCGATTGTCAGACACGATTTTGGAACAAACCAATTCGAAAACATACTATTGGACGTAAGCGATTTAGTGCTGCTATCAGTTCTTGTACTGTTTATCGCGGCATTGTTGGAAGTGTTTGTGACACCGGCGCTGTTTTGAGTGTACAATAGAGCAATTTTTAATAGCTCGTTATTAAGCTCTGGTTCTATGAATGAGCCAACCGCTGATTTTTTGAAAAATGCATCCACTCGCAAAGCATTTCATGACGTAATTTCCATAGTTCTCAGCAATATTGATGCCGAAGAAGAAATATATTTGATTGGCGGAACAGTCTATCGGACGCTCGCACAGGAGTGGTATGGAATTGTCCCTCCAGACTGCGATTTTGATTTTCTTATCTCAAAGCCACTCGCGCGTTTAATCGTACCTAATACTTATGTTGTTAAAACTAATAAGCACGGAAATCCAAAACTTGTATCGAACAAAATCAGCATAGACTTTGTGCCCTTAAATACAGTCCACTCCATTAAAACCAGAGAACTTGAACCTACCCTCGAGAACTATCTCACAGGAGTTCCACTCACAGTTCAATCCATTGCATATGATGTGAAGAACAAACGAATAATTGGCAATATAGGACTTCGCGCACTTCAGGAAAGATCGGTAAAAATCAATAATCCTGCCGAGTTTGCCTACTATTGTGAGATGAAAAACAAAAAACCGCAGGACATCATTCGTGAAAAGGCAGAGAGTTTATCTTTTTCACCAGACTATGAAGGGTTATTATTCTAGAATTTTAAGCCTTCCAGGCCTTATCTCGAAAACTTCGCCCACAAACTTTGAGAAAGTTTGATCAAAGCGCTTCTCAGCTCGATTCGAGAAGCAATTTCATAAATCCCTTCTTCGAAGGGATGTTTATGACTCTTCTCTCATCTTGCAGATGTCGCGCGACTTACTCCAAAATTTTAAGCCTTCCAGGCCTAATCTCAAAAACTTCACCCATAGCGAGCATATGGATGATGGTTTCTTCTCCGCCGGCGCCCAGTTTTGTGACAACCTCATTGTAATCCGCGCCATCGCCCGCGTCAAGAGCGCGAACAACATCAAGAGGGCCAGTTGTCGATGTTGAAGCTGCCGCCTGAATCTTCGGAGGGTTAGACTTTCTAGCCCATTCCATCCACTTGCTGTCAATAATTTTAACAACCTCCGCAACAACGTACCAATCACCATTATACACTCGCGGTCGTCCAATCACAAGAACAGGAGAACCTATCTGCACCGCGAAAGACTTGTCAAACGAACGCACAAGAACACTACCAGTACCATCATCCACAACCAAATCATCGCTCACCACAAGACCGTATATCCTGATCTTCGAAATAGAATCTCCGCTCGCAAGCATAACAGTCCCAGCAGAACTATCAGACTCTACAAATCGTCCTGAAACGAGCTCTCCAACGTACACGTGCCTTGCGGCATCTCCCCAATCCATACCTTTTCGCCACGTTCAGAGCTATTTATGCTTTATGGCAGTCAGCACTACATTTAAAAATACAGCAACCTCAATAAGATATATGCCAAGCCAACAGCTCGTCGACTATATCAAAAGCCTTTCCACACAAGGATATGATGCAGCCACAATTCGGCAAACACTTCTTAGCGCAGGATACTCACAATTCGAAGTCGACGAATCACTACGCCTTGCAGGAGTTTCGCACAAACAACTCAGCCCACTTTTATTTGCAGCGGCTCTTGGAACAATAGCGCTAGTAATACTACTCGCGCTGGTCTTTCTTAGAACGCAAGCTCAGACTGAAGCGGTGTTATCAATCAACCTCAATCTATTTAGCGCTGAACTTGCTGTCGGCGAACAGCTGATTGCGAACGCAGACATTACAAACCCAAGCTCAACACCAACCGAGGGACTGATTGATTTTCTCGTCACGGGCCCAACAGGACGAATCTCTAGCAAAACAGAACAGTTCAGCATAGAAACACGAACAAGCGTTCCTGTTGCTCTTGATTTGCCAAACGCCGCGCCAGGAACGTATACTATTCGCGCAACGGCAAACTATAACAACAGAGAAACAAAAACAGAACAGCAGTTCACCATAACCGAGACTGCCATACAAGCCGCACCATTACCACTAGAACAAAAACCGGAAGTTCCACTTACCTGCCCCGGCGGATGCGATGACTTGAACTTCTGCACGACGGATAGCTGCGCTGGCGGAAGCTGCCAGTACATCACCAAAACCCCCTGCTGCGGAAACCGCAACTGCGAAGACGGTGAAAGCGCTTCAGACTGCCCACTTGACTGCAGCGGCAGCGTTGTGACATCCGATCAAATAAGAGAAAACGCCAAACAACAAGCACAATCAAACTTCAACTCAGGAGTGCAAACATGCGAAACACTAGGACAGCAGGCGTATATTGATTTATGTTTGACTGATGTTGCCGAGGCGTCTTCCAACAAGCAAGCCTGCGCGACTATTGTCGACGATGATCTTAGAGATGCGTGTTACATTCCATTCGCCTATCAAAACGACTTTTCAGTATGCAACGAAATAACAAACCCCACAATGAGAAACAGCTGCATAAGCTTGGTGCAAGTGCAACAGACGCGGCAGTGAATGTTCTGTATTAGTATGACTCACTATGATTTTTGGAAGGACTGGAAACGAACATCAAAGATTGAACAGAACGCAATACGAGCAGTGGAAAAAGCAAGACAATTGCTTATCAAATCAATTCCGAAAAATAAGCTTGTGGCGATTTATATCAAGGGAAGCTTCGTACGACGCGAAATGCTTCCAACAAGCGACGTTGATATGGTTCCCATAGTCAATGATAACAGATATCTGAATAAGATAATAACTCTCGACAAGGAAAATAGAAAGTTATACTCTCCAGCGGAACTACTCCCCCTTTCGCTATGGGAAATTAAAAATCAAAAGAGGTATCCTCACCGAGATGAAACAGGACCTAAAGGAGCCCCAAGCATAGACCAGTTCACAACACACAAGCTAATCTGGGGAAAAGAGCTTGATGTGTCCAAATATCCATCACGAACGAAAAGCGGACGATTCAAAGGACTACTTAGCGCGTTCAACACGACCTTTCTTCCCCTTTATGAGCAAAAACAACTCGGCGTCAAAGAGCTAACTAAACAAATATTTTGGCTCACAGACCTTGAACAGCACATAGACGGCAAGAAGCCTTCGCATAAATGGAAAGAACTCGCTCGCGCAAGCCCTAAAAAGCACATAGTTCGTGATGCGTGGAAACTACGAAATACTGTAAAACCAACCGAACAGCAGAAAATGAAGTTCCTAAGAAAACTTAAAGCACACTTAAAGACACTCGAACTGAAAGCTAAATCTTGCTAATAAATCCTCTTCGGGGCTCGAACACGTCTCCTGCTCGTTTGAGTTTTTGCATTATCTCTTCAAGTTCGTGTTCTTCGATGTCCTTCTCTGCAGCTGCAGCCACCAGGTCTTCCATAGGAATAGCTTTACCTACTTTCGCCTCAAGATCGTTGATAATTTCCTTTACAGTGATTAGCTTGTTTCTGCTGCTCGCAGGAGTGTCAGTAGCTATACGGTCGATGTCAATAGTTCCGGTCTTCTCATCAAACGCAATCTGGCGCAGACAATAATCAAGAAGTTCGATGGCCTTTCTCGCATCCTTTTTGAGAACTTTATCAGAAAGGCGAAGTTTCGCGCTAGCCTCAGACAAACGAACAAGACCCTCAAGCTGACGAGCGCTAATAGGCACAGATTTAACACCTGCCCCTGCAGCGCTTGAACGCATTTTAATGTAATATTCCTTCAATTCCTCGACTGCCGCATCGGTAAGCTTAGGAAAACAATTCTGACGCGCGTACGCAAAATATTTACGAAGAAGCTTAGTCTCAACTTCAACTTTGCCCACATTTTTTTGGTGCATCTGAAGAATAAAACTCGCCATCTTTTCATCTTTAGCAGGGTCAGGAACGTCTTTAACAGGAAAGATAAGGTCAAAACGGTTGATAAGAGTTGGCGCCAAGTTTATCTGGTTTGCCACAGTATCATACGGGTCAAAACGGCCGAACTTCGGGTTTGCAGCAGCAAGAACAGAAGTCTCGCAACGCAAACTTGCCTGAATATTAGCTTTACTGATAGTGACGCTCTGCTGCTCAAGCGCCTCGTGCATAGCCCATCCGTCCTCCTTACTCATTTTATCAAGCTCATCTATACAGCAGAGACCTCTATTCGCTAAAACGAGCGCTCCTGCCTCAAGAGACCAGCCTTGCAAAAACTCATCCTTAACCACTGCAGCCGAAAGACCTGCGCCACTTGCGCCCTTACCTGTTGTGTACCTTGCCTTGGGAGCTACAAACTGCATTCTTTTAAGCAACTGCGACTTAGCCGCACCAGGGTCTCCTACCAGCAAAATGTGAATGTCTCCTCTTGTGACAATACCATCATCACGCTTCTTACGGACACCACCTGTTAGCTGCAAAGCGAGCGCCTCCTTAGTCTTTTCATGACCATAAATGCTCGGCGCCATGGAACTAACAATTTTTTTGAGCATGTTCGGGTCCTTTGCCAAATCCTTGATTTTCTTAAGCTCTTCTGCTGCAATTGTAATATCGTTGAAGTCCTCTTCAACAGATTCCAGATTATTTGACTCGATATACAAATCAAATTTTGTACTCTGTCCACCAGTTCTTAGGAAGATAGGAACTTCTTTTACTTGGCCCACGACTTGAACACGACTGCCAGGGTTAGTTCTTTTTTCAGTCAGCGGAGAAACAAGATCATTCTTCAATAGAACATTCATGCGCTTTGGCTGCTCGCCACCATCCAATTGCTCAGGAACTTCCTCCAACACCATCATCTGAGCATCAACAAGCTCCTTACTAACCAACCTGAACTTTCCTTTTCTTCCGCAACTGCATCTTGTCGGCTCCTGAAATTTACTGTCAAGCTGAAGAATAGTATGATTATTGCCGCAGCTTGGACACTCGAACTTGGCTGACGCCACCTGAGGGCGAACCTCGCTCTTGTTTCTGACAACACCATCAAACATGAGCAGCTTATTCAAATGACTGCTGCGAATGTGCCTTACCAGCACAGTCGCGCTTTCCGTCAATTTCCTAAAACGAACAACAAATCCCTTTATGGTGGACCCTGTATTAAGCTGTTCAACAGCAATCTCGGCCCCTTTAAGAAACTCCTCGGGCTTATCAAGCAAATAATCCGCAAGCTCAGGGTCAAATAAAGAAAGTGTCGCGAAATCAACACTCATGCTCTTTTCACCCTTGCGAATTCGCTCAAGCAAAAGACCATAGTGATTCTTCTCGATAAACTCCTGAATACGAGCTATCAACGTAGCTGCATCCATACGGCTCTCGGAAGTACCTTCGTTTTCCATCAAACGCCCCCTTTCATAGAGATTTGTAGAACTCTGCCCTTTTTTAACTCTTCGTGCTTTTATTCGTAACTCTTACTAACTGGATAATAAATACTACACTCAGTCGGTTTCCACTAATCTACTGGTAATTGGTGGAAATAGTCGAAGTCAAAACTCGCGAGCTTTGACAAAGAAATCATTTTTCAGTCGACTTGGCTTTCTTGAGATTCTCAATTAGCTTGTCAAGAGCTTTCTCAACTTCAGCTTCACTCTTCGTACCCGTACAGACTATCTTTCCGTTCGAGAACAATAAGAACGTCGCTTTTTGCTCAGGAAGCTTATAGACAAGACCTGGGAATTGTTCAGGCTCGTACTCAGTGTTTTCAAGCTTCATAGCAAGAACATTCAAGTTAAGAGCCATGCCAACCGAACCTGCAGCCACAATGTTTTGAATGTGGACAGGAGGCTCTTCTTTAATCTTGACATTGATTTTCTCAAGGCTTTTGATTATTTTGCGGATACTCTCATGCACGTTCGTCATAGTGCGAGCGCCGGTGCAAACTATCTTTCCGGAACTGAAAATAAGCGCACTGGTCTTTGGCTCTTTTATACGAATGACAAGACCTGGAAATTGTTCAGGGTTGTATTCGGTATTCGGCAACGTAGCCGCCATCTTCTCAAGAGGTATATCATGCCCGAGCGCAGCACTCACTACAATATTCACTACCTTTATTTCACGAGGTGTAATTTTTGCTTTGTCTTTGGCCATTTGACCCTCCAAAACCCTTATTGCTTTAAAAGGAGCGTTCTGGATATAAAAGCTTTGTGATTTATATAGGTCTCGACGAATAAACTAACTATTTTTCAATATGTAAAATAATGTGGGCCTTGGACACTAATAAACATTCAAAAACTTGCGCAACAGCTGACTTGCAGCTATCGCCACAATCAAATAAGCCCAAATCCAACCAAGCCCGAACACTCTGAGCGGAGCATTTCCAAGCTCAACCGACGAGAACACCTCAGAATCATACTTTTGCGCAATTGGAGCGTAGAACCGCTCTTTAGATATCAACACTTCACGATCAATCTCCTCGCCGCCTGCCTGAACAGTCACCAAATACTTACCTTCCTCGCCAGATAAAACAAACGTTGCCAGATACTCAGTATGTTTCCTAAAAAAGCCAACTTCCCTTGACTCAAGCGAGGCAGGCTCTTTCTTAACCTGCATGCCTTCAGGAACGACAATAGATATGTTCTCTTCATAATTGTTAAGTATGGCAGTCAGAGTAAAATCAGAATTCGGACCAAGCGGCTCATACGCAAAATGAGCGCTCATCCAGCCAAAAATCAAAATGATCGGAAGAAAAGTGAACAAAGTTGGGCGCATACTCTTACGCATATACTCCATATTAACCGCCATGGCCTCTCGTTGAACCGCAAGCAATTTTTCAGGATTATCACGCAAACCCTTCATTTTTTTCTGAAACTCGGCAAGCTGCTCCTTCAAACGTTTCATCTCGCGCTGATCGGTTAGAAACTTATAAGAAACAGTGATAATCGCAGAAACAACAACCGACACTAACGCTATCGCGATCGCAGGATGCCAGTTCAAAACAAAACCAAAAATAGAATCAAGAAATGCATTAAGCATCGCACTAACCACCCATAAACTTGCGCATCATAGGATTCATATCCATCAAATGCTGGCGTGCGATATCTTCATACAAACGATAAATAATCATAACCGACAACAACAGGCTAGTACCATGAGTAAGCGAGCCGCTAACATCCGCTAAACCCGCAAGAAGCCCAACACTAATCGCGCCCATGATAGTAAGCGGATTCACGTATCTTTCAAGCAACCGCTCAAGAACACGCTCATCCTTTCTGAATCCAGGAATCTGCAAGCCAGACGCCATAATCTGCTTTGCCTGACTTCTAGCATCCATACCGCTAGTTTGAACCCAAAACCAAGAAAATATCACTGCGCCAATAATCATAAACGTCAAATAAACCACGCTCTGAAGAACCATCTGCAATGTAAGACCGCCTCTAATCGCGGCGCCAATAACATCCTGCGGAGCTATCCATGAAACAAAACCAGTCGCAGGAGAATTACCTGCAAAAGTTCCCAAAATAGGATAACCCCAGTTCTGCAAGAATCTCGCCCATAACTGGACGTTAGCGAGCAAAGCGCTCATCAAAATAATCGGCATATTCGAAGTGTACACAAAATTAAGAGGCCACCTAATTCCGTGACCACGCACTCTGCCAAATGAAAGAGGAATTTCCACCTTCATAGATTGCGCGTAAACAGCAATCGCGAACACAAGAGCAGTAGATAGAATTCCAACCAACATCAAAAGAGCAGTCTGAGGATCGCCCGCAGACAAGCTTTGGAACAAAGCAGGAATCGCGCCAGTCATAACTTCCGGATTAGTGGGCGAAGGAAGCGGAGAGAAAAGACGAATGAACAACGACTGCGAAACACCTGCTGCGATAAACAAACTAACTCCTGAACCAAAACCCCACTTAGTGGTCACTTCATCCATTAGCATAATCAAAAGACCGCCAAGCACAAGCTGGAATATGAGAAGCAACTCAAGCTGCAAGTACAAACTCGTACCAACAAGCTCTTCAGCAGGAGCTAAACCTCCCATAAATACGTAAATAGAAGCCTCAAAAACAACAAAAAACACAGCAAGAACCTTCTGCAAACCCTGGAATCTTGCCTTGCCCGCTTTAGATGTGAGATCAAACTTCACAAGTCCTGAACCGTTCAAAAGCTGCAAAACGATGCTTGCGGTAACAATAGGACCAATACCAAGAGAAATAACGCTTCCAAAACTCGCGCCCAAAATAACAGATAAAAGCTCAAAATTCCTAAGAGCATTCTGACCTAAACCGAACAAAGGAATCAAACCCAACACAAAAAACAAAACCAGCGTTATGCCAGTCCATTTAAGCTTCTCCTTGAATGAAAGCTTCTGTTGAGTAGGACGAGCAACTTCCGGCAAGTTATTGATAATTGAATCAATCAAGTTCATTTCTTTGAAACCACCAGTTCGCCGCCTGCTGCTTTTACCTTTTCGGCAACACCTTTAGCAGCGGAAGAAACGACCACTTTCAGCTTTCGCCGAATCTGGCCCGAACTGAGCAGTTTATCATACCCAACTTTTTTCAAGTCAACAACAACAACGCCGCCTTCAACAACAGCGAGCTTACGTTCTATCCATGAAGGAAGCTGATCATCCACTTCTCTTAAGTTGATAGTTATCAATTTACGAGTGCCTTTGCTGACAAAACCGTGTTTTCCAAAATAGTCAAGCGCCCAAATACTCGGCTTCTTGTTATGAGACTTTTTACCAGTACCTGCATTACCAAAACCACCTCTTGAACCGCTGTTTCGGTGCTTGTTCTTACCCCAGCCATGCGTACATGAACCAAGACCACGGCTGGACTTCTTACGCTTGTTGACTACCATATTACACCATCCTCATGACCAGATCATTGATTTTCTCCTTTCGATCACCAAGCGCGCCACCCCTAATGAACGCTATCTTAATTCCCTTGCGACCATAACCTTTGCGCGGAGGATTCAATCTGAAAATCTTTTCCGAGCTTCTCTTTTTCAAAGCGGCAAGAGTTTTCTCATCAACTGGGCCCCAAGTCACGAACGGAGCCACCACCTTGATCATTCCTTTCGTAATCGGAGTCTCTTCGACAACCGCACAGTGATTCTTCTGCAACAACCCGAGCGTTTCAAACGTCTTTCTCACATCATGGCGGATTCTAACATCACCGCGCACGCGGACAATCGCGACTTTCATTGCTGCTTCCTCCCACTAATCATGTAAACATGCTTCACGTCCTGCGGACGAGGCTTGAACGAATTGAGCTTCTGAAGCGCAGCGACACAAGCCATAATCATGTTAAGCTTGGATCTAGTCTGACCGAATGACTTTGAATAAACATTCTCGACACCAGCTAGGCGTAAAATCTTCGCGCATTCCTGCTCAACAACAAGACCCTTGCCCTTTGGAGCCGGCATCAGGATTATCTTGCAAGAACCGCACTTACCTGAAACTTCCCACGGAATACTGTGAGGCTCGCTAGTTTGGTCCTCCCAACTTCCCGCGCCGCGCCTAATCTTGAACAAAGACAATTTTGCATTACGGATAGCTTTTTCACGAGCAGGAACAGTATCTTTGCTCTTGCCAAAGCCGATGCCAACATAACCATCACTGTTGCCGACAACAGCCATGCACGAGAAGCTCGGCTTGTTACCTTCAGGAGTCTTTTTTTGAGTCTGCTTGAAAATACGTTTCGCGCCGCCTCCGAACTTACCCTTGCTCTGACCAATCATCAGAAGCTCGTTCTGCAAATTCGGCATAAGCACATCAACAATCTGCTCTTCCAAAATCGGAAGGCCATTGTCAAGAATATCATCAATCTTAGTAATCTCGCCATTCTTAACTTTCCTGCCGACCGCAGTCTTTGGAATCCAGCCCGAAACATCAATCTTGACTTCAGGCTTTGCTTCCTTCTCAACCTCGACAATCTCAGTAGGGCTGATAACGTCCTTTTCAACTTCAAGTTTTTCTTCTTCAACAACCGCGATCTTTTCAACTTCTTTCATACAGCACCTATCTTCGCTTTAACCTTGTCAAACATATCAGGCAATGACGCAGGGTCAATTCCTTCTTTGATATACTTAGCAAACTGTTTAGCGTATTTTTCCTTGTTAGCCTTCAATGCCTTCGCAAGACTTGCGACATGTTCGCCGCGAATCCTTGCTTCGGATGGGATGACTTCTTTCGAACATGAAAGCTGCAAGCCACCATCGATTGCGCCCTTGGCAAGCGCGTAAAGAACACTTCCTTTAACGCTAACCTGCTGGCCCAAATCAAGCACGCACTCAACTTTTGTCTTAACCTTCTTTGCGATAAGCAAACCAGTCAAGTAAGCCGCAGACGAGTTCGAAGTAGAACCCTTCCAGCCATACTTAACAAGCTCTTTTGAATGAGCCGAACAAACAATTTTATCGCCTTTCACGTGAAACTCGACCAATTGAACTGAAAAGTGCTTCGAACTGCGCCTTACAACCAATCTGGTCTTCCTTCCCAAAAGAAGCTTCATACGCTTCTTGTAATCAGTCTTACCATCACGCTTTCTGCGATACGGAACAGAATATGTCGCATTATTTGCCATCGGTCTTCACAGCTTTAGCTGCCCCCTTCACCAAGTCTTGCTCCTTGATGTAAATCTTGATATGGTTGACACTTCTGAAAAATCCACCCTTGACCTTCGCGTACAATTCCTTGAAACCGGCGTTATCAATCCAGCCGCCCTCGCGCAGGTTCCTTAGCAGCTCACGCTGAGCGCGAACAGCCTTCACCCATCTAGTCTTCGGATTCAATCTCGCAGTGCTTTTGCCCTTTCTTGAACCTTGGCCCTTCTGTCGTCCTTTGCGCTTCTGACTTGCAGTCTGCTTTGCGCGGGAACGACTTATTCCTTGTGCTTGAAGCTTGTAAATCAAACCCTTGCTCACAAGCCTTTGAATATCAAAACGAGTGATAGCCTTCTTAATCTCTTCAAGCTGGGAAGGATCGAATCTAACTCTACCTACACCGCACTTCAACACTTGCGAGCCCAAACGTTTCTGAAGATCCATCTTACTCCCTCTTGGTCAAAACTTTATCCTTTTCAGCTTTAGCCTGATCCTTGACTTCTTCCTTCGGAGCCTCTTTCTTCTCTTCCTTCTTTGGCGTCGCGGTTTTTTGTCTTGCCGCTTTTGCCTGCTCCTGTTCCTTTCTTGACTGCTTTCTTGCAGCAAGCATATCCTTTATGCGAGACATCTCGCCATCAATCTTGAAATTAAGCACTTTGAAACCCTTAGCCTTACAAACGCCAAGCAAATCCGAACGCTTTCTTGCGCCGATGCTTCCCATAAGGACTCCCTGCGTCTTCACATCGAACCCTTCAAGGTCCGAAAGAGTGTTCACCAAAACAGGAACCAAGCCTGATTTGTCAAGACCGCGCACTTGCGCCGGGTTTCGGTAGCCGACATTAACAGTGGCGGGCTTTCCGAACTTTCCAAGGCGCATCTTGTTATGCAAACCTCTTGGCCTTCTCCATCTAGTGCCGACTTCCTTACGTTTCTGGTGATCATAGTGCATAAAATCCGGACGCTTCGCGTTCAATTTCTTTCTTAATTCAAGCAGTGTTTTCATTGCGCACCTGTGAGCGGTTCATTCGCTTTTTCAATCATGTAAATTCCGTCCTGGAACACTCGAAGGTCGCGATTTCTCTTCGCGGTCAAAAGTTCGATATCGCTGGCCATCTGCCCTGCCATATCTTTGTCGCAACTTTCAACAACAATCTTATCACCTTCAATTTTCACAGTAACGCCCTTCTTTAGTTTGATTGTTCTTGGAGATTTCTCGCCAAGGAAATTCTTCACGATGAATTGCTCGCCACTTATCGAAACATTCATCGGGAAGTGGCCAGAGCAAACTTTGAGGACATACTTGTATGGCGTTTGAACGCCCGCAAGCATATTCTCCAAATGAGCATTGAACGTGTTAGCCATGCGTTTCTCGCGCTTTGTGGCCTTCTCACAGGAAATCACAATCTTGTTTCCTGAAACTTTGAATGAAATCTTCGGGTCCTGTAAACGCCTCACGACCTCTCCTTTCGGACCCTTGACAGTAAGCCTGCCGTCAACATATGACGCCGTAATTCCACTCGGCACTTCTGTCTCGTCGTGAATTGATAATTTCATTAGTAGCAATAGGCTATTAGCCTTCCTCCCAAACCTTTCTCACGCGCCTGCACGTGAGTCATAATTCCTTGCGGTGTCGACAAAATCAAAATACCGACGCCGTTCGCAGGCAAGTAACGCTTCTCGAACTTTTCAAAGCCCATAGTCTTGACAGAGAATCTTGGCTTGATGACACCGCACTTGTTGATATTTCCAAGCAAGTGAAGCTTCGCAAAGCCGCCTCTGCCCTCGCTTAAATCCTCAAGATCACCTACATACTTGTGCTCCTGCAAAATCGAAAGCACTTTTCTCATGAGCTTGCTAATAGGGTGGATCAAGAGCTCGCGCTTACCTGAACCTTCATACGTCATCACGGACGACATCACATTCGCAATCGGATCATTCAACATTTTTCATTCACCATCAGCTGTATTTCTTAAACCCAATCTTCTTTGCAACATCCCTGAAACAACACCTGCACAAGCCGAGCTTGTACTTGGAGATATGGCCTCCATATCTGCCACAGCGCCCGCATCTTTCGAGCGCCTGACCAGTTGTTCGCTTCTTAGGAGCATTATGCTTAATGTATTTCTTCATGATAACAGGCTTCATCTTGAGCTGCTTGAACGCTTTCTTCCAATCCTTTGTTGTCATGCTTTTTCACCTATCTTCACGCCAAATTCCTTTTGCATGAAGCTCATCGCCTCAGCACGGTTAACCATGTGCTTTCGCGGAATGCTCTTTGGATTAAGCTTGCGCTTTTTCACACGATAACCCGGCTTTTCAAGCGTCACGCAAACCTGAAGACCAAGAACTCCGATCTTAGGGTCATACGTGATACCCGGGATGTCAATATATTCGTGAATTCCAAAACTGATATTGCCCGCATCATCAAACTGACTTTCGCGCAGCAAATTCTCTTTCGCAGTGAGCAACCTTTTGAGGATTTCAATCGCTTTCGCTTTCCTTAATGTGAGCTTGCAGCCAATCGGAAGGCCCGGACGCAAACCCCAGGTCGGAATCCTTTGATTAGTTATGGTCTTCACGGGGTTGATACCTGTAATCATCTTCAAAACAGTGACTCCTTTCTCAAGCCTATTCTGATCCTTGCCCGCACCTACGTTCAAGGTGATTTTCTCAATTCGCGGAACTTGCATCGAATTCATAGCTTCACAACCGGCTTATCGCTCCCAACAGGGAATGCAACCTTAGTCAAGGTCTCAATTCTCTTCGCGCCGTGCTTGCACACAAGCTTTTTGCCTTGGACGTCTTCGATAGTGCAAATCAAACCAGTGTGCCTTCCGCCAAGCAAAAGAACAGATGTTCCTTTTTCAAACTTGAATTGGTCAAGCACTTTTTGCTTTGGCAACTCAAGGAGAACGCCATCGCCGACGTTAAGAGTATCTTTTTGCATAAGCATACTTCTGCCATCTGAAAAGTTAACCTGAATCTTCGCGCCCTTAACCGTGCGTTTGCCTGTAACCTGTGAAAGCTTCTTTGACATCTCGGACTCGGGCGCGTCCTTGAAAACAAGACGACCCTTTGTATCGATAGTGCAGCGAACACTCTTGCCAGGCTTGACGGAAATCGCGTCCATGAGGCCAACACCAAAGTGGGCATCCTTTACGACTTTGCCATTAACCATGACTGCCTTGGAATTCAAAACATGCTTTATCTCGCGCATAGTATTCGCAACACCAAGCTGGCGCATCAACATGCCTATCGGAAGCGAACGCTCCAAAGGCTGTGAACCCGGAAGCGGACGCAAAGTCCACTTGCTCACTTTCTTCAAAAGCGTCCAGCTCTTTGGCGCCGCATATGCTTTCAAGTGATTACTCATTGCTTACTCACCCTTCTCTTGTCAGACTTATCGACGTCGGTAATCATCAACTTCGAAGGATGAACCGGATAAAGCGACTTGCTTCCGTCGCGCTTCATAAACTCAACACCAGTCACGAACACGTGCTGGTTTCCAACATCAACACGCTCGACAGTTCCGCTCTTTCCACCGAACTGACCGCGCATGACTTTCACTTTATCGCCCTTGCGAACTCTTAATGAACGTGATTTCACTGTCTTTCTAAGTTCTTTTGAAAGCGTAGCTGACATCATCTTGCTTTTCACATGCAGCGGAGCCTTGTGCAAGAACTTTCGCTGCTTTCCCGGCTTCTTACTAGCCTTCCACGCTGGACTCCAGTTTATCATACGATACTACTCGCGATCTTTGACACTAACGGCCAACGCTCGCTCGCCTCCTTTGCAATAGGTCCTTTGATCATAGTTCCCTTCGGGTTACCAAGGTCATCCTTAATGACGACAGCAGCATTATCTTCGAAACGCACGTGCATACCATCCCTTCGGCGATACGGCATACGCTGCCTCACGATAACTGCTGCCACGACCTGCTTACGCATGTCCGGCCTACCCTGAACAACTGAACACATCACGTAGTCGCCAACACCCGCGGAAGGCTTTCTACCTTTCACGGTCTTTGCGCCACGCACGCTGATAATCCTCAAAATACGCGCACCGCTGTTATCCGCCGCAACAACATTAGCTGTATGCGGAAGGCCTCTTGTGATACGCGCTTTAACTGCTTTCATTTTTCTCCTCTGCAACTTTCTTTTCGTCTTTCTTCACTTTAGCTTCTTCAGCACTCTTAGTCTTTGATTCTTCCATGCGCGCTTCTCTTTCCTCGAAAAGACGCTCTCTTCCGACTTTCTCGACAATTGTGAACTTCTTAGTCTTGCTAATCGGGCGGCATTCGACAATCTTCACAATGTCTCCCTTCTTAGCGTTGATTTCAACCGGATTGTGAGCTTTCAAGCGAGTCCTTGCAGTCTCATAACGCTCGTACTTCGTCACGTACTTACGTCTACCCCATTCGATAGTCGCAGTGAGCTGCATTTTATCCTCTACAACGACTCCGGTAAATGTCCTTCCTCTCGTCTTGATGCTTTGCATTGTTTCACCTTACTATGATGGCTTCCGGAGCGAAACCAGCCTCGATGAGGACCAATTTCGCCTTCTGCCTATGCTCTCCTTGAAGCTCGATACGACCGTCCTTCACGGTACCGCCGCAGGCGAGCTTCGCCTTGAGTTGTTTTGCCAATTGATCCAAATCAATTTCCTTTGGATCAAGACCCTCGACCACCGTGTACTTCTTGTTGAATTTCTTTTCTTCAACGCGAACGATGATTTTTAGGCTTTCTTTTGCGATGCTCTCGCAAACGCATAGCTCTTTTGGCAAGCCACACGTTACGCAGACGCTCATACTTTAGCTTTTGCCTCCTTCTGCGCGAGGAGTGTCTTTATTCTCGCTATAGTGCGTTTCTGATTGCGAATCTTGCCCGGACTTTTCGGTATAGTTCCCGTTGCGACCTGAGCGTTATCTTTCATGAGTTCCTTGTACATTTCCTGCATCTTCTGCTGAAGATCCTGCGGACTCAACGTTCGCAATTCCTTAGCTTTCATTGAGCACCGCCCTCAGCAACTTTCGGCGCTGTTTTCTTGCGAGGCCTTTTTGCCTTCTGTTCTTTTTGCTCCTCTTTCGGAGCTTCTTTTACTTCAGCGACAGGAGCCGCAACAGCAGCCGGAGCTTCTTTTCTTCCAACTTCGATATCGTCAGGAAGCTTTGTGTCAGGCGGCATGATAGCGACCTTAACACCAATCTCTCCTGTTTTCAAAATAGCAACTGCCTGCGCGCGCTTGACACATTCAGTTGCGATGTTACCGCATTTCTTTAGATAGCCGGAGTAGAATCTCCAGCTCTTCGCACGCTGACTTGGAACTTTTCCTGAAATGTTGATTTCGATACCGAGCGCGCCTGCGCCCATAACATCAGTCATCGTCTTGTGGCCGATAGCCTTGAACTTGTTTATGCCAAATCTTTCGAGCGTGCTTGCGATTCTTTCCGCGACAATCTGCGCGTCAAGATTTGGCTGTTCGACTTCTGAAATCTCAATCTGCGGATTCTCCAAATTGAACCTTTTCTTGAGCGTGTTAGTTAGCTTCTTGATGTTCTCTCCTTTTCTACCGACAACAAGGCCGGGCCTGCTTGCGAAAATGACAACCTTCTCGCCCATAGGAGTTCTCATAAGCTTCGTGTGGCTATGACCTACATTCTTAAGAGTCTGCGAAATGAATTCCTCTATCTGATGCTCCTTCAATCTTTCAGCCACAAATTTTCGTTCAATCATTTCTTCGCCTCTTGCTTTTTCTCTTCAACCACAAGCTCGATATGCGTTCTCTTCGCCTTCGTTCGCTGACGACCGGAGTGATACGCAGTCGGACCCTTTTGAGCGCTCGCGTGACGCACGATAAGTCCAGCAGTGCTAAGGCCCTTGAATTGCGCATTCGCTTCAACGCTTTGCAACAATTTTAAAATCTGCGAACACGCGCTAACCGGGAACCTTCCAGCTGCAATACCGTGCTTGTGACCCATATCCATATTGTACCTTGTGAACGCAATCGGCTTTTTGAGCGCGACAACATCCTCAAGCAACTTCTTCGCCTTGCCAACCTGCATGCCACGAATAGCCTGGCACACCATGACGCTCTCTTTTCTTGAGATAGGCAAAGCTACTCCGACACCCTTCGCGCAATTCTGCGTCAATTCCGTCGAGTACTTGTAAGCCATTTATCTCACCGAGAGCGAAGCGCTGCTTCTTGTAGCTCCGATACCCGGAGCGCTGTGGCGCACTTGCCTTCTTGTCAAAGCGAATTCTCCCAAACGATGCGCAAGCATCTCAGGAGCTATGATCAACATAACCCATTCTTTTCCAGAATGAACCTTGATCGTCTTTCCAACCATTTGCGGCAGGACTATCATATCGCGACACTGAGTCTTGATCTCCTTCTCATCTTTACGAACACTTTCGAGCAGCTTCTTTTCCATCTCTGTGAAACCGCGCTTCATCTTTCTGCGCTCACGAGACGGGACGAGCTTTGCGAACTCATCCAAATCCATCTTCTGGATATCCTGAATTGTTTTTCCGCGATAAAGGAATTCTTTTGCCATAGTTTATCACTTCTTCCTGCCAGTTTGCTTTGGCCACAACTTACCGACCTTTCGTCCCGGAGGAGCGAAATGGCCGACTGCCTTCTGCTTGGCTTTACGACTGGTACGCTTGTTACCGAATGGATGGTCAACCGCGTTCTGAGCCGCACCGCTCGGGTTTGGCCAGCGCTTGTTCTTCATTCTCTTACGGAAGTGCTGAACTCCTGCCTTGAGCAGTGGTTTTTCAGTTCTTCCGCCACCTGCCACAACACCAATGATTGCGTGGCAGTTCAAATTGAACATGCGTTCTTTCTTGCTTGGAAGGAGTATGAGCGCGTACTGGTCAGTCTTTGCAACCAATCTTGCAGCGCTACCTGACGTTCGGCAGAACCTGCCGCCATCGCCAGGCTGCATTTCTATATTGTAAATAGGAGTACCCTCGGGAACATCACGCAACTTAAGCACGTTGCCAGGATTAATCTCGCTCTTCGAACCAACCTGCAATTTCTCACCCACACGTACGAATTCAGGAGCAGGCAACAACGCTTCTTTCTTATCATCGTATGTGACTCGCATTAATGGCGCAGTGTGACCTGGGCACTTGATAAGTTCAGTGATCTCTCCATTCAATTCGCCAGCAGGAGTGTGCATCTTTATCGCGCCAGCAAAAGCGAAACTTTTCGAACGGTACACAGGACCGCCCTTACCCCTTGCTTGCTGAATGAGGCTTTTACCCATTTTACATCATCCCCAACGACGTCGCAATATCAATTGCCGGCGTCTCTTTCGCGAAAGTGACATACGCGCGCTTTTGCCCGCGCATAGTGTGCAACGTGTTCACCGCGTTTACTTTTGCCTTGAACAATTCCTCGATTGCTTTCTTCACGTCAGCTTTGGTCGCTTTTTCATCTACTACAAACACTAACTTATTCTCGGATTCCATCAGGCGAATCGCCTTTTCCGAACTTACCGGGTGTTTTATAGTTTGATATGCATCCATTTTCATCACATGAATAATTTCTCCTTATCGAGTTTATCTAACGCAGCTTGAGTGAACAACGTGAGCCTTCCCATGTGAGTTCCCGGAGCCAGCAATTCAGCGTTCAGGTTTTTCACAACAGCAACATCTATGCCTGGAACATTTCTTGCAGATTTAAGAGCTTCGCACTCGCCACTCACGACAATAAGAACGCTAGTTCCCTTCTTGAGCCTACGACCACGCATTTTTCCTTTTCCCGCACGGACATTTTGACGCTCACCACGCTCAAGGTCACCCTCAAGCCCAAGAGTCATCAAAGCCGCGCTTAATTCCTTGGCTTTCGCAATTTTTTCAAAATCATTCGAGAGAGCGAAAGGATACGCAACTGGCACAACATGGCCGCGCGCTTCGACAAGCGTTTTATCGACGACTGCGGCAAGAGCGCTGCGAATCGCCTTCTTTCTTTCCTTGTCATTGATATTCTTAGCAAAATCACGTTCGGATGTAGGCGGGAAAGCCCTTCTACCGCCGACAGTACCAGGAGCGAACGCGCCAACCCAAATCATCTGCATACCACGGCGAACCAAAGTCTTCCTTGGCACTCGACTTAAGCCTTTACCATACGCGCCCTTGTAATCACGACGACGCCTGCTCAATCTTGCAGCCTGCTTTTTACCTGCACGAGGGTCAGCACCATAGGATTGGCGCTTTCTACTCTGAACGGATTCAACCGCACGCTTGATTAAATCAGGACGGATATCCTCTGAAAACTGAGACGGCAATTTCTGCTTGCCAGCTTCCTTATTTTGCGCGTTGAAAACTTTGAGCTCCATATTACTGCTTCGACGCAAGACTGACATAAGTCACCTGCGGCGCCTCCTTGATTTTCGGAACGATTCTACGAGGAACAGTAAGCTTAACCAAACGTCTCACTGCGCCTCCCAAACTTCCCTTCACTAAAAGATACTGATTCTTCACGACGCCATAGCGCATAAAGCCCCCTGCAGGGTTAATCTTAGAAACATCATCACCAATCAGAATAATCTGCTTGTTGTGCTCGAGGCGCTGCTGGAAACCCATCTGACCTTGATGCGGAGTTCTCCAACCACGGAAACCGTGCCAAGGACCCAAACTACCAGGACCACGCTTGGTCTTCTCGGACTTATGGGATCTTAGCGCGATACCGTGACGTTTGACAGGACCCTGAAGGCCCTTTCCTTTTGTCACAGAAACAGAATCAACAATCATTCCATTCGAAAACACATCAGAAATCTTGACCTCTTTACCAAGCAAAGTTTGCGCGAACGCGAATCGGTCCTTCGGGTTCGCTCCGCCGACACCAAGCTCAAACACTTCAGGCGTTTTCTTGCCAATGCCTGTTGAACTTGGCTGGGTATAGACGAGAATTCGAACATCGCTGATATCTTTTGGATCAAAGGGCTTTTGCGCCTTCTTAGGAACCGGCAAACGTCTTGAGACTTCCTTATCAAGCTTGTCCGTGAAAATCTGGCCAACACAATGAGAACCATACGCATCATGTCGATATGCCATAACGCCCGCGACTTTAATCGGAGGACATTCGAGAACAGTCACCGGAACAGAAATTTCATCACCTTTAGTCATACTGTTCGGCGCGTTGTCCTTAATGAAAATGTGAGTCATGCCGACCTTATAGCCGGCGAATCCGAGAACTTTCTGGTCCTTGACAGCAGGCCAAGTCCTTATACGTGCAACTATATCCGAAGCGCGGCTGCGCGGCCAATACTGCATACTGCCCTGACGGGGCGATCTCATTCTTGGCATAGAGCACTCTCTGTTAGTCTACTCTTCAACACGATACACTTTTATCGTATCCAACCCGACAAAGCCTTTTGCGAAAACCCAGAAAAGAACACGTGCATTTGCACCGACTGTACTGGGTTTTCTTCTCAGGCTCGTCAGTAATGCACTCGAGTAAAGAGGTGGTTTATAAATGTTCCTGTTTTCAAGGAGGTATGTAAATAAAAATCGATAATTGTGAAGAGCATCAACTGATTTTTTGAAGCAGCTGATTCAGCTCAACAATTCTTTTCTCTCTACGCGCAATCATACGCAAGAACAAGTCTCTTTGTCGTTGAGAGTCTTGCAAATCCTTTTGTGATTCGTTAGCGTATCCTTGGTAAAATATCTCCTCGCATTTATCTGCGATGTAGCTAATGAATAAAGTGAGCATAGACTCCACTTGTTCATCAGAAATACCTCTGTTTCGTAGAATACTAGTAAACTCAGACTCGACCGCGGATTGCGCCCCTGTGTCTTCTGCAATTTTTTGCTTAAAAAGTCGCTCGAGCTGCGTACGACCACCGAGCAGAGGCTCTAGAATACGCGCGTTTGTTTCTGCATCTAGCAGACCTATGGTGGCTCTTTGTTCAAGATGTCTAATGCCCTCGATTGTTTGATCCAATAGTATCAAACTTTTCCGTTCATTTCCGAGAATCATCGATTCAGCCGCAAGCCTATTTTGCACTTTTTGCCGAACTCTTCTTTTTTGAAGAAACTTACCCACCCATTTAAACGCCATGTTCAGATATATATCCGTTGAATATAAATATCTTTTTGAAGGGATATTCGATAATGACTGTGTGCGCGAAATTATTTAATATGAGCGTATTAGTCGCTTATTTGTGGCTTACATCTTTCAGATCAGCATAAAACCCAAGACAGAAGGAGAACGAGGACTTCCTAAATTACGGGTAGAGAAAGTAGTTGTGACTTTTGCCGGGCTCGAAGGGGATTATAACACTTTTCGTACGATGAAAAAGGGAGCTACACCTGATATGGCGCTGTTAATAATGCCTGTATCCACGCTCGATGAACTAAACAAAGAAGGATGGCCTGTCAAGCCAGGGGATATAGGAGAGAACCTGACTCTCTACGGCGCATCGTATCCTGAATTGCGATCAGGCAAAAAATACAAAGCAGGAGATGTAATATTTGAGATCACAACTTCTGCAACGCCGTGCAAAAATCTCGCGCTGCTTTCCTATGTCGGGGAAGAAAAAATCACAGAATTCATGCGCACTCTTGTCAACCGACGAGGATGGTATGCCAAAATTTTGCAGGAAGGAACGCTCGAACAAGGAATGACGCTTGAAGAACTCACAGAACGAAAAGATGAATGGCCGATTCTACACTCGCCTTTTCTTTGATGTTCTTCATTACATCAATCTTTAAATAACTCTTAAACACACATCGTTTTCGTGACAGACATAACAAATCTTGTTGAAACTGAGGGACGCATACTTGCGGAGCTTCAAGGAAGCCTGAGCGCTTATGCAAGCATGGTAGGATGGAGCGCGAACTGCGATTACGCATCAACTCCAATCACTACAGGCAAGCGATTGTACGACTCAATGCGTGATGCAGGCGTGCGAACAATAGCAGAGTTCAAACAGCTGCATCCTGGACCGGTCAAGGAAATAATGCGCCTTAACATAGAAGATGGAGAGAAATTCGCAATTCACCTTCGGGAAACAGAAGAGCGCACTCTTGTGATTTCACCAGCAACATTCTTCATGAAGGGATGGACTCAAGACCACTATATGTCTTTTTGGGAGAGAGTAATAGAACAATTCGCGACACGAGTTCGCCTCAACAAAGAATGGCATTATTCCAACGGGTGCGCAGAGGAATGCAGAATGGCATTCGCAACAGGCAAACAAGTCTTCGAAGGCGCATGCATCATAACGCCCAACGAAGCAGTCGCAAAACTCAAAGATACTATTCGCGAAATAAGCACAATAACATCAGATATAACCTCTCTTTACAATACGTATCGAAGATTGGAACTCCTCGCATTCACCCGGCAAAAAGAGAGTGATCAAAAACGCATCATGCTTTAGCAGGACTGTCCTGATTATTTGGCGATTTGGATGGCGCGCCCTCTTCTTTCTTTTTTCGCTTGCCCTTATTCTGCTCTATCTCCTGATCCCTTGCGACATTATGTTCTTTGCGAGCAACGTGTTCTTGCGCGCATAATGCTTTTTTTAACCGGGAATGGGACAAACATTTAAAAATAATCAAATCACAGTGTATGTCATGTTCATCACTTCGCTTTTCACTGCCACGATTTTGGTCGGCGTTATTTCGATAATTCTTGCAATGCGGGCAAAGGTTTATGCTATCAATGAGTTGAAAAAAGCATTCGGACTTTACTCGTATACCATTATTCTTCTGAGCATCGGATTTATGCTCCATTCGATTGGTGATGGATTTTCTATCTTCCTTGGAGATATGATGGGAGAACTCTTCGAAGCAGTCAGCCACATTATTATCTTGATAGCACTCATCATGTTCTATATCACTGCGCAACAATTCATAAAAAGCACCAAGGAGTATTGGTATAAATGATCGAAATCTCGACTATCAATATTATCTCGCAGGCGACATCAATATTTGCGATGATTATAGGAATCATGGGACTTGGCCAGATTATCATCCTGGTGGCCGCCACAAGCCATTTGGAGAGCGGGTCCTCACTAAAACGGATTGGTATTTCTTTACTGGTCGTTTTGTCCATGACACTGGTAAGTGTTGTTTCAATGACTGTCCATCACATTTTAACAGATATGACTTGGGAAGGTGTACGCGAAAATACAGAAGCAATATGGTATCTTGGACTGTTCATAGGACTTATATCGTCGTGGTATGGATCACATGTCGCCATAACATTAGGACAGTCCATGCAAAATGTCAACGTGCTACTCAATAAGAAGTTTAAAAAGTAATGTTTGATGCAAATAAACTCTATTGATTTTCGGATGTGCTATTTTGTTTCGGTTCCTGAACAGTGGGTGTTTTGGCAATTTTTACGACGTCTATGGGCGGTTCTTTCTTTTTTCGCTTGCCCTTATTCTGCTCTATCTCCTGATCCCTTGCGACATTACGCTGCTTCATAAGAGCATAACTCGCAGGATTCTTCACTCGCGAATCAAATTGAGGGCTTGAAGAAGGACCGTTTGGCCTACAAAAACCATCAGGCACGCACACGCCGATATCGACCATATACGCCTTGTTCTTACAGCTCGGCGGAAGTTTTGGCTTTTGAGTCTTCGCGTATCTTAATTGGCCATTGATGTAAACCTCTCTTAACGGCTCAGGATTCTTCTTGTTCCAGTCATTCACGTATCTTTCAATCTCCTCATATTTCCAACCGCAAGAACCCAAGAAATTTATTAGAATAAGAAGCGCGCGCTTCTTTCCATCAATCATTCCTTCACTTATTTTTTGGATGCAAGGCGGGAAAAACTGCGCTGGAATCGCGGTTAGAATCTCATCGAAAGCCCTGTTATTCTCCTGCTTTGGAACCTCTATTCGATTCTCATTAGCTGACTTGAAATCAAACGCGTGGACTATGAGTTTTTTCGCTTCATTCGGAACTATTCCCATCCTCTCCATAAATTTGAGCTTGGGAATAACTTTGTCAGGATCAGCCATAGGCCGGTCAAATGAAAGAATCGAATCCGCAGGTATGACTATGCTCGCAAGACCTGATTTTTCATTGAGAGAATAAGGCATACGGTACAAATGCCTTGACGCAATGAGCACAGTATCTATCGTCAGAACAGCGAATCCGTCGAGTTTTCCATTCTTCACTAATTCAACTTGTTCCTTTCCAATATTTTTCGCTATCAGTGAAACATCACCCGCTTCTTTTTCAAGAATCTTTTGCGCAAGAGCATCCTTAATCATCGACGCCAAATAAGCCGCGATTTTTCTTGGACCTTCCGGAAAAAGATTTTTCACAGGAACACCATTCATAATTTCAGGAAAAGCCTCGAAAGGAATGCCAATATGGAAACCGTGATTGCCGGAGAATTTCACCGAGACACTCTTTATGCCGTGATATCTTAATGCCTGCACGAGCAAATCGCCCGCGATTTTCGAATATTCTAATTCGGGACAATCTATATCGAGGAGCAAATCCCAGCCGGATCGCAGCTCGTTCAATTCCTGTGGCTTCATACCAGTCACGACCTGAAGCGGATTTTTCCACAGTTCCTCGCTGCAATGAAAACTCGTGGCTCCTTGCTTTACAGCCTCAAGAACATCACGAGGGTATGCAAGAGAGTCAGGACGCTTGCCATAACCTGTTCCCCCATAACTTACCGCCACTTCCTTGCTAGAACCTGCCTCAACCAACGCTTCCTGAATCTCCTGACGCTTATAATATCTCAAAACAAAACCAACATCAAGCTTCTTGTACTGCGCCATACCATGCGCGGAAAGCCGAGCATTTATATAACTTCTTTGACAATCAAGAAATATGGATGAAAAAGAAGATATCCTTGAACTTCTTGAGGAAATCAGGAATAAAAATCTCCTAGTTCTAGTCGAAGGGATAAAAGACAAACGCGCGCTTTCAAAACTTGGGATCGGACGGATAAAAACGCTCAATAAACCGCTCTTTGAAATAGTCGAAGACATAGCTGCAACAGAAAAAGAAATCGCGCTACTTGTGGACTTAGATATCGAAGGGAAAAAACTTTACTCAAAACTAAGCACCGATTTACAAAAACACAAAGTGAAAATCAACAACAAACTACGCAATTTTCTCTTTAAGACGCCTATTCGGCATATCGAGGGACTCGCGAGCTATTTATCCGATGAATAGATTCAGAATCCATTAGTTTTATAATCAATTTCGTTTAATCCTGTATCATGAAAAAAGAAATAATACTTACATTGCTCGCTCTTGCGCTATTAACTGCGTGCTCCTCGCCAGAACTAGAAGTTACTTCATCGCAAACAGAGAAAGAACAAACATCAACTTCTGAACCTGTTGAAATGACTGATGCAAAGACTGTCTTACAACTCGCGGACGGAATGTACGTTCTTAACACGCAAAAATCAACACTTGGCTGGACTGCCTCGCGAATCGTAGGAATACCTCATGTCGGAACTGTTTCACTACGCGAAGGCGTTCTCATCGCAGAAAAAGATTCACTATGGGGAGATTTCACAATAGATTTGAATTCGATAAGCGAATCAAAAAACAATTCACGGTTTTTGACGCACGTGAAAAGCGCGGATTTCTTCGACGTCGAAACTTATCCGACCTCACAATTCACGATAAATTCAGCAGAAAAAACAGGAACTGACTCGTATTCGCTTACTGGGGAGCTCACAATAAAAGATATAACTCGTGAAATAACATTCCCTGCCACGTTTCTATTTGAAGGCGATTCGCTGCTTGCGAACGCAAGCTTTGAAATCAACAGGCTAGACTGGAATATCACCTACGATTCAGGCAGCATATTTGGGGAACTCGGAGATAAAGCAATAAAAGATGAAATAGGCTATGCCCTCTTGCTAGTATTCGAAGCTTAGTAACTCCTGTTCACAACTTTTATAAACAGCCATATAGTCAATACTAATATGTGGAATCAAATAAAAACCGTTTTACTGCTCGGAACGCTCTCAGGAGTGCTACTTGGAATAGGCGCGCTCATAGGCGGCAAAACAGGGCTAACCGTGATGCTAGTTTTCGCAGTATTGATGAACTTCGGAATGTTCTTCTTTAGCCACAAACTCGTCCTTGCGATGTATCACGCGAAACCAGCCGATAAAAAAGTACATTCGCACCTTTTCACGATGGTGCAAGAGCTCGCAAGCAAGATGGACCTACCAATGCCTGCCATATACATAGTTCCAATCGCGACGCCAAACGCATTCGCCACAGGACCCACGCAGAAAAAAGCCATAGTTGCGTGTACAGAAGGAATACTCGGCCTTTTATCACACGAAGAACTTAAAGGAGTTCTCGCACACGAACTTGGGCATATAAAAAATAGAGATATGCTCGTCACGACAATCGCAGCGACAATAGCTACAGTCATAAGTTATGTTGCAGCAATGGCACGATTCTCCGCTCTATTCGGAAGCCGCGACAACGACAGCGGAAACCTGCTAGGACTAATAGTTTTAGGAATACTCTCGCCAATAATCGCGCTAGTATTACAACTTGCAATATCGCGCTCACGCGAATATCTCGCGGATGAAACAGGAGCCCGCGTGCTAAAGAACGGAGTTCCACTCGCTACCGCGCTCACCAAACTTGAACATGGCGTGCGCGCACATCCATTAAGAGGAGGCAATCCCACAACGAGCAGCCTCTTTATAGTGAATCCGTTCACTACAGAAGGATTCGTCAGTTTGTTTTCAACTCATCCAAGCACGAAAAATAGGGTAGAGAAATTAACCAAGATGAAGTTCTCTAGCCAATCCATAAAATAACAGAATTTATATGGATTGGCTATCTAGCACGTCCAGCTTGATATACCTCAAAAATATCCCAAAATTATTTCCTTATCTGCTGGACGCGCTATAATGAATCGCATACAAACATACAACACAGGATGCGTACCAGCTGATATGGACGAGCGCATCGATTCTTTTTTTGATAATATCGTTGAAAAAATCGATGATGCGAACGAAAAAATGCTCGCTCAAAAACCACAGCCACGCCTGCACCCGCATTTTGAACGAGAAAAAAGAAAAATGACGCCTTGGAATTATAACGATCCATGCACAGATGATTTTGTCTATCTGCTGCGATACAAAGGCGGAAAAATAGCCGCGAGCGTAATCAAAGCGCGCGACGATTTCAACTATGTGACGTATTCGTTCTTTGACAACCTGGAAACGATACTCGCTGATATCGCTACTGACTCAAAGACTCCTTGACTGCCAACGCCTCTTTTCGCAGAATTTCGACCTTATCCACTTTCTCCCAGGGGAATTCGTCTCTTCCAAAATGGCCGTATGCTGCGGTTCTTCGGTAAATCGGGCGCTTGAGATTAAAGTGGCTGATTATATCTTTGGGCTTCACGGGGAAATTCTTGTAGATCAGCTTCACGAGCAATTCATCGTCAACTTTCCCAGTGCCGAAAGTGTTGACGTGAATGCTAACCGGCGCTGCCACACCAATTGCGTAAGCGAGCTGAACTTCACACCTATCAGCAAGATTTGCAGCCACAATATTTTTTGCGATATATCTTGCCGCGTAAGCCGCCGAGCGATCAACCTTGCTCGGGTCTTTTCCAGAGAAGGCGCCTCCTCCATGGCGACCTGCTCCGCCATAAGTATCAACAATAATCTTTCTTCCTGTCACACCTGCGTCAGCATACGGTCCTCCGCGCACGAACTTGCCCGTAGGGTTGGTCAGAATCTTGCTGTTCTCATCCAAATATCCCTCGCACACAGGATGCACAACGTTTGCGATGATATCTTTTCTCAACTGACCCTGATCGACACCCTCATCGTGCTGAGCTGAGATGATAACCGTGTCAACTCTCAACGGAATGCCGTTCTCATATTCTACTGTGACTTGAGTCTTACCATCAGGACCCAAATACGGAATCAAGCCTGCCTTTCTTGCATACGCAAGCCTTTGAGCCATCTTATGCGCAAGAACAATAGTCAACGGAAGCAATTCTTGCGTCTCATTAGTCGCAAAACCAAACATCAAACCCTGATCGCCCGCGCCCTGTTCTTTCGCATCAACACCCTGCGCGATATCAGGAGACTGCTTATCCAAATGCACAAGAACCGCGCAAGTCTCAGCATCAATACCATAGGAAGACTTAGTGTATCCAATCTCCTTCAATGTAGAACGAACAATAGTAGGAATGTCAAGCTGAGCTTTAGTCGTGACTTCGCCAGCCACGACAACCATGCCGGTCTTTGTCAAACATTCAACCGCGACACGGCTGTTCTCATCATCCTTCAAACACGCATCAAGAACAGCATCACTTATCTGATCACAAATCTTATCCGGATGACCCTCAGTCACAGATTCCGATGTAAACAACCAACGTACCATACCCATCACCTCGTTTAAACCTGACAATACCAATTCTATAAATAAGCTTATGACACAAAAATTCCAATCAGAATCATTTTTTTTGATATTGTGACAATACCAGCTCACGAATGCCACGCGCGATTTTTTCGCCAACACCTTGGACCTCGAGCAATTCCTTCTCTGACGCCGCAAACACAAACGCTATCGAACCAAACTTGCAAAGCAATTCCCTTGCAAGAACCGGCCCCACGCTTGGAAGCGCGCTCACCAAATACTCCTGCTGCTCTTTTAGAGTCATCGGCTTTCTGTCCGCGTGCGGAGAAAACTCTTTTTTATTTTCTTCCTGCTCGCGCTTTGCGATTGTGATAAGAAGTTCAGCAGTATCCTGCTCGTTCTTTGTCTGAATTATCGGGATGCCATAACTTACAGCAATCGTCGCAAGCATACCTCTAATCGAATTAGGATGAACATTTCGAACAGAATAAATATCCTGATCGCCCTGAATTATAAGAATGGGTTTTGAGTATGACTGTTTCAATCCCTTGAGCTGCTCTAAAAGCCTGCCATCAATGATGCTATCCACAAAATCAGCCACCAGTTTGAGCTCTACAGCGACACGATCGCTCAACACATAATCAGCAACACCCAACATCTCAAGCTTCACATCCGCGTCCTTATCAACAAGCGCTTTGAGCGTGCCATCGCTCTTCTCGCGATAATCAGCGAAAATTTTCACTTTAGCAGTTTCGAACGATTGTATGGATGGTTGAATCGGTTTGACTTTATCCCTTAAAGTTCCGCGCATACTCTCGAGCGCAGACACCATTTTTTTCTCCTTATTCTTCGCGCTCCAACTATACGCCTCCTCTCTTGTTCCTTTCGTCATGAAAACAACAACCCTTCCCTTCTGCGAACGGCCTGTTCTGCCCCTTCTTTGAATGCTCCTCACAGCACTTGGAATCGGCTCGTAAAAAACAACAATGTCAACTTTAGGAATATCCAAACCTTCCTCCGCAACACTTGTCGCAATCAAAATATTGAACAATCCGTCCCTAAACTGGTCAAGCATCTCAACCTGCTTTTTCTGCGAAAGCCCAGTATTGCCTTTCTTCGCCTGCCCAACAAAAACCTGCGGGAAAAGACCCTGCACTTTGCTTAGTTCCTCTGAAATACGCACAGCACTATCACGGAACTGCGTGAACAAAATAACTTTCAACATCCTGTTCTTATCCACTTCCTCTCTTAAAAATTCCACAATCTTCGCAAGCTTAGGATGGTCAACCTTCTTCTCAAAAAGACGCTGCGAGAGAATGAACGCCTCCTTAAATCTAACGTCCTGTGTGAGATTTCTTACCGCTTTCACCTTACTCGACTGCCCCTGAGCGAACAAACCCTCAAAATAATTAATAAGCGGAACAATCCCCTGCCCCTCAAGCAATTCCAACGCATGCTGAGCCTTCATAACCTCCGCAAGAACACTTAACGCCTTAAGCGTATCAAAATCGTGCTCGCCCTTTGCCATCTTGCGCTGCAACTCCATTTGAGCGCCAAGAAGCTCTCTTTTGGTCAGCAAAGAACCGCGAAGGCCAAGAGTCTTCAGATTGTCTATTCGCTGTTTAATGCATTGGTCCAACAGAACCTTGATAGTCTTTAGTTCTAATGGAAGCTCAAGCTTAACCCATTCAAGCTCAACCTCCTGAACGTACGGCGCGACATCAGGATCCTTATCAGTCCTAATCTCAACAGCCTCGATAAAAAGATTCTTGCAAACATCCTCAATCTTCTGCATCTCGCTTCCAGGAGACGCGCTAAGCGCAAGAACCAAAGGATTAATCGCCCTCTTCAGGTATTGCTTTGCCAAAAACACATAACTGTACTCACCTGTAGCGCGATGCGCCTCATCAAAAACAACCAAGCTAACCTGAGAAATATCAACCTTGCTTCCAATAATATCATTCTCAAGCCCCTGAGGAGTCGAAAAAATGACTTTAGCCGACGACCACGACTGCGCGCGCAATTGCGGAGAGATTTCACCTGTAAACAAAGCGAACTTATCTTCTTCAACATCAAGATGTTGCTTGAACGTGGTCAAGTGCTGTTCAACAAGAGGCTTAGTCGGAGCAAGAATCAATATTTTCGATTCAGGAAATATCGACAAACGCTGAGCTGCCAAAAGCAAAGCGACACCAGTCTTTCCCATGCCGGTTGGAAGAACAACCAAAGTATTCTTATTCGCAGCAGTGGCAAGAATAGTCTCTTGGTACAACCTTGGAACAAACCCCTTAAGCATAGAGCATTACTTCAAACAACCCTTTAAAACCTTTACGCGCGTATATGTCCAGTCTTGTGAAGATAATACCCTGCAAGCATTCCTACCGCGAAAATTATGATAAAAAGACGAACATTCGTGTATAAGCTCAAAAGAAGAAACCCAATCAAAAATCCAGTGAACATTATAACAACTTGCACGCGGTTCGTAGATTTGAGCCTATACCACAATCTGCCAAACAACAAACCCATAAGCGCGCACACAGCGTACAACGTCCAAACAGAATCTGAAAATAGCGCAAGAAAAATCCCTGCAACAAAAAACGCGACACCTAACAGTTCAGGCCAATCAAGCAAAGGGTCCATCAAGCCCACCCCTTCTTAGAAAGGAAAATCGTGATTCCTATCGCAATCACAATTGACAAAATGGCTGATGAAAATCCAAACCAAAGAAGCAACGCAAGATACGCAGACAATCCAATGAACAACAACGCATACACCGCACGCGACCAAAACAACACTTTCGAACCATCAAGAAGAGGAATCGGCAACATATTCCACCAAGCGAACACCAAATTCAAAAGCATAAGCTCTCTTAGAAACGGCGATGAAACAAACATATCGACAACAGCTATCAATGAAGCGAACAACACATTACCAAAAGGACCAGCCAAACAAATCTTGGCAATCACTGACATGTTCGCGCCGTATCTAAACGCGCCAAGCCGATGAATCGGAAGAACAAACGCGAGCGTTGAAGAAACCGCAAGCATCTTGACATCTCCTTGAGACACAATGACGAGCATCAAACCAATAATGATTCCATACCACCACACCTCATTTCGCGCCCTAAGGCCGTGCTTTAAAGCTATAACGCGTTGAAAGGCATGATGAACATAAAGAGTAAAACACACAAGAATAAACGCGCGCAAAAAATTCTGAAGGCCTGAAGCGAAATCGAACATAGCGCCGCCCCATTGGTCCCAAGAATAAATCACTGCCAGAGCGAGCGAACACAACACGAACTGCGAACGCTCAACAGCCGAAAACCAGCCATACCTCTTCCACTTATCAATAAAATTACGCATCAGACCTCTTTTACACTATCCAATATCTCCTGCTTTAAATACATTTTCAGCAAACGCTTAATCTCATCCTCATGGCCTGCGCCAACAACAGCGATTATCTTCCCTTGCGGAACCCGTTTTCCAAGCTGTAAAAGCGCCCGCGCCATAAACACGTTGCGCTCCTCAACAAGAACACGATGAACATTAGGATAACGAACTTTAACCTCGCCTAATAATTTAGTGATAAGCTCCTTAGGCGGAACTTTCGATAAGTCAAACTCTATTCCTTTGCGAAAAACAACACCTTTCACAATATCGACCAAAAACCTCCACTTCTCCTTCCACGTCAACGCCTTTGAAAACCTCTTTAACGTTATTTCTATATCCTGGTCGATCAAAGCGAGCTTTGCGCCCACACGCTGCGCGACACTCATAGCTCTTAACATCTCATCGCCAGGCATAACCCCTACTTTGCTTCCAAGCTTACGCTCAATCCAAGAACCAATCAACGCGAACAGCCAGCCCTTAAGACCCACACGCCTCGCGTCACGCAATCTCATCTTGCGCTCTCCATGCGTTAAAGCCTGCAAACGCTTCCTATCAAGCTCTATGGCCACAATATCCGGAACGTCATCTGTGATAATCTTCTCGACCATTTTCACGCTCTGCGGCGCTATGTGCGAGGTCCCGATTATCTTTATCGTTGTCATACACAATCACATCACATTTCACTATATTAACCTGTTCACATGTCGGAATGCCACCGGTCTTAATTGGACGGGTGGTTCGTCGGAAATGCTCAAAACTTATTTTTTTGTGAGCATTTCCGAGCGTGCTCGCAGTGATGCAGTCTTCTCATCAGTTATGCATCACTGCGACATGTGTGCAAACCAATTTGGGTGGCATTCCGAGACGCGAAAAGCCGAGCTTTTCGAGTTCCCAAAAACGCCTGCGTTTTTGTGACATGCTCAAGAACCACGGGTCATTTTATGTATATACTGTTGAGCGCCGTAGTGCGATTACCAGTGATTCTTGACAGCGTCACCATAATCTTTAAATAGAACACTCGACCTAAAAAGAACATACTTATTCAAAGGAGGAATCACAATGCTTCGAATGAAAAAAATATCTGAAACATACGACATGAAAGTATTCACCGACCAAGGTGACTATTTCGGCGACATCGAAGAAGCCCAGTTAACATCCACAAAAATACACGGCTGGAGAATCCGCGCCACAAAAAACAGCTTCCTATCAAAAGTCTTGGGCTCAGCAAAAGGAGTCATCGTGCCCCACCAGCTAGTAAAAGCAGTCGGCGACATAATGATAATCAGCAAAGCCGCAGTACCAAGCTATTCTGAAGAACCAGGCGATGAAAAACCGCTCGCAGCAGAAGAAGCATAATTAGAATTTATTCATCTTTTTTCAATAGTTATTTATTTTTTAGTTGAAAAATCATTCATTGTGATGAAGGCACACAGACAATGACGCAGCTATTACAAACTTTGTTCCACATATTGTTTCCCAAAAAATCCGAATTCTTTGATGATGAAGACAAAGCACTTGAGGCAGTTTTTCGATATAAAGGAGAAACCGTTCCAAACGGCGAACTAGAAAAAATAGGCAAACTCTTAACCTGTCTTGGTGAAAATTCAATCGTTCCTCGAATCGAACGCACAACCGAATACGTGCACGGCGAACCCATGCACATACAATTCACGACACGGTATTTTGTTCAATACGACAGAATGAAATAGATTTAGACTTCTAAAGGGTCAGCAAAACTTCATGAGCGCCGTTTTTCTTCACTTTCACATCACTATAAAAGTTTAAGAACCAACTTCTTACAGCACAACATATGAATCTAAAAGAGTGGATGATAACGTACCTTAAAAGCAGGGACGCGATAAAACAGGAAATAATTGGAATAGAAGATAACGGCGATTCTTTTATCGTGCGCAAACAAAACACTGACACTTTATTCTTAATCCGGCCTGAATTAAATTCTATGGATGAAATAAAGCAAAAAGCCAACGAGCAGACCTCTCTTGCAGTACACAACACAAAACGCAACGTCGATTTTGTCATAACAAACTGGGACGCGCTCTCAAAATTCGAGAAATTGTGCATTTACTTTGTCAATTCCGTCTCAAACGAAAAATGGATGCTCTATCCGCACACCCACAATCAAATAACAGAAAAAACGGCTCTTAGAAAAGGACTTGAAGCCATGTATTCAGAAGTCACACCGGCAACGTGATCGTTTTATTTTTGATAATGTCTTTTCACGAATTCTACCGCGCTTGGAACCTCGTTCCAATCATAAACCCTGATAACTCCATTCGGAACAGCTCCCTGATTCCAAGACCTATCCAGCAAAATGCCGGCAACACCATGAGATGCGCAATTCTCAAGATGAGGAATAAGATCATCAATATGGACGAGAGCGCCCTGCTCTCTGCAAACTTCTCCCTTAGTTTTCTTTTGTTTATCGAACGAATCGATGAAAACAATCTGCCTGAACACATCACCAATTTCCCTTCTTATCGAATCCACAGTCAACTCACGAATGTCATCAGGCCGGCTAGTCACAGAAATCAAATCATACCGCTCTTTTAATCTCCTAATTCCTTCAATTGCCCCTGAAACAACAGGTATGTTTTTGAAATCTTCAGAGCGGTAATACTCAAAAATCTTAGCCGCGCGCTCAGGGCGAGTCCTTCCAATCGCGTGAGCGTACTCCCTAAAATCATAATATTTCAAACCCTTATGAGAAACCACGTGCTCAGGATACGCGTTGTTATGCCAATCAAATAGGCCCGGAACAAAATGAAACAACACATCATCGATGTCAACGCTTAATAGGTCCACTTAAATAGAGTATGGCAGATGAGTATAACTTCTTTTCTATTGCTCAAGCATGAGATGAACTAGGTGTGGAATTTCGCTCCACGAATACGCACGAGCCACTCCTTTCGGAAGAGACTTTCGATTCCACGGCGCGTCCATAAGTATGACTTTAATATCCTGCTCGGCACATTCATTCGCATAAGGAAGACCATCTTCAATAATCAGCCTTGCGCCAATCTCTTGGCACTTTCGCGCTTTCCTTCCTTTCTCACGAAAACCTTCGACGGAATGAACTTCGTAAATACTCGAGAATTCCTGATTCACCCATCGACTCGTGTGCTCGTGCCAAAGAGTCGGCCTTGCAGTCACTGCATGAATCTCAAATCCTGCAAGTTTTGCCAGCCCTTCTTTTGCCCCTTCAAAAACACCGATTTTTTGGACGTGACCCTCTTCGTAAAATCGCTTCATCCACGAAAGCCAATATTTTTGCGTATTGCCAAGACTCTCGTGCAGTTCGTATGACTCAGTCAACATATCTCTGGTGTATTTCGTTCCATTGATTTTATTGTACCAACATAAAAAACTCACAACATAATTCGCTAGCACTTCATCGATATCGGTCGCGATGACGATATTATCCTGTTCGAGATAAGAATCCAAGCCCATATACGGCAGCCGGGAATCGAACCCGGACCATAAGCTTGGGAAGCTCAGATCATACCACTAGACCACTGCCGTGCAAAACATTCTGGAAAGCCGATGAATAAAAAGCTATGCACGAAGCCAGTATACTAAAAAGTAACATTTATATATCAGTATATTCTAATAACAGACACGCCAGAGTGATGTGATAGAGAGTAAAAAAGAGAATATAGAGGTATCGCAGAACTGCGGTTCGCGTGGCCTCTTTTTTCATGAAATAATAATCAAAAAGAGTGATGAAAACAGAGGTGTTGTGAAATGGATACAGTTCTACAAAAAATAGTCAATAACGCGGCAGAAAGCGCCCAAGAGCTTCGCAAAAAAGAACAGAAACTAAGCAATTTCAGACAAATTCTTCCAGCGCTCATCGAAAAAGGATTCGACAACATAAACCTCTCAATGTTCGATGAAGAAACCAGAATGGGACTTCTCAACGCATTCGGCGATGAATACGTACGCAAAGGACGCCTACCTGAAGCGATGAAAGTCTACATACTCGCAGGCAACAAAGCCAAACTCACCTCTATCGGTGAAGACTATGAGAAAGTCGGCCTTTACAGCAACGCGATAGACTGCTACCGCCTCGCAGACAACAACGACAAACTCCTCAAAGTCGGCAACAAATGCCTCGAAGAAGGCAAAACGGGAGACGCCATCAAAGCCTTTCGCGCTGTTAACGATGTGGAACGACTTACCAGAGTAGGCGAAGACAGCCTGCGCAAAGAAAAATACGACCACGCAATCGAAGTATTCTCTGCAGTCGGCAACAAGCAAAAACTCGCAGAAGTCGGAGACAAAGCCCTTCGTGAACGACAATTAGGTTACGCGGCCAAAGCCTACGAAATGGCAGGCGATTCAACCAGACTATCAACTCTTGGCGATACTTGCCTTCGAGAAGGACTATTCGCGACAGCATACAAAAGCTATGTTCTCGCAGGCAACACAATGATGGCGCAATTCGTCAAAGAAAACTTCGGAAACCAAATGACACTATGAACAAATGCGATAGACATAAAAAAGAGCACGTAGGCAGCTGCATGTGGTGCGGCAAAAAAGTCTGCGAATTCTGCGTAGCCAGACAAGAAGGCACAAAGAAATATTGCGAGAAATGCGCGATACAACTCGGAGGAGTTAGACGTGAACCTTTGCCAAGAGTAGGCAAAATGCCTTTGCCCGCGAGCGGCCGCAAGTTCAAATTCGAAAACGGCTACTTAGTCATGGACGGAGGAGAGTAAGATGGATGTAGATAAACTTCAACGCATAAACGCTCTTGCAGGAGAATTACGAAAAAGAAACATGACCTTTTCCAGCGATGACGCGTACAAACAAGCTGAACAAGTATACGAACAAGGACTGGTACAAGAAATGCCCATGCAAGAGACAGTGGTTTTGAAGCCTGTTCAAGACATGCTTGAAACGCGCAAAATAGAACTGATGCTAGAACTCAATAATAAGAAATACGAGGCTGAATTTGAGAGATACAGATCCGCAATCAATACACTCGCGCTTGAGATACAACAGTTGAAAGAAGCGCTCTCTAAAGCAACATTTGAAGCTCCAAAACAAAAAGAAAAACAAGCTGAACTTAAAACCGAAGTCAAAGAAGACCATCCAAGACAAGGCAAATACCAACCTGCAGATGTAGATATACAGAAAATGTTCTATTTCGGGTCTAAACGATAATTAATATAACGCCCATAACGCGAGCACGAGCCACAACGCCATCGCAATAAGCATTCTTTTATCCTTGAACACTAACTGAGGTTCTCTTGCCGTTCTTGAACCCTGCTCTATCAATGAAGCGTATCGTAGAATCGCATACAATGCAGGAGGAAGAGTGATGAATAACTTCTCGTGGCCGCCGAAAAAAGCGTATAAAACATACGAGATGATTAGTGTGGTAGTTGAGATTGCGCTGAGCAGCGAAAGACTCTCTGCGGTGTAGCCGCCCAACGCTTTTCTCTGAGAAATCGCTTTTTCCTTTAGAAGCAAAAGCTCGCTCTTCCTCTTGCCAACTGCAAGAAACAAAGCAAGGAAGAAAACTCCAACAATAAGCCAAGGACTCACCCAAACTTGTATGGCAAATGCACCGCCTACTGCTCTTAAAACGAAGTTCACTGCGATAGTCAGGATATCTGCGAACGCCTCGTGCTTTAGCAAAAGAGTGTATAGTTGTGAGAGAACGAAATAACTGAACGCACACATCACAAAACCAACCGGAAGCAACAATGAGAGAGCAACGCCCACTGATGCTAAACTGAATGAGAGGATGAATGCTCCTTGAACGCTAACACGTCCTGACGGCAAAGGACGCGAACGCTTCTCAGGATGCAACGCATCACGCTGACGATCAGCGATGTCATTCAAAACGTAAGTCGACGATGACAACGCGCAAAACGCAGCGAACGCGATAAGCACCTGCGGGTAAACTGAAAAATTCAAAAGATTACCTGAAAAAACCAACGCGAGAGCGACAAGAAAATTCTTGTACCATTGAAACGCACGAACGAGCTCTAAATATGACATGAACCCAAGAAAAGCAAAACCAGTTTAAAAAAGCTTAGTCGTTCTCGACACGAGGAGCCAAGATGAAGCTCATAAGAAGCTTATCAACAACCTTGTATTCGAGTTTTAGCGGATAGTCCTGATTGAAAAAAATGCTCACTTCATCAGAAAGCTTGCCTGCGCTAATCATCTTCTTTAGATATTCAATAGAATATTTCGACTTAACTTTCGCTGACGTCTCTGACTTAATCTTCGCAGAATCGCCCTTCATCTCAATTTGCGCTTTAGACAAGTCGCCTTCAGCTGCAATGACAAATTTCTCAGGCTCTGCCGCGAAAGTCACGCTTTCAGCTACAACATCAGCGTCAGAAATCGCGTCATTAAGAACAGAACTCTTCATAGTGACCGTGACAGGGAATGTGAGGTTCGGGATGCGCTGCTCGCGCTCCTCAAGCTCGATTAAAGGCAAGCTGAACGTTCTTGTCGTGCTGCCTTTCAACTGGATTTGAAGCTTGTTATCAGAACCAACTTCAAGAGATATAATGTCGCTCGCGTTCGAACGCTTAAGCACTTGCTTAAGGCTCGCAAGATTTATCGCCATCTCCTGGTCTTTATCTATATCGTACTCTGTGAAACTGCTCGAGAGAAGCTTGAAAATGACCATCGCCACATTCGCAGGATCCATAGCAACAAGCTCAACACCATCACGCGTGAGCTTGAATCTGGCCTCATTAACCAATTCCGAAAGGACAGCAATACTATCTTTTAACATCGTTGGATCAGCAAGCACAAGTTTCATATCAAAACACCTACGTTTTCTTATAGAATTGCGCACAGGACGTGCTTTAAATATTTTCCTATACTAGAATCTCTACTTAAGAACCAATCGCTCGCCGTTTTTCAGAGGGTGCAACGAGACCCCATCTTTATATCCAACTTCCAACGCAAGCGCGTTGAACGCGTTCATCATGGAATCCTCGCCATGAGTGGGAAGAACGTGCACTGGCTTTACCATTTCCAACATGTCGCGCAAATCCTCTCTTGAACTGTGGCCTGACACGTGAATGTCGTTGAATATTCTCACGCCGAACTTTTTTAGTTTTGCATCCATCACCGCGCGCTGCTCACGATTGATATCGGCAGGAATAATGGTTGAGCTGAAAACCACGTGATCGTTAGAGCCAAAATTCCATTGATAAACACCATCAAGCATCTTGCTCAAGGTGCTCTGCGGCTCGCCCTGATGTCCTGACACAACCATCAAATATTTATCTTTTCCACGCCTTTGAATCTCGCTAAGCATATGCCGTGTTTGGCGCGAATATTTGAGAATCTTCGCATCCTTTGAAAGATCGATGATGCCCGCATCCTTTGCCGCAAAACAATACTTCGCGACACTGCGCCCCATAAACACGACCCTGCGCTTTAACAAACGACCGCAGTCAGCGATGGACTTTAATCGGGCAATATGGCTTGCGAAAGTCGTCACGATAAGCCCCTTGCCCTTGTTATCAACCTCAAGCAAAACTTCTCTTAACATATCCTTTGCAACCTGTTCGCTAGGAGTTTTTCTTTGCTCCGCAGCATAAAGACAGTCCTGAATAAGCGCGAAAACACCCTGCTGGCCAAGCTTTTTTAGCCTGTCTAAATTCGCAGGCTTGCCGAGCGTTGGATGCAAATCCAACTTGTAATCATTCGCGTACATCACAACACCTTTCGGAGTATGAAGACACGCGATAATAGTTTGAGGCGTGCTATGAGTTATGTGGCAAAATTCAAGCTTCAACTCGTTTGATAACGGCATTGACTGGCCAGGCTTAAGAGCAATAATCTTATTTGGGATAATTATTTTTTCATCACGCATGATAGTTTTCAGGATAGCTGCTGAAAACGGACTGCAAATAATAGGGCAATCATATTTGCTTGCCATATACGGAACAGCCCCTATATGGTCAAGATGAGCATGAGTTACAACTATCGCCTTAACTTTCGAACGCCACTCCTTGATAATGCCATCCTGAGGAATGGCTTCAGCACGCTTCAACGACTGTTCAGTATGCCTGCTGAATTCACCAATTGCCGCGTCAGTAAGCTTGATGTAATTAGGCATGTGCAAGCCCATATCAAAAATAATAACAGAATCATCGACTTTCACAGCAGTCATATTCCTTCCAACCTCACCCCAACCGCCAACAGGGCAAACCTCTATATGAGTCATACTGCCCGAAAGAGCTTCTGTTGATTTAAATGTTGCCAATTGTACGGCTATACATACTATATTGCCCAAGAGATTTTGTAGTAAGCACACTTCTCGTAACTAATGAACAAAAAAGGCTCGATGTGGGCGCTGCTAACCGTAGCAGCAATAGCTCTTGCAACCCTTGCGATAATAGGAACTGGAATGAGCCTCACCGGAGACGTCACAGGCCCCCGGCCACCCAGAATCGCGCCTTTAAGACCAGTGGTAATTGACAGACCCGAAACAGTAGTATACGAACAACCCGCCGCTTCCGACGCGATGGCCGACGAGATGGCACAAATAGAACGAAGCGTATGCTACCTAATCAACCTGCAGCTCGACAAAGACGCAGGACTTCAAACACCACCAGAAAGAATATCCACCAGTTGCCCCTTGTGGATATAGAAAGCGAGTGACGTACGAGCTTTCAAAGATATAGTGTTAACTTTAGGAAAAAGAGAAAAAGACAGAGATAGTTTTTACTATATTCAACCTAAAGCTTTAAAAAGAGTTTAACATCGACAATTCTCACGGCCCAAGTACCAACCACGCGGCGGTACCCAAGCGGTCAAAGGGGGCAGCCTCAAGCACAAACTAGCCACGAAGCGAATGTGGTGAAAGCTGCTGACTTAGTGTCTTCGCAGGTTCGAATCCTGTCCGCCGCATATTTCTTAGTTGAAAGCACTTCGTTCTTCTTGTTTCTTGCGATAAGCGGACAGGATTCGAAGTCATCGGACCGCTAGGCGGTCCTCGACATCAAAGTCCTCGCTATCGCTTCGGACATTTGATGACTCCTGTCCGCCGCACTTGATTTAAGGATAAATTCATTCCTTTTTGGACGGTTGTAGAAGGTAGACGTTTTTCGAGAGTCTGAAAAGGTGGCTCTTTTCAGAGAGTCGGATTGAGCAGAGCTTGTTACACAATTACGTTAATTTCTGCTTGAATTATTGATGGCGTAATATACGGACGACAAGGGGGCTTGCGTTTGATTTGCGTACTTTGTCACAATATTTACGAGAACGTTTGCATCGTTTAAGTTATCCGTAGAGTGGATCTCTGTTGTTCGTTTAACAATCAGATATCCGATGTTAAGCGTACTAACAGTTCGTTTAATGGTTGTTAAGTGCAATTGATTTTTGCAGCCTTCAAGTCTGTGTTTTTGGTGAAATGAATCGCATGCAACCCTTCTTTCCTGGCGGTGGAAATATTATCTGATTTATCATCAATAAGAACCATGTCGCATTTTTTACAATTTAGCCTTTTTTGCAGATAAGTATAATACTCGGGTTGTTCTTTTCTGAATCCCGTATTGAATGATAAAATTCGCTGATTGAATATGGTGAGAAAGGGATACTTTTTCTTTATGAACTCCCAAGAATATTTTGAAATATCGCTTATGAGATAAACTTTAACTCCATTTTTCTTCACCTTCTTTATAAAATCAATGACTTTTCTGTTAACAAAAGGATATTCCGTTCTTTGCTTAAAGAACTCCTTTGTCGGAATCTTAGTTCCTAATGAATCGTTGATTATCCTGACTGCTTTACTGCAACTAATCGTGCCCCTATGGAGATCCCATACTATTTTCTGATAAATCTCATGCACGTTAGAAGGATTTGCATCCAGTGACTTAAGCCAGGGTTGATACTTCTTTCTCCTTCCACCAACGATGACACCTTCTAAATCCACAAGTAAACATTTCATAATCTAACTAATATGTTTCTCACTCTTAAACATAACGGCTAAAAAAATCAACTCTTGACACCTGAGTTTCAATCCATATACTGTTTAAACCGTGAGAAAAGTCAGTACAAACAACCTTTTAGGACTGTAGGACAATGCAGGAGTTTTTGCATCATTTGCCAGTACAATTTTCTTGCCGCCCTAAGTGTCTCTATTTGGTCATTATGAACTTTGTGAGCATGCTGCAGAATTCTCTTGGATTGTCAGTCATAACAAAATGGCCGCTATTAGAAATGGGAATTTTGGAAATAGAATCTAGATAGCTCAATATTTTCATTTGTGAATTTTTCGCACCATACACATAGATCTTTGGTACGCGAAGAGCCTTGAATTTTTTAATGAGATTACCACTATCTGACCATTTGACGAGTGACCCGGCTGATCGGTAAAATGCAACTGGATCTGATTTTGCGGCCCACTTCGCCCATAAACGTGCTCCTGACTCTTTGGATCCCGCCATCGTTGTTATAAGTTCTTCAAAGAGATTATTCTTGAATTCTTTGAAACTTACGCTTATTGTCTTTCTGCTTAATAGGCCACAGTCTTCTTTAATGAGATTTCCTTCAATATTCACAAAAGATACAAGTTTGGTTGCGATCTTTTCTGTTAACAGCAACCCAATTGCTCCACCCATGCTGTGAGCAACGATATGAACTTTCTTTGGATGGAGCTTTTCCAGAAGCAAGTGAATAATTTCGGCTTGTTCTTCCAGTTGGTAAGTGAAATCTTGCGGCTTTGAAGAATCACCAAACCCAATCAAATCATACGCTAACAATGAGAACTTCTTCAATTCCTGATACTTGACGACTTGTTCAAAAGAGTCCTTTGTGCACCCAAGTCCATGAATGAGCAAAACAAGTTCGTCCCCACGATTCGAATACGTTGCGGAGATATCGAGATCACATCCCTGATAACGAACCTTGAAGACTTGCGGCATATGCAAAAAACTCTCCCACATCTTAAAAAACCTTTTGAAATTGCTCACTTTGTTGTACGGTGTTTGGTTTGCTCTTTTGAGTGATTGTTTGATGTGTTCTTCAATGTTTTATTTCTTGCTCGCCATTGCGAGCTTGTGAGAACCTCTGGTTCCGTAAAGCTTATATACTGCTATTAGTATCAGTTGATACTACTATTAGTATATCTTATGACGAAGACCCAAGAACAAATATTGAAGCTCTTGCTCGGCAAGCCTGAAGAGCATCTTTCAATGAGGCAAATCGCTCGGCTGTTGGGTAAATCGTACGCGCTTACCTACAATAATATTCAAAAGTTGATAAAAACTGAAATTGTGCGAACTAAAGACGTTCCGCCCGCGCAGATTGTTAGTT
Organism: Candidatus Woesearchaeota archaeon; assembly: GCA_018302815.1. Taxonomy (GTDB): domain Archaea; phylum Nanobdellota; class Nanobdellia; order Woesearchaeales; family ARS49; genus JAGVZE01. Next base: position 74,894 of record JAGVZE010000008.1, read on the forward strand.
TGAGCGATCAAGCACCGACAAGCGTACTTGTTGACATCGAAAGGAAGCGAACAGATGATTTTCTCGTAAAACACGCTTGGTTGAGTCTTTATCGTAAGGACATTCTTTCTGCCGTAGAAAGTCCTTTCTTCGTTATGATAGTCTTTGGAAGTTACGCCAAAGGGACTGAGACAAAGGGCTCTGACTTGGACATCTTCATTATTGCGCCTGCAAAAGAGGACATTCCTGCTCTTGAAAAGGTCGCTCAGCAATATACGAAAGCCAAAAAGGGTATTGTTGTGGTTGATGTTCATGGATTTTTGGAAATGATTAAGAATCAGAATACGTTGAATGTTGGCAACGAAGCGCGAAAGCATCATATACTTCTTTACGGCGCGGAAACGTATTACGAACTCTTGAAAAAAACATGAACGTAACGAAAAGTATATATAGGAACTATGAGTTCTCATATGAGAACTGGTGGTTCCTATGCGTCCATTGACTGAAAAGGAAAAGGCAATCGTGCTGGTATTGGCAAAAGATTTTTCTACGTTTTACAACGCTCGTTCATTAAGCAAGCACGTGGGAATGACGCCTCGGGGCACCTTAAAAGCATTAAAGTCATTAGAACAACTTGAGATAGTCACAGGTAAGCCAATTGGAAAGGCAATTATTTACAAACTCACCTTTAACGAGCACGTTAAAAAACTCCTGCCCTTGTTTCTTTTTGAAGAAGCGCAGACAAAAGCCCAACGATGGGTTAAGGAATTCGAGCACTTCAAAGCGAACGCGCTCATTCTCTTTGGATCGGCCCTTCGAGGCAAAGGCCATAACGACATCGATGTTATGATGCTTGTCAATCCAAAAGATTATGACGTTGTCAACAAGCAGGTTGAGGAGAAGAACGAGATATTGGTAAAACCGATTCATCCTGTTTGGCAAACGCGTGATGATTTGGAAAAGAATGTCAGAAAGCCTGACAAGGTGATATTAGATATCCTTAAAACAGGGGTTGTCTTGAAGGGTCAAGAAATGATCGCTGAGGTTCTTTCAAATGTCGCACGCAGCCAATAAGGTCAAATGGTGTCTGGATAAGGCCAAGAAAGAAATTACAGAGAAGCGTAAGCATCGCGGACTTGTAAAAGCCGCACCTGCTCGCGATCTTGCATATCAACACCTTGCGAAGGCAGAGCATAATTTCAAAGCAGTGCTTTACTTTGAGAGGGGCGGTTTTACTGACTGGAGTGTGAGTGCGGGGTTTTATTGCCTCTATCACTGTCTCATGGCCGTGCTCGCCAAGCATGGCTATGAATCGCGCAACCAAGAATGCACTTTGGCTGCAATAGACTATTTGATTGAGCAAAAGACGTTCATGCTTGACAAGAAATTCATCGACGCTCTGAAGCAATATGATGAGTCAGAAAGACACGAAACGAATGTGATTGAACTTCGTGAAATACTACAATATGGGGTCAGCGTTAAGGCGGAATCAAAAGAATTGGTGAAAATCAAAGAACTTTGCAAAGAAGCAATTGATGCTGTGAAAGACATCATTTCAGCGTAGAAGGTGAAAAATGAGAATCTTTGTCGTAGGTGATTCGGGGCCAGAGCATAACAACGTTATAAGCATTCATCGTACGTATGAAGGCGCGCTCAAAGCTTGGAACAGAAGACGTTTAGAACTAATTGAAGAGGCACAATCATATTTGAAATCAATGACGAGTGAATCTGAGAAGGAAATGTACGAACGAATAATCAAGAATCTCTCATGTGAAGATCCTGAGAGAATAGACAATTATCCGCAAGAAACGCCGTACATAACGGAAAAGAAACTGCAAGAGTGAAACTGATGCAAAAAGTCAAATGCTCAGAATACGGGTCTGAAATGGACTGCCCAGAGAATATGCTCCAAGCAGAAAACCATCTTTGCGCCAACTGCGCTGATGAACTAGCTGGAGAAGAAAACCCACTCGAAACTTTTTGGGAATTCGCTGAAAACATGAACTACGTTGAAGGCATTGTCAACGAATTGACAGAACTCAAGCTCGCCGCTATCTGGAAGAAAGATAAGGAAGAACTCAAAGAAATGCCCAGAAAGGAACTTGCACGAGAAATGCTGCGCGAAGGAATGGGTTCTGCATTCTTTCTCCTCGCAACAATGGGATATTCAAAGGAAGAACTTGCCCGCCTGCGCGAGCTTGCAATCGTCATGCAGTCCGAAGACGAAGAAAAGATGAAGGTCTTATTCGAGAAGTGGAAAAAAGAAGAGCAAGCCGAGCTTCAAGAAAACGCAACAAATTAATACTTCATCAACTTCTCAACCATCAGAACGATTTCTCGAAAGAAATCTACCGTCTCTTTTGTCCCTTACATACGTCGCCTGTCCGCCGCATATAGTTTCTAATAAGCGCTTCGCGCTTCACTATTTTTGCGATATGCGGACAGGATTCGAACGTCTGCAGCTGCAGTGACAATTCAGACCGGGTGAACATTTAAAAACAGTTGAGATATTCACCTGATTGAAAAAATGAGACTGGAATCACGCTTCGCAATAATATTCCTGTTCGTTATCTTGTTACTTTCAACGACTGTGCTTAGCCAGTCAAGAAGCGAGTGCACAGGCAAATATCTTTGGTGGAACAACGCCCTAAATCAATGCGAAATGGCAGAAACCAAGGCATGCATAGATGCGCACGGCGAGGACCAACACTATAATGCAAACACAGGCTCGTGCGAGCCGCTTCCACATTACGCTCAAATAAAAGCCTGCCAGTCAAGAGGCGATGAATACGAATACAACACTAACTGGGAAAAATGCTGCAAAACCCCAATCACAGACTGGGGAACTTGCGAATTACCCCCTGCAGCAGTGCAGCAAAGCCAACCGCCAACCACCGCTCCAAGCGAATTATGCGTACGATGCAAAAACGTGATGTTAGGCGGAATGAGCAGCCCCGATCCTGAATTTCTCGCGCAATGCAAAGCAGCGGCCTGCTATGGCACAGGACAAGGAACGTGCCCTTCAGGATATCATCTCGACAACGGAATATGCTGCGAGCAAAACTACAAAGCAGCAGCGAACGCACAAGCATGCGTCTACGTAGGCGAACCGCAAACCGCCAAAAAACCAACCGGAGAAACTTCCACGCAAAAGACATTCACCGACGATGAACTTCGAACAAAAATCAAAGAATTGCTGAAAAAAGAAAAAGGAACAATGACTCAAAAAGAACTCTCATTGCTCTCCATATATCTTGGTGAATTCGCACTTCGCAAAGCAGGAACAATCCCAAAACCAACTGACGCGGAAAAAGAAGGATTCGTGCTAAGCGATCTTGAACTCGTCCAGATGGGACTTGAACGCGTGCGTGATAAACTACAACAGCTCCTGCTTGAAGCGCAAGGACTCCACCCAACAGACAACAAACCAGTCTCGATAAGCTTGATGGCAACACTATTGCCGCCAGAATGGTTCAAACAACTCGCATGGTATGTAGGAAAAACCGGCCAAGATTTAGGACTATTAGGACTTTCACAGCCAGTTGGCGCGACACGACAACTCGGCGATGCTTTACACGATATTTACACCATGCTGCTCAATGGTTTGCCAAACAAACCTGATACGCCTTGGAAATTCACCACATCACCATTCGATCCCAAATTCGCACCAAAAGTCAAACCTCCCTACGGCAGAGGATTCGGATCCATCGCTGAAGCAAAATCCGCAATACAAAAAGGAACATTCGATCCACGCCTTAACAAAATGCTGCCCAGCGAAGGGCCAAAAATCCCGCACCCAGAACCAGGGCCAATAAAAGCACCAGTAAGCCCAAAAGTCAATAAAGCCCTCAAGGCGCTACGACTCGTAGACAACTCGCTAACCGGCCTTCAGGCAGCAGCAGATATGAACGAGATAGACAACGATCCAGACATTCCTCCCAGCACTAAAACCGCGACAAAAACATTGATAGGCGGTCTTGCAGGCGCAAAAATAGCAAGCAATGGATTTAGCGCCACCGGAATTGGCGCGCCAATAGGATTCATCATCAGCACAACCGCTGACGCAGCATCAGGCGTAGTCGTTGCAGCGGCAAAAACAGCAGGCATACTCAACAACAACTGGGAAAAACAAGCAGGCGCTCCCTCAAAAGAAGATTGGAACGGCCTTGCCAGAAATTTCGTCGGAAAACGCATGCTTGACCCCGACACCGGCAAATGGTTCGCAGAAGAAGGAGATCAAGTCAATTTCAAAACTGTGCCGAGCAAAGATGGGACTCTTTTCGTTGGAAACGATGGAACGGGCAGAGTTTACAGGCTCACAACCGACAAAGCAGGCTGGTTTAGCAGCACACAAAAAATGCAAATATTGAACAAGGAGGGCCACTGGGTCGATGCGCAGACAAAAAATAACTAGCTGGATAGCACTATTTTTGCTCCTAATGGGGATAGCGCACGCTTTCACACAAGATGGGCCGCACATGGAAGAAAGACTATGGCGCTACACAAGCACGCTAGACTCGCTCGAACCATACGGCAAAGCAGATATCGGTTTTTACGATCAGGAAGACGATGGTTATCCCGAATGGACCGCAGTCGATTATAACGGTGATGAAATAGCCGACGTGCACATGCGAGATTATGACGGCAACGGCGTTCCAGAATTATATTATTATGATTACAATGGCGATGGCTATGTTGATGCCGCAGGATGGGACTACGCCGGCGATGGCCTTCCTGATACTTATGACATGAACGCGAATGGCAAGGAAGATACGTTCGATTACAACCACGACGGCTGGCCAGATGCGTGGGATGATGATGAAGACGGAACAATCGACAGAACAGATGAAAACGGAGACCATATCCCTGACACAACAGCCACGACAGGAACGTCTATTCCAACATTGCTATTGGGCTTTTTGTTAGGCGCTGCAATCGCAGGCTTTTTTTACTGGAAACGCAACTTTAAGCCACACGAAAAAATAAAAACGCATACTGCCAAACTTTTTGGCTTTATGCCTGCAAACGAAACGGGCAAAACCATCGCAGCACTACTGTTCAACCTGCTGCTCCCCGGCACAGGCTATTTCCTATTCGGATATCGGAAAAAAGCCATGACTTTCACAATAATATCACTAGCATCATATTTCTTGCTTGGGATAATACCGGTACTTGTTATCCCACTGCTTGGCCTTTGGGCATTTTGCATAATAGACCTGATACATTCGATGATAAAGAGGTGAACGCATGATTGAAATCATAGGAGTTACGGCAGGAATCATCGCGGTGATTCTGGCAATTTGGGCAGTGTTGATATCAATAGGAATGATAAAAAAAGAGTTTCGAGTCACTCATCCTAAAAACGGAATCAAACAAGCCTCCAAACAGCAATTAAAAAACATGTTTTTGAAGCTCAATAAAAACAAAGCGTTCACAATATCTTCGCAAAAAGACACGGATTTGTCAATCCACTGGAACATAGTCGATAAAAAATGGATGGAGGTATTGGGCCCCGCATGGCTCAAGAAAAATTACCGCGCGTGGATGCTCTTGGATGATGATAAAAAAATGGTCAAATACAACGAACAAATAACCGAAAAAAGCTTCACTTCAGGCTCAACTGGCGCGCATTACGAAACAAGCTTTTTTCGAGGCATCCAACTTTGGCGTACAGAACACGGCTATCGCTGGGGAATAAAAACCGATTTTACCGTCGGAGAAATATACAACTATAAATTCAATCCGAACGACATCAAAGAAGTCATACGACAAATCGCGAACGATCAGGGCTGGAGCTTTGGATTAGTGACGACAAAAAAGCAAGCGTTATATACTCGATAAAATGGCAAAATGGAAAATCACTTCATCCGGCTCTGATTCGATTTCATCCGCAAAAGGAGAAATAACCAGTTGGGGAGATATCATAACGTGGATAAGGAATTCGTTCAGTCGCATGAAAAAGTAAATCACGTGAAGTTAGGATAAAATTTTAATATTTTTGCGGAGTGTCTGAAGAATTAATTTATCGTCGATAAAACTACAAATATTTTTCACTAATTTATTGCATTATCCTTAACTTTATATAGTTGTAATTAAACAGACAACAACAAAAGGGGAAATAAATGCAGATTCCACGACGGTTGACATTGTTTTTTGTTCTAGCCTTCTTGCTCGCGCCAGCTGTTTATGCGCAAACAGCAATTTCTTCATGTCAAACGATTTCTACTCCGGGAATATATCAATTACAAAATGATGTGAGTGCGCCTGGAAGTTGCATGGTGATCAATGCGAACAACGTGGTCCTTGACTGTCTTGGACGTACGATAAATTACTCTTCTACCACATATGGTGCCGGTATCACCGCACAGTTCAGAGACAATGTGACAATACAAGGCTGCACTGTCAAACAAACAAATACTGCAATCACAGCAGATGCAGCTGTGAAGTTTGTGTTCACCTCAAATAGCAAAGTCTTGCAAAACACATTACTTTCAGATTCAACAAACCTCTACTTACAATCATCGAATGGGAACCTCATCGATGGCAACACTATCTCAGGCACCCGCAAAGGAATAGATCTTGGCGGAAGCAATAATGTTGTCATAAACAACGACATCACAAGTTCAACTAACGAAGGTATCGGAGTTGCTGGCGGCGGGTCCACTAACAACTTGATCCAGAACAACGTTGTGCGCAGTGTCAGCCTCCAAGCGATCAAACTCTCAACAGCTCATGGAAATCGAGTCAATGCTAACACAATCTACAACAATTTCTCAAACGATGGAGTTGGAATCTCTAGCGGTAATGACAACAACATCACAAATAATATCCTAATGGGAGGCGGAATCTCGCTCAATGGAGCGCTTAGAAATAGAATCACTGGAAACATAATGAACACTAGAAGAGGACTTGATATTTCTGGAAGCAATAATAACGTGTTCATAAACAATTTTGCTAACACAACAGGCAGCAGTATAATCATTTTCAACTCCCAAAACAACGTGTTCACTGATACCACGGTAGAGACCTATGTTTTGACAAATAATAACGCAGTCTCCCTTTCGAGCTCGCACAATAACACTTTTGTGAACCTCTCTGCGATGTCAAATAGGACTACTGCGTTGAGTATGGATAATTCTGATAATAATACCGTGCTCAATGGTTCGCTTATCACAAAAACAGAGACTTCAGGACTTGGTTTCCGTCTATCAAATGCCAATGGAAACACAATTAGTGGCGTTTCTACAAACAGATCTTACCTCTTGTATAGTGCGAATAACGTGATTAGCGATAACAGTTTCAGATCACCGCAGACAGAGTCATTGGTGATCTCTGGATCAACAACTACCAATAACCGAATTGAGCGGAACAACATGAAAGGAGCGTGGATGGTGATTTTGCTCCAAGATGGCGTTGGTAATGGCAATATCATCACTGATAACACTATCGAGTTAGCAAATCCGCATGCATTTGGGCAGGGTATCGTTGTATCGTCATCAAATAACATCATTGACCGGAATATCATCACAACTGACAATGGCAATGCAATATCGCTAACAGCATTTTATTCCAACAATAATTCTTTGACAGGTAATGTCTTCATCAAAGCAGGAGCTAACTTTGGCGGACATATAATCGCACTTGGCGGGTCTGATAATGTATTCAGAGATACAAGAATGCAGTTGGTGACCACGCTTGAGAGTTGGTTGTATGAAGGCTCTCCAGAAAGAGTATTATCCAATAACCAGTTCATTAACACCTCATTTGAGAGTGCTCATGGTAGTATCATATTCCCAGGAACGATAGACCTTCCAACCCTCAATCCAGGACAGTATGTCTTTTTGGGCTTAAACGAACTCAATATTTCTGAAGGAACGGCAACAGTCAGATCATCAGTTGTTCCATTCCTCAACGCATCTGCACGAGTGACGCTCAATGGAGTCACCAATTCTGCAGTAGAAGTCGATTTCGAAGATGATGGAACTTACCAGCCTTGTACTGCTCCACAATGTACCGCAGTTAGCTATACTGGAAACACCAAAGTATTTGACGTTGCAAGCTTTACAACGTATCGTTTGCCGTTAGCTGGCGCAGGCGACACAACCCCTCCAGTCATAACCTCTGCAACAATCACGCCAGGTATCGTCGGCGGATCTGCTCAGATCACGATCACAAAAACAGTAACCGACGACACAGCGGTCGCAAGCGTAAGCGCGGCTGTGAAGAATTCAACAGGCGCACTTGTCGCAACAGTTCCACTCAGTTTAAGCTCAGGCACGGCGCAATCAGGAACATGGACTGGAACATTCACGTTCACCACTCAGCCTGACGGAACGTACACGGTAACTGACACTGCGACGGATACTTCTGCGAATTTCGTCACGCAAGTAGATGGAAGCGTGCTTCTTGACAGAACAGCACCCATAACCTCAATTGTTTCCATTCTTCCAGGAGCAGCTAAACTAACAGACACAGTCACGGTCACTGCGGCAACACAAGATATGACTAGCGGCATTTCAGGAATGACTGCTCGAGATTCAACAGTTGGTGAAAGCCCTGTAGCCATGACGTTCCTTTCAGGATCAACTGCGGCAGGAGCTTCAAGCACGTGGCAACGGACATTAAGCGCACAATTACCAGAGGGCAATCATTCAATTGTCGTGACGTCAACGGACAATGCGGCGAACACAAACAGTCAAACTGGCATTTTTAACCTTGATGCAACAGCACCTGACGCGCCAGTTACAGTAGAGCCATTAACTGCCACAGAGACTAACAATCCACAATTAACGTTCAACTGGCAACCCGTTGGCGATACAAGCGGAGTAAGTTATACTCTTCAAATAGCCGCTGATGCGGGTTTCACTAACGTACTTATTAGCGAAATACTTCTAACAGAATTTTTCAGTCCTGCCGCACCACTTGCAGACGGCCTGTATTATTGGAGAGTTCGCGCAGTAGACGGCGTTGGCAATGAAGGATTATACTCTGCACCTGAAAGTTTCTTAATAGACACGGCTATTCCAGCAGCACCAACACTTGTGAGCCCACTCGAATCATTCACAACAAATAACGCACCAGTCACGTTCGACTGGGATGACGCTATTGACCCTGCACCAAGCAGCGGAGTATTATACGATTTGGTTGTCGATAACGATCAGTCATTCATTTCGCCAGAATTGGAAATCGGCAGCCTGAATGTTTCACAATACACTACCCCCACATTCTTGCCCGACGGCACGTACAACTGGAAAGTCAAGTCCAACGACGAAGCAGGAAACGATCCACCAAGCGCGCCCCGCACATTCACATTCGATAGAAACCCATCACTTATCGGACAGGCAAACTTATCTGCATTGCTTCTTGGCGGGCCTTCAGCACAACTCACACTCAATGTCAGCGTTTCTGACTCAATTGGAGTTAACAGCGTAAGCCTTGCAGTCAAAGGACCAACACCTGCAACAACAACCATCGGCACAGCAACTCTCACGCTCATCTCAGGAACAACACAAGACGGCATTTGGAGCGGAACATTCAATTTCCCAAGCGTTCCTGATGGCCAATACAGAGTAGAAGTGGTCGCAACAGATCAAGCAACCAACCAAGTAATAAAAGATGTCGGCGCAGTCACTGTCGATTTAACCGCGCCAACATTCTTTGTCACATCAATAACTCCCGGCTTCAAAGGAGCAGGCAGCACTGTAACAGTACAAGTATCAGCACTTGACACTCTTAGCGGATTCGCAAATCAAAATGACGTCACTACAGTCGATATAACTTCCGGACTTCCTGCGACGCGCACAACATTCACAGGCTCACTTGCAGCAAACCAAGTAGGAACCTGGACTTTCAGCCAGCCAACAGCAGCGCCAGACGGCACACACACAGAACGAGTATCGGCACGAGATGCAGCGAACAACACTGCGACAAACACGGGCAGCTTCACAGTGGATGCAAACGCGCCAACCATTGCGGTAACACATTCTCCAACAACCTCGATAACAGGACCAGTCACAATCAATGCAAGCGCAAGCGATAGCAACGGGATTGGGCAGATAAAAATTTATGTTGATGGCGTCCTCAAGAATACTTGCACAGTATCGCCATGCACTTTTGATAGCACATACTTGTTAGGACTCCATACTTATTACGCAACCGCAACCGATGTTTCTGGGAACGAAGGAAGAAACCCTATTAGTGGAACCAAGACTTTCACTGTCTCAAACTCACTTGCATGGATAAGGCAATATTCTCTTAGCACTACCTCTAACTTATACACATACGCCAATGGAGTCGCAACTGACTTGCTCGGAAACGCATATGTTGCAGGGTACATGCAATATTCAACTACCACTGCTTACATTGCTGATGGATACGTGCGCAAATATGATCCAAACGGCGTACAACTCGCGCAAAGCACATTCACCAGCACAAGCCCTTCAGGATATCCAAACAGCGATCGTGTCTTTGACGTTGATACAGACGGCACTTCAGTTTATGTTGTAGGAATTACTGATGGCGCGTTTACCGGAGTTACTTTCTCAGGATTGACCAACGGATTCATCAGAAAATACACGAACACGCTTACTACTGCTCCCTGGACAAGACAACTCGTGGGTAGTACTCTCACGGGCGCCGTCATGGGCAACGTCAATAGAGTAGATGGTGTTGTCATCGATACCAACGGAGATGTCTTCGTCGTCGGAACCAGCACCACAACCACCATCCCAACAAAACAGATATTCATGCGAAAATACGACACCAACGGAGTCTTGCAATGTCAGGCACGACTCGCAAGCGGAGCCACAACCGACCTTGGCGTCGACATCGCTCTTGACACAACAGGAGTCTACGTGCTCGGTCAAACAACCGGCGCGTTCGTCGGCAACACGAACGCCGGACTTACTGATACTGTTCTCATCAAGTTCACTAAGGCGTGCGGTAGCGGATTCGTTAAACAATTCGGCACTACTGCAGCGGATATAGCAGGCGGTATTACTGCAGGACCAAGCGGAGTCTATGTGACTGGATCAACAGATGGCGCACTTGCAGGACCATCCGCGGGATATACTGATGTTTACGTACGAAAATTTGATTCGAACGGCAATATAATTTGGACTAAACAATTTGGAGCTAGTTATGTTGATAAGGCAGCAGATATAGATCTTGATGCTGCAGGAGTCACTGTTGTTGGCAGTATTGGCTTTGGCGCGCTTCCCAATCAAATAAGCGCAGGCAGCCAAGACATCTTTGCACGCAAATACGACTTTAACGGTAATGAAGTTTGGACAAAACAAATAGGCAGTACAACAACTGACACCGCCTCTGGAGTCGCCGATGGGTCAGTATACATCACAGGAACAACCATGGGTTCAATGCCAGGACAAACCAAACTCTCAACTTCAAAATCGGAAGCATTCCTTGTAAAGATCGCAGAAGCTGTTCCGGACACCACTGCGCCCGCAGCACCTGTTCTTTTAAGCCCACTCACTAATGATGTGACTAACGACGTCACTCCAACACTCGATTGGACTGACGTCACAGACCCAAGCGGAGTTGTGTACTCATTGCAAGTCGCAACAGACCTCGCATTCAGCAATATTGTCGTAATTACAACTGATATTGGAACTTCAACTTTCACTCCGACTCTTGTGCCAGGCACGTATTACTGGAGAGTACGAGCAGCAGACGGATCAGGCAATGTCGGTTTGTTCAGCACCCCATTCACATTCACAGTTGACGTTCCGGATACAACTCCTCCAGTGATTGTTTCTGCAACAGCTACGCCAGTAATCGATGGAGCAAATGTTCAACTAGCCATATCAAAAACAGTCAGCGATGACGTTGCAGTCGCAAGCGTAACAGCTGCAATCAAGGGACCTGCGCCTTCAACAACAACTGTCGGCACAGTTTTGCTTACAAGAACATCCGGAACAGCCAAACTTGGCACGTGGATTGGAACATTCACATTCCCATCACAAGCTCTAGCACCTGATGGATTATATTCTGTTTCAGATACCGCAACAGATACTTCATCAAACAGCGTCACAGTTGCAGATGGACAAGCGCCTCTGGACAGAACACCTCCAATACTAAGCGTTGTCACTTTATCTCCAACTATTGTAAAAACAGGAGCTAGCGTCCTTGTCAAAGCAGCAGTCACAGACACGGCATCAAGCGTTTCAACAGTAAGCGCGCAAGATATAACTGCAGGAGCACTACCAGTAACTCTAACTTTCTTATCCGGAAGCAAAAGCGCAGGACAAGTAGCAAATTTCCAAGGAACAATAATTTCAGCAGCGCCTGACGGCAACCACAATGTGCGCGTCAATGTGACTGACGTAGCACTTAATGTGGGTTCAACCACTATTTCGCCAGGATTTTTCGTTGACAACACTGCTCCAGCAGCACCAACACTTCTGAGCTTGGCAAATACGGCGATTACTCAAGATAACACTCCGACACTCGATTGGAGCGATGTATCTGATGTCAGCGGAGTACGCTACGATCTTCAAGTCTCAACAGACAACACCTTTGCAACAAGTACTTTAAGCCTGCAAGACCTTACAAATTCAGTACAAACAGTTTCACTTAACGATGGAATATATTATTGGAGAGTGCGCGCAAAAGACTCACTTGGAAACATCGGACCATATAGTTCAGCATTCAGCTTCACAATAGATTTGTCTGCACCACCCGCGCCTCAACTACTATCTCCTGCAGGCAACTTACTAACAAACGATAACACTCCAACACTCGACTGGACAGATGTAACTGATATATCCGGCGTCACATATACCCTGCAAGTTTCAACGAACGAAGAATTCACTAGCCTTGCGGTAAACCAACCAGGACTTGCTGTCTCAACGGTAACTCCAGTGTTACCTGACGGAGTATATTACTGGCGCGTCACAGCAGTTGACGGCCTTGGCAACATCGGAACGCCAAGCTTGTCACGCAAGATAACAATTGATACAACATCACCAAGCGCGTCAACACTTGTCACACCAGTTAGCGCACAACTTTTGAGCACGAGCGAAGTACACTTTGACTGGTCAGACGCAGTTGATCCTGCACCAAGCAGCGAGGTATTGTACGACTTGCGCGTAGATAACAACGCGAATATGCTTTCACCTGAAGTATCTGTTCTTGATCTTGTAGTGTCAGGACATACAACGACTCTTGCCGACGGAACGTATTACTGGCAGGTCCAATCAAAAGACAAAGCAACAAACGGTCCTATATCCAGCGCAGTTGGAACATTCACAGTTGATACTACTGCGCCGGTCATCCAATCTGCCGCAGCAACACCATCGCTTAACTTAGGCCAAGCACAAGTAACAATCCAAAAAACAGTAACTGATGCAACAGGAGTTGCGAACGTCGTCGCACGAGTCCGAGGACCGTTACCATCAACTAATGTTGTAGCCACCGTTCCACTTTCACTTCTATCAGGAACCGCTCAAAACGGCAACTGGCAGGCAACAGCAACCATTGCTGCACCAATGGATGGCACTTACAGCGTAGAAGATACCGCAACAGACACTCTTGGAAATATAGTCGCGAAAACGGACGCGACACTCCAACTCGATCTCACACCACCAACTTTGATTGTAGTAAGTATTGAACCACAATTGGTAAATACAGGCCAAAATGTACTTGTCACAGCAGCAGCATCAGATTCCGTCAGCGGCATATCTGGCGTTACTGCGCAAGACATCACAACAGGAGCTCCAACCATCACACTCATGTTTGTATCAGGAAGCACCGCAGCAGGACAAACAGCAACCTTCCAAGGAACAATAGTATCTGCAAGTCCCGAGGGTGGACATGACGTTCAAGTCACAGCGACTGATAATATGGCAAACCCCAACACTGTTGTTTCAACACCAGGATTTACCGTTGACACGACAGGTCCTGCGACGGTAACGCTGCTCTTGCCGACAAATAACGCCAAAACCAACGATAATACTCTAACATTTGACTGGACAGACTCCGAACCAGGAACTACATACAGAATTCAAATCTCAAGAGGAGCAGGATTCCAACCAACAGAAATCGAAATAGACCAAAGCGGAATCAGCACATCAACTCTAACACTTGTGAACCCATTTAGCGACGGCGCATACTTCTGGAGAATACAAGCAATAGACGGCACCGGAAATGCAGGAAGCTTTAGCGACGCGTCAACACTGCTTACGGATACCGTACAGCCAGGAGCGCCCGTACTTGTAAGTCCGGCAAGCGGTTCTGCAACTAATAATACTCGACCAACTTTTGATTGGAACGACGCACCTGACGCGGCAACGAGCAGCGGAGTGCTCTACGATTTCATAATAGACAACAACGCAGACTTTTCATCCCCAGAGATCAGCGCGACAAGTCTTGCAACATCAGAATTCACACCGACGACGGATTTAGTTGAAGGGAAATTCTACTGGCAAGTCAAGTCAAAGGACGAAGCAGGGAACGATCCGCCGAATAGCGACGAAGGCACCAGCGATTATACCCCTCCTAGTGGTGCCACAAGTATGGAAAACGAGTTTGGCGAGGGTGATTCTTTAGAAATTCACACAATCGCAACGGACGAATTGAGCGGCGTCGACGAAGTTGTCGTGTTTATTGAAGAACTCACAACAGGAACTATAGTAGCTACGTTCCCAATGACACAAGATACTTTGACCTCACCTACATGGAGCGCAGATTACGACCTTACTAGTTTACCAGACGGAAACTATCTTGTCGATGTCCGAGCCAAAGATGGTGCAGGAAATGGCGGGCTTGTCGGACTCAAGGTTATCTCCCTTGACACCAGCGGACCGCAGATCAACACTATCGAACCGCCATCAATCGTACTCGAGGGCGAAGCCACAACGCTCCACATTAACACCGCTGATCCAAAAGGCACGAAGACCGTGGTTGTCACCGATATCGACACAGGAAAAGAATCAATCGCAACAGTGGTATCAGATGGCCCTGCGAACGGAGAAACCAACTGGCAAGCGGTTCTTCAAATCGACGGACCGCCCGGAACGCACACTATTACTGTCACTGCAATAGACGCTCTAGGTAACCCCGCAACGATATCTTTTACTATAGAGGTAAAATCAAGCACGATCACTTCGTGTCCATTTTACATCCAACTTCCAGGAGCTTACGTCATCATTCCCGGCGTCCTCGACCAAGATTCAGCGGGGCCGTGTATTGACGTCGTAGACAATACTGGCGCGGTCAGTATCGCAGGCACGCCTGGCAGCGAAATCCACGTTAATAATCCTACTGGCAGTGCAATCGATGGAGGGACAGGTAATGAGTTGGAACTTGATAACATCATCAGTGTAAACCTGATTATTCCCCTCAATGGGGCTCTAATCAAAAGTCGTGGGACTGTGCAAATTACTAATAGCAATATCAGTGGAGAAAGTACTGGCGCCATACTGGACCTCATAGATGCTGATGTTGTAGTGAGCAACTCACAAATTACACAAAGCGGTTCAGGAGCAGCAGCGGCTACGACAGGGTCGACTGGAAGCATCACTGGATCTAGCATCGCAGCAGTAGGAGTAGCAATCGCAGCAGTTACAAGCGTATTCCAAATCACGGACACTACAATTGAGAGCGATACTGGTACTTTTGTCGAAGGTCAAGATAGCGATATCACTTTCACTGATGTTTCTTGGGGTAACAATGCGGGACAAATAACCTTGCAAGGAACCATCACAAGCGATTCAACCGGAACCACGAAAACCATAGGTCAGACTGAATTTTTCGTTGACGATGAAAAAATAGGAGTGAACTTCGTCGCACCAAACGTGGATACTTTTGATGTTTCAGGTGCAGTCGCAATCTTGTTCGGGCAAGGCACTAAAACCAACGCTGCAGTTGACACTGACGGCGATGGCACTGCTGACGCGCCTTGCGAAAATTCACCAACAGGACCAGGAACACCTGGTTGTTCAGTCGACCAAGTAGGTGCTGATGCAGTCCTCACTGAGGCATCACCTTTTGTCGTTCAGCCACGACAAGAAATCAAGCTCACTCTTTGCGGTGATGGCACTTTCGAAGGATTCACCGAACAATGCGATGATGGCAACACTGACAGTGAAGATGGATGCGCATCGGCATGTGATGAGGTTGAATCAGGGTACCTATGCACAACATCGGGCCAAGCATGCGAACCAGTTTGTGGTGATGGTTTAGTAAAAGGAGCAGAAGCTTGTGATGACAATAATGAAGCGAGCAGCGATGGCTGCAGCGCCTCATGCGGTGAAATAGAATCAGGATACACCTGTCCGCCTTTAGGAGGTCCCTGTGAGCCAACCTGTGGTGATACAATCGTGATATCTCCCGAAACTTGCGATGACGGTAATGAAAATAATGATGATGGTTGCAGTGTAAGCTGTCAAGTTGAAGTTTTAGAATGCGGCAATGGCATAAGAATCGGAACTGAGCAATGTGACGATGGTAATCCAAATTCCAACGACGGTTGCAGCAACACTTGCCAAATCGAGCAAGGCATTCCGATGACATTCTTGCCCGGTTCTTCAGTGACCGAAGACAGAGGGGACATGCATATTGGTGCTACTGTTGACATAATTAACAGCGGTGATGTGACTGCATCATTGACTTGGCTTGGCGACACTGCGTTCGGGTCAGCATATCCATACACGTTGGTCGTCCCAGAAGGAGGAGAGGTCACCTTACAGGTGTCTTACTCAGCAAACGATACATTCAAAGTAGATCCAATAACGGGTTACACGTATACCTTTGGACCAGGCAGTTACCGACTAGGATACACTGCATGGCCAAGTTGCTATGGGTGTGTGCCTGGCGTGATCAAGATGTTCACGTTCCAAAAAATTCCAGGAACACCAACAGCCACGGTCGAGAAGACAACTCATTATGTAACTGGTAGTGACGTGACGTCTGTATACACGCTGTACGGATCAGCAGTAATCACAATGTCAAAGCCCGGAAATGATGGAGATATAGTGTGTACAATTGAGGGCGAAGTGGAACTCAACTCGCACAATGGAATCCTACTGACCTCACGTGTGGTAGACACAGATGTGACGCCTACGCAGATAATGCCGGTGACACCAAGCTACTATGAAGTGTTAAGCGCAAGCGGTGAAGTACTCGCATCCGGAGGCACTACAAATGCAACTGGAGCTCTAGACACAGGAGCAGCATTCTTCCTAGATAACAATGGAAGAGGCGCAAAGAACAACTGTGTGCTCACAATGAATCCGAATTCGCAACCTGCGAAAGTACGAGTGACTATTAATGGCGTAAATATAACCAAGCAGTATGTGCCAGGACAGCGATTGACGTTCACCCTCAATAAGCGCAGCAACAAGTACTTCCCAGCCAACGAAAAAACACTTTTCGGCTCTGAACTCACAATATTCGAACCGGCAGAGATTCCAATGGAGTCGTTTATTGAGGTGCCTGTAGCATACTACACTGATGACCATTACTGGGATGTTGCCACAAGCTTCACCCCGCCTGAAGGCTGCACTGTACAGACTTCCACGCAATCTACCACAGTTGATCAGTCAACAGGCGCTGCCATCTTCCCTATGCAATGCGGAGGAAGCAACTCAATCACAGGCCTTGCAGTCTCTGAGAACGCAAACGATCGTGCAAAGACTGTTCACAATGCAAGAGACTGCACTAAGCCAGGATGCCCGCCACAAAGAGTTGAGAGTAATATTCCTGTGAAGAAATCAAATGACGGCAAGAGCAAGGGCAGAATCACCGGTGAAGTTGTCAGTACTGAACCAGTAGGGCTTTTGGACTGGTTGATTGACTGGTGGAACGACGAGTAAATTTTCGGAATGTGCTTATCTTGATAGAAGCAAATAACCGCTCATTACAAATAAGCGCATGATCGTTCATATTCGGATTACTCCCACTGTACAATATACTTCATGGCGCTATGAGCGGCGGCATTTTTGGGATAGGTTTAATGCATATCTCATATGCTGTTTATCTTTTACTGCCAATTGCCGCAATTATCACTGGCGTGATCGCCATCAAAAGTAAACAAACCCTTGGCTATGTGGGCCCTGCTCTTGGCATCATTAGCATCGCGCTCAGCATAGGTCCCGTGATTTTTCTGATGGCAGCAGGAGGACGCTAACGGATGTTCTCAATTCATCACTGATAGCATCGCCTTTTACCACGTCATAAACCTGTCTTTATGAATAGCATTTTCGTACCGTTTAAGAAGTTATTAGGATGAGATGTTTTCTAAGAGGGTGCGAAAGCGAAAGGTTTAAATACAAGATTAATCTTATTTACAAGATTGAGGTGTTTTTATTATGGCTGAAACAATTGATATGGGAACGGTAAGTGCTCGCGGGCAGGTAGCGATTCCTGCTGAAATTCGCCAGAAGATGCATTTGAAAGAAGGAGAAAAAATACTTTTTGTGTTAGAAGGCGACTCGTTACTCGTGAAGAAAGTGAGCTCGCTGTCCTGGGAAGAGGTCACAATGCCCTTGCGTGAGGCAAAAAAGAAGATTCGTGAAGAAGATGTTTCTGAGCTTGTGCATCGTGTGCGCAAGCAACGATGAATCGTGTTGTTCTTGATACGAATGTTTTAGTTTCAGCTACTTTTTGGACTGGCTATTCTTTTCGCGTTCTGAGACTCGTTGCAAGCGGGAAGGCAAAGCCAATTATCTCGTGACTCAAGACAAGAAGCATATTCTTCCAATCAAAGAATTCAAAGGGACTAAAATTGTTACTCCGGAAGAATTTTTACGCTTAATGCCATCATAAAACTGGCAGTTCTCATCTTAGCTACGTTTTTGACAGCATACAGTCAACACCCATTGAGCGCACACTTTTATACTTTAGCTATGCATCTAATATTATGGAATTCAATGAATTATTGGAATTTGTAACGGTTGAGAATAAAAGGCTCTCTGCCAAGTACAACGTGGAACCAGGACACGGAGTCCTTGCCCGCACTGTCAAACTAGGAGAAGAAGTCGGGGAATTATGCGCGGAAATACTCGCGCACCAGTCTTTGCAGCGCACTGAGAAATTAGAGAAAAGCTCCAACGATACGCTCAGTGAAGAACTCGCCGACGTTTTGATTACGACGCTGTTAGTCGCAGGGTCGTTAAATGTGGACGTAAAGACTGCTCTTCGTAAAAAAATGGAAAAGATAAATGCGAGATACCATTAATGACGGTAGGGCGGCACGAAGGCAGGTACGGCAAGACGGACGACGGCTGGACGGAAAGACTGAGGTAGGACGGTAGGAAGGAGGACGGTGGGTTGTAGGAAGTTGACGGAAGCGGGCGGTACGGACGTTATAGAATTAATGAAGCCGGCCCAATCTCTCTTCGACTCTTGCGAGCTCTTGTTCTAGCATGTCAAGCTTGCTAAGTTTCTCTTGACGCTCCATTTTAATCGGCTGCTTTTGTGATTGTTTGATTGGTTGTTCTTCCTCTTCAACAGGCTCTTTAGCGCCCGGAAGCATCGGAGTCTTTCCAGGAACCTTAGGCATTTTGCCGCGCAGTTTCTTGTTCAAAACTAAAAGCTCATCAAAAACGCGCTTAAGCTCGGCAACGTATTGGAATTTCTGATCTTTTATGACTTTATACTGCTCGTACTTTCGCAGGCTATCAAGAACATTCTTCGAACTTAAAAGAAGCTCTTTTCGCAGTTCAACAGAATCCCTGATGCCGACAAAAAACAAGTCCTGCTCCATCAAATCCCCGGTTCCATCAAAGTCCTATCAATGCTTCCAATGCTTGATTCGACTTCCTCAAGCTCCTTTGCCCAAGTCGCAAGCTCCTGATCCTCCTGAGCCTTCATCTCGGCAATCTTGTCAAGCAAAAACTTCGCCTGACGAACCTTCTCACGCATAAGAGTCATAATATCAACAATATCCTTATACTCATCGATTTTCACGAATACAGGAGCTTTTCCGTCCATAGTATCACCTTTGGGCTTTTTCAATCAACTGATCAACATAACCTAACTTCTTTTCCACATCCTCTAACTGCGAACGCCACTTTTCCAAACTGCGCTCCTCATCAGTTCTAAGCTCGGTCAAACGCTTCACGAAATTCTCAGCGTCCAATAATTTCGATCTAACAACATTAGTATCATTCACAATACGCCTGTAATCCTCAACAGCCACGAAACTCTTCGAAGGCATATGATGCACAGTCTCTGTCCTTTGAAGTGATTCAACACGCCTTGGAGGCTCCGAAGGAATAGTCCTATCAAATACCCTTGGAGACTGTTCCTCTTCTTCTTGCATCATTGGAATTTGAGGCATGCGTGGAGTTTGCATCTGCGGCGCCGCAAGCAAAGGAATCTGTGGCATGGGCGGCTGAATAGACTCCATATCTCCTCTTAACGGAGGCAATGGAGGAGGAGGCAAAGGAAGCTCCTCTTTCTTTTTTTTGAGAAATTCAAACATAGCCATAGGTCACCACCGCTCTTCCTTTTATATGTAATCTTAAAAACTTTTATGACTATTGCAAAATAGTGAATCGGACATATCCTCTGATACCGCCAAAACCTTTATAATACGCGCAACGTGGGGGTTTCATATGGAACAAACACAGCCAATAGTCGGGCGGTTCATCATAGAAATACTAGGCGCTCCAGCAGAATTCATCACGCAAAAACTCGAAGAACACGTACAAAAACTAAAAGACGCAGGCGTTCAGATAATAACTGAAAAATACGAAGAACCAGCGCCAAAAGACAACCTATTCACACAATTCGTGGAATTGCAGATAAAATTCCCAAAAATGGTAGACCTGTTAGATTTCTGCTTCGATTCAATGCCGTCCAGCGTCGAAATCATCAGCCCTGAACAATTAACACTCGATATGAACGATTTCGAAGATTTGATGAATGACTTTCAGGCAAAACTGCACCACGCAGACATGATGCTAAAAGGACTGCAGGCGCAAAAAGCGCTCCTTGACAAAAACGCCGTCAACGTATTCCACAACTTCATCAAATTCGCCTGCAAGGCGCCACAAACACTAAAAGAACTAACTTCTCTTCTGGGCATGGGCGAAAAAGAGCTCACTCCCTTCGTAGACGGACTCGTACAAAAGGGAACCTTAAAAAAAGACGGAAACAAATACCATACCAATGGATGATGAACTAAAAAGAGTGGTAGAAGCGATTCTATTCGCAGCCGCGCGCAAAATAGACATCGAAGAGATAGCGCGCTTGTGCAAACATTCCGAAGATGACGTTCTGACCGTGCTTTCTGAATTTAAGAGTTCACTTGACGCTTCAGGCGGACCCACAATGCTTGTCAACGAAGGCAAAGCATGGAAGCTAACAGTTCGCGAAAAGTATGTCTCAGTTGTAAAAAAGGTGGTTACCAAAACAGAACTGCCAAAAAGCATACTTGAAACACTCGCGGTTGTAGCATATAAGGCCCCGGTCATTCAAAGCAAAGTCATCAAGATACGAACAAACAAAGCATACGACCATTTGAGTTCTCTTGAGGAAAGCGGTCTGATAACCCGCGAGAAATACAGTCGGACGAAAATGATCAAATTGACGCCTAAATTCTTCGAATACTTCGATATAGATCCTTCTAAGTTAAGGGACAAATTCAAAGACATGGGCGATGTCGAAAAAGCAATCGAAGCCAAAGAAAAAGAAATAGGCGCAATCGAAAAGCAGCAGCAGGAGCAAACAGAAGAACAGCTAGGAAAGCCGCAGATAGATCTTGCGCGCAACGTCGAAGTCGTCCCGATGACCGAGATTGTCGAGGAATTGAAACCGACAGGGGTAGAACTTATTGAAGAAAAACTAGGCGAACTGCCAGTATTTGACGTTCCAAAAGAAAGCATGACGCCTGAAGAAATAGTCGAAATCGAAGCAGCCTTGCCGCACAAGAAGAAGCATAATAAGAAGAAACACGCTGCTCATACTGTTCAGAAGAAAGAAGAAACGGCAAAAGAAAACGAAACTGCGGTAAACGAATCCGAACCAGCTGACGTTACAGAGAAGACTGACGCTCCTGCAGTTGAGACCACGCAAGAAGTGAAAACGCACGAGCCGAAAAAACACGCGCCAAAAAAAGCAGAAGTTGAAGCTCAAGCAGCAGCAGTAGCGCAAGCAGCCAAGAAAGTCGAAGAAGAACTCGCGGGCAAAAAAGAACCATTAGCCGCGCCAGAACCAGCACCGCTCACAACCGAACAGAAAATAGCGCAGGAAACACAAGCGAAAACATCAAAACTCAAAGAACGAGACTTCGAAAAGGGCGACGGCATCAAAACAACCCCCGAAATGGAAACAGAAATAGAACGCAAAGTTCGAAAAATACTCGGACAAGAGCCTGTGAATGATGAAACTCCTCCTTCAATGTAAACACTGCGGAAACAAAATGCAGTACGAAACACGGTCGGCCACGATAACAGAACAGAAGAAAGCTTGCGTGTATTGCGGGAAGAGTTTTGGGGTTAGGGAAGGGATTCGTGCGAAGGCTTGATTTTAGCCTTCTTTAATATATTTCTTTTATATATAAAATAATCACCTTTTTATACCCCTAAAACCGAATAATTTATCGACGATAAACAGTTTCAAAGAAGGGGTTGGATTTTTACCACATGCCAGACACACAAAAGACAGATGTGCCAAACACCGAGAAAATAATCACTCGGCTAATAGAACAGGAGATGAGAACATCGTACCTAGACTATTCGATGTCCGTCATAGTCGGCAGAGCCCTTCCTGACGTTCGCGACGGCCTAAAGCCCGTGCACCGCAGAGTACTCTTCTCAATGTACGAAATGGGACTTGCTTACAACAAACCCACCAAAAAGTCCGCCAGAATAGTAGGAGATGCGATGGGAAAATACCACCCGCACGGCGACTCAGCGATTTACGACACAATGGTCCGAATGGCGCAGGATTTCTCACTACGCTATCCGCTTGTATCCGGACAAGGAAATTTTGGTAGTGTCGACGGGGATAATGCCGCGGCAATGAGGTACTGTGTAACAAAAGATACACTCGTCGCAACAGAAAAAGGACTCATTCCTATGGGAGAAATCGCACAGCAAGAAAATATCAATCTCTCAATTCTTTCCAAAGATCAAAAAATCAATCGAGCTTCGAAATGGTTTGACTCGGGAGAACACCCAACACTAAAACTCATTACCAACAAAGGTTATACCATCCAAGGCTCAAATAACCATCCTCTCTTGACACTCACCACCGCTGAAACCGGCAAACCAATCTTTTCCTGGAAACTGCTCGAAAACATTAAAGCCGGCGACATCGTCGTTCTCGACCGCTCAGATTCACTATTCCCAAACAAAATGCTCCCACTGGCAGCATATCACCCAACACAACGCACGAACCGCACCACAATCAGAACTATTCCAAATCACCTTACTGAAGACCTCGCGTTTATCATGGGCGCACTCATAGCCGAAGGCACTATTACACAGAACAAAATTGAATTCTGCAACAGCGATCCTGAATTCATCCAACAATTCGAAGAACGCTGGCGCGCAACCTTCAAAGACTCAACACTCCACAAATTCGCGCGAAAGCCAACTTCCTACGGCAAAAAACCATACTGGATCCTAGAATGCCATTGCCTATTCACCATAGACTTCCTTAAAAATATCGGCATTACCCCTGTGAAATCACGTGAAAAAACGCTTCCGTTCTCAATACTACAATCACCTAAAAATGTCGCTGCGACGTTCATCAAAAGCTATTTCGAAGGAGATGGCTCCATTAGTTCGGCAAAAAAAATGGTTGAACTAAGCTGCTGTTCAGTTAGCTCAAACCTACTGGAAGTGCTTCAGACACTCCTGCTTCGCTTTGGTATTGATACATTCAGACGCTACGACAAGCACCGTTTTATTTACAAACTTTACATCAGAGGTGCCCGCAACGTACTCAAATTCTATTCCCAAATAGGATTCGCCGCCCCAATTAAAAACAAAAAACTCGAACACGTTCTCTTGACATACCAAAAAGATAACTCTCTGACCGATTACGTTCCATTCATTTCAGACTTCATCAGACAATTCACAGGCAGCTCAGGCTTTTCTGCACGCCACAATTTCGACCGTTACGGCTCCATGGAGCGAAATTATCTACAAGTATGTCAAGAAGTCAAGCAAGCGACTCAACAAGACCACACCGGCCTCTTCGAATACCTCCTCACATACAATTACCTCTTCGAACCAGTCGTTTCTATCGAACCTGCCGGCATCGTGCGCGTTTATTCTATCAAAGTTGAAAGCAACTGTCATTCATTCATCGCAAACGGTTTTATCAATCACAATACAGAAGCTCGCCTCGCCAAATTCGCGGAAGAGCTCTTGCAGGACATAGACAAAGAAACAGTAAATTTTGTACCAAACTACGACGCATCGCTCAAAGAACCATCAGTTCTTCCAAGCAAAGCTCCAAACCTTCTGCTCAACGGAAGCTCAGGAATCGCAGTAGGAATGGCAACAAGCATCCCACCGCACAACATGCACGAAGTATGCGATGGAGTCATCGCAATGCTCAACAAGCCAGACATCGACGTAATTGGACTCATGCAGACAATCAAAGCGCCTGACTTTCCAACCGGCGCGATAATAATGGGAACATCAGGACTTCTTGAAGCATACAAAACAGGAAAAGGCAAGATAACAGTACGAGCCAAAACACACCTCGAAGAAGGCAAAACAAGACAACACATAGTCATCGACGAAATCCCATACATGGTAAACAAAGCGACGATGATCGAGAATATAGCGGAGCTTGTGAACGATAAAAAAATACAAGGAATCGCAGACGTACGCGATGAAAGCGACCGCGACGGAATGCGAGTTGTGATAGACCTCAAACAAGGAGCGAATTCCGATGTCATACTGAACCAACTATTCGCGCATACTCGCATGCAAGAGACATTTAGCATCAATATGCTCGCACTTGTAGGAAACCAGCCGCGCGTTCTGCCGCTAAGAGATATAATCAACGAATTCATCGTGTACAGAAAAGATGTCGTTCGCAAACGAACCCAGTACGATTTAACGCAAGCAGAAGACAAAGCCCACCTGCTCGAAGGACTCATAGTCGCACTAGACCACATCGACGCCATAGTCAAACTTATCAAAGAAAGCAAGTCCGCCGACGAAGCCAAAAAAGGCCTTATGGCGGACTATTCACTATCTGAAAAACAGGCCCAAGCAATACTAGACATGACCTTGCGCCGCCTTACCAGCCTTGAACAAACCAAAATACGAGGAGAACACCAAGATTTAGTGCGGCTCATCAAAGACCTCAAAGACATCCTTGCGAACGCGCAGAAAATCATCGGCATAATCAAAGCAGAACTACTCGAACTAAAAGAAAAATACGGCGATGAACGACGCACACAAATAGTGCAAACCGAGCTCGCAGAAATGGACGATGAAGAACTAATCAGAAAAGAAGACGTCGTAATCACAATCACCCACGCAGGATACGTCAAACGCCTGCCAATGGACACATACAAACAACAACGACGCGGCGGAAAAGGAATCATCGCAGCAGAAACCAAAGAAGACGACTTCATACAGCACCTATTCGTTGCCAACACGCACAACTACCTGATGTGCTTTACAAACAAAGGACGAGTACACTGGATAAAAGTCTACCAGCTACCTGAAGCAGGAAGATACGCAAAAGGAACAGCGATAGTTAACATACTACAGCTGCAAGAAGGAGAACAAGTCAGCGCGTTCATACCAATCGAGAAATTCGACGCCTCACACTATCTGTTCATGGTAACCAAGCTAGGAACAGTAAAGAAAACCTCGCTAGAAGAATTCAGCAACCCAAGAAAAGGCGGAATCATCGCGCTCACGCTAGACGAAGGCGACGAACTTAAGAGCGTAATGCTAACCGACGGAAAATCACACATAATCATCGCAACAGAAAAAGGAATGGCGATTCGATTTGAGGAGACCAAGGTTAGAAGCATGGGAAGAAGCGCCACAGGAGTCATCGGCATCAAGCTGCGAAAGGACGCAGTCGTTGGCGCGACAATAGCTGATGAGAAGCAGACGATACTCACTGTCACTGAAAAGGGATATGGTAAAAGGACAGCTGTCAACGATTACCGTATAACCGGACGCGGAGGAGTCGGCGTCATCAACATAAAAATAACCGACAAGAACGGAAAAGTCGTCGGCCTTCAAAGCATAACAGACACAGATGAAATAATGCTTATCAGCCACAGCGGAACACTCATTCGAATCCCCGCATCAGGCATCAATGTAATCGGAAGAAATACACAAGGAGTCCGAGTAATGAAACTCGACGACAAAGACACAGTTATCAGCGTAGCCACAATCGCACCGGAAAATGATTAACGGACTTATCATAACCAATCCAGGATTGGAAGCGATATCAGCTGAAGAGATAAAAGAACTTGTTAAAGCCACGAATGTAAAAACTTCGTCTGGAAAAATCACGTTTTCCTGCACTGATTATCAAGCACTAATTGATCTTTGCTATCACGGACGAACGTTCACCAAAGTGATGTTGCTTCTAGATTCTTTTAGTTTCGAAGGAATGCCAGCCCCGCGCGTCGATAATTTACCTTTTGTACAGCCAACAATATTGGTCGACTGCGAACGAATCGGAGAACACGGCTTTACTTCCGCCGACGTTTCGCGCGATTGGAGCCTTGCAATCGTAGAGAAATATTCAGTCAAAATGAACTGGAAAAAACCTTTAACAACCTACTTTTTGCTCATCGAAGATGATAACGCCTGGTTCGGCGTAGACTTTAGCGGCAAAGACCTCGGACGGCGCGATTACAGAATATTCCTTGGAACAGAATCGCTCAAAGGAACCATCGCCGCAGGAATACTCAAATTCGCAGAATACGAACCTAAAAAATCCATTCTGGACCCATTCTGCAGGCACGGAATAATACCAATAGAAGCCGCGCTGATAGCAACCAACACATCTCCTAACCTGTTCGGCAAAGAGAAGTTCGCGTTTGCGAATTTAAGCATACCATTCGAACTTACCGACAAACCAAGAGAACGCAAAGGAATCATAATCTCAATGGACGATAACTTCAAAAACGTAAGCTCCGCGCAGAAAAACGCTAAAATCGCAGGAGTCGTGAAGTCGATTGATTTTTCTAGAACTGACTTGAAATGGCTAGACGCAAAATTCGGCAAAAACTTCCTAGACATGATAGTCACAATGCCCGCACAACCAGGCAAAATATTGACTGACGAGATTATTAAGAAAATAGCGCACCAATTTTTTTACCAGGCGGAATTCATCATGAAAAAAACAGGAACAGTATGCCTATGCCTGAAACGAGGACACGAAATCTACCACGCAAAAGCGGTTGAGTTTGGCTTTAAACAAATAAAAAGCTTAATTGTGACACAAGGCGGCGAACAAATGACGTTCGTGCTATATTCTAGGGTTTAATTCTTTATGAGACAACACGTTTAAATATTATTGAACGATAGTTCTATTAATGGCAGCGATAGCATCTTTCGAAGAACGCTGGACTAAACAGCTCATCCCCGAACTTGTGCGATTAGGCGCAGTTTCAAAAGAAGGAGCAGCCATAGTCCAGTCCTGGATTTCACATACTATTCAAGAATTGCAAACAGCATTGCAACACGAGGGAATTTCATCACCTGCGCATCCAGTCCAATCCGAACCCGCCATTCCAGAAGGCAAATGGACATCTGATCAAGTCATCAAAACATTCCTCGAGCATCCTCTTGTGACCCACGTCGCTTTCGGAGCAGTTCCCGGAAAACCAGGACACAGAGTACAAGAAATCAAAGGAGCAAAAGACAACAACACGATCAGCTACGCACAAAAAGAAGTCCACCACAAAGGACTATTCATAGAACAATAGAAAGGAACATTCGAAGCAGTATTCAACAAACAACTAAACCTCGCGCGAATCACAGCTCCAGTTTGGATAGGAAACCTGATAGTACTCAAGTTATCATATAACGATGAAACTGGCGATAGCAGAGACGGCTCTCACACAGACTATACTGTGAGCTTTCCAAAAGAATGGGGCCAAAAGCAATCAGCACCATCTGGGACAATCCAGAAATACTCATAAGCTTATTCAGAACACTATTTCCTGAAATGGAAAGAACACGCGGACAACTGCAAATGGATCCAAATTGGAAACGAGCATACAAAGACTGCGCAAAATACGACCAAGAAAACCTCTGGCCAGCCATAGAAAGGCTTCACTGGAAATAGATACCTTTATAAACCGTTTTTCCTGTTATCGACGAAGGGTTGGGTGGGTATTGGGCCTGCGGCTTAACAGCTGAGGAAAGTCTGCCCACCAACAAAAAGGCGGCTCGCAAGAGATCCAGCAATGGATGGCTCCATCACAGAAACGCGACCGTGAGTGAGGAGGATGATGCGTGAAACTCGAGGCGACTTGGGCAAACGCGCGGACGCTCTCACCTGCTTGGCTGAAACGGATAGCCCCCGCCGGTGCAAGCATCTTTGTATGCGCTAAGTAGAATGCCCAAACAGCCTGTCCCGGCTTTTCAAAAAAGCCACCCTTGATTCGAAGGGGAGGAGGCTGACAAAAGGCAGCTTACTCCCACCCAACCCTCACTTTTAAATATAGGTTGATAGTCACAGCACATATGGCAAAAGAAACAACAAGAATGCCCCAAAGCTCGGCAGGACTCATGTCATTTAACGAGGACATGCATAGCAAGATATCATTCCAGCCAAGCTACGTCATCGTCTTTTGCATCATAGTCATATTGATCATCGCGGCTCTGCACGTATTCGGAGCACAACTTCTAACAGCATGAAACTCAACCAAAGAGACATAGCAAAGGCTATGCAAAGAATGGGCATACAACAGCAAGACATCGAAGCTGAACAAGTTATCATCAAAACAAAAGATAAAGATATCGTGATATTGAATCCTTCTGTCGCAAAAGTCAACATGATGGGCCAAGAATCATTCCAAATCAGCGGAACAATACACGAACAAGCGCGAACTTCTGAACCAGACATAAAAGAAGAAGACATAAAGACAGTAATGGACCAAACCAACTGCTCGCACGATGAAGCGCTAACTGCAATCAAGGCAGCCAAAGGAGATTTGGCAGAAGCGATAATGTCCATGCAAAAGTGATTCTGCCTTAAAAACCCCTTTTTTGACACAATTTTCACATATAATTTATATATGCCGTCGTCTTACCACTCTTCACTCGTACACTGAGCGACGGAATGAACACACCATCGAGGCTTCTCGAATGAACCCGGGCGAAGCACTGCAACAAGCCCAACAGGAACTTAATCGCGCAGACCACAGTATCGCTGTTAGCTTGAAGTATACTAGAACCGTTGACGTTATACGAAGCATAGTTGAAAGACTCATCAACGCAATCGGATTCTGCCTTGATTCACTATTAGCTGAAGCGAAAGCAGAAAAAAAACTAGCCGAAGTACCAGAACTTGCAAGACTCAAAGTCGAAGAAGCAAGACGATTATTCGCTTCTGATAAATTAGTGATGGATTTTTGCGACTTTTACTTATTGCTTAGACGAATACACAAAGCAAAATTCGAAAAAGCGCAAGAATACCGACGACACGTCACGATGACCGCTGAACTCGACGGCGGACAGAAAATCGACATAACAATCGATATCATTTCTGAATATTTCGAAAAAACAAAGGAATTCTACCTTTACATTCTCAGGAGGATACAAGCAGTCTGTGAGTAATCTCATTCTTGTACGCGGAAACGCGGGACAAGGCAAGAGCACTGTAGCCTTGAACCTCGCGTTCGCTCTAAAACACTTCGGATATGACGTGCTTTTAGTAGATGCAGACACGAAAAATCCCAGACTCGGGCATTACTTGGGAATGCCATTGGTGCAGAACACAGTGCAAGCGGTCTTGTCCGGACGACTCGAACTTTCAAAATCAATCTATCAACTACCAAACGGAGTCAAAGCACTTTTCTCGAGCATAAACGAAGATGCCGCGAAGCATCCTTCGACTTTTCTTGACGCGGTCAAACAATATTCAACTCTTGTTATAGTGGATTGTTCAAATGATGCGCAGTGGGATTCTGTGAACGGCGAACATTTAATCGTGGTTGAACCTGATTTTCCATCAGGACTATCGGCGCTCAAAATCAAGAAATCTACAAATGCACGGTACTGCGTTGTGAACAGAGCACGAGCGCCACAACTTCCAACGCAAAACATCGAAGAAATAACACATACCAGATGTTTGGCCAGAATAAACGAGGATTTACTTATACGAGAGGCTTCTTTGAAGGGGCACAGCGTGCTAGATTACGAACCTAATTGCGCGTCCTCCGAAGCGTTCAAACAACTCGCCGCAAACCTTATGAACCTCGAATACTCACCATCAGCCAAGAAAGAGCCGCTCCTCGCGCGCCTTGGCATCCTATGATAGAACACGCAGCGAAAACACAAGAAATCCTCGAACACCACATAAAACCATTCTGGACACAATTCTTAGACACAATACTTTACTGGAGTTTGCTGCTTATTGCAATATTGGCAAATTTGATACTAAGCGTTGTCTTAGTGCCGTTATTATTAGTATTGAAAGGATGGTACTTGTATTTCACACTGGCCGTTATTGCCTTTTGCTTTGGATGGGTGTTCTCGTTCATACTTCACAGCATTGAACAATTGAAAACACAACAACACATCATTGCAGGATTGTTCATTCCGGCGATCGCACTTATCACTATAGGAATGTTCACGATATTATCGAATAAACTAATTGTTCTAATGAAACTGGCTACACCCGAGCACAGTCCGGTGCTAGTGGCTTTTGTTTACGTTATCGCGTACGTTGTGCCACAAGGGATGATGCACGCGATGAAAAAATCAGAACAAGCGCTAACAGGCTGATTCTATAAATCTCTTGCTCCATATGTACGCAGCGGCAAATCATCGCCGTGTTTTATCGGCGGTTCGATATGAACTTGCGTTTTATCATAGGGAAACCCTTTGCGCAGTTCTTCCAAAGTACCCTTATAGTTTGCAACAATGATTCGACCGTCATTGTTAATAATGCTCACTCCCTTTGCTTCAAGAGCACAAACAACCTCGTCTATGGTCGGAGTCTCATTCTTTCTTGATTCACGCGACAATGCGATTGTAAATTTTACCATATTCATTGATTTCATGAGGCGGGTATAATAATTTAACTACTTAATAGAAGGGCGACCGCCGAGAATCGATCGGACTTTTGTCCGCTAGCTTCTCGGGCTCGCCTTGCGTATTTTATGAATAGCACTTCGTGCTTGCATAGTTAAGAGAAGGGCGACCGCCGAGAATCGAACTCGGTCCAAGGGAGTCACAGTCCCCTATCCTGCCATTAGACTACGGCCGCCATATATGTGATGGATTTTAGAGGGGAGGTTTATAAATCTTAGCCGAGTCATCAGATTATCAATTATTGGTGACTTCGCAAGATAGCAAATTCATTTCGCCAGCTCGTCATTGAATTCCTCGTTTGCAGAATGAATTCGCTATAACCCAAACCGCAACCTTTATAAACCACCTGTGTTCCCTTTCAGAATAACGCCCGAGTTTCCGGGTGACGTTCAGGTCCTGACGGTCCTGAAGGTCAGTGGAAGCGCACTTTAGGGTGGGATGAAAATATTCATTCTACGGCGTTAAAATAAGACGGTAAACAACAGAAAATGGCAGAATTTCGACACCTAGTACGAATCGCGAACACCGACCTCAAAGGAGAAAAAGCAGTAGTTTATGCACTCAAAAATATCAGAGGCGTTGGAGTGCCACTCGCACACGCCCTATGCGTTCTTCTCAAAATCGACGGAATGTCAAAAATCGGCAACCTCTCAGAAGCGGACTCAAAACGACTCGATGAAGCCGCACGAAACCCGCTCAAACACGGCGTTCCTATCTGGATGCTCAACAGACAAAAAGACCCGGAATCAGGAGAAGACAAACACGTCATAACCAACGATCTCATATTCAACCGCGAAAACGACATCAAGATGATGAAGCGCATCAAATCATACAAGGGAATGCGCCACTCACTCGGACAGCCAGTACGCGGACAGCGCACAAGAAGCAACTTCAGAGTCAACAAAGGAAAAGTCATGGGAGTCAAAACATCAGGCAAGAAAGCAGGGGCGACTTAAATGGGAGATCCAAGAACACTCAAAGCAAAATATTCAGGGCCAAGACATCCATGGCAAAGAGCACGCCTTGAAGAAGAAAACCTACTCGTTCGAGAATACGGACTTAAAACCAAAAGAGAACTCTGGAAAATCACAAGCAAAGTCAAAACATTCGCAGCACAGGCAAAAAAAATCATCGCGACAAGAACCGCTCAATCAGAACTCGAAAAGAAACAACTCCTTGACAGACTCGCACGCCTTGGACTTTTGCCATCAGGAGCATCACTCGACGACGTCCTTGCACTAACATCACGCAAACTCCTCGATAGACGACTGCAAAGCGTCATAGTCAAAAAAGGACTTGCGAGAACACACAACCAAGCAAGACAATACATAGTACACGCTCACGTCCTTGTCGCAGACAAAAAAGTCACCGCGCCAAGCTACATAGTACCGATCGCAGACGAACCCACAATTAGCTTCATTGCGAACAGCACACTTGCCAATCCAGAACACCCTGAGCGCACAATCAAGGCAAAGCCAAAAGAGCCGCGCCGAGAACCTAGACGCTCAAGAGAGGGACGACGATGAGAGACATAAGATGGGGAGTAGTCCACATTTATTCAAGCTACAACGACACAATCATCCACGTAACTGACGTTACAGGCACAGAAACCATCGCGATGGCGAGCGGAGGAATGATGGTCAAAGCAGACCGCCTCGAAAGCTCACCAACCGCAGCAATGATGGCAGCCAAACGAGCAGCAGAAACAGCCCTTGAAAAAGGACTCGAAGGACTGCACGTCAAAGTACGCGCGCCAGGCGGACACAACGGACCGCACAGCCCAGGACCCGGAGCGCAAGCTGCAATTAGAGCAATGAGCAGAATGGGACTTAAAATCGGAATCATCGAAGACGTAACCCCAATACCGCACGGCGGATGCCGAAAGAAAGGCGGAAAACGAGGACGACGAGTATGATAGAGCAACTCAAGAAAGACAAGAAAACAGGACGAGTATCATTCCTATTAAAAAACAGTTCACCCGCATTCGCAAACTCGCTTCGACGCCTAATGATGGAATTCGTTCCAACAATGGCAATAGAAGACGTCACGTTCGTCAAAAACGACGGCGCGCTCTATGATGAAATGCTCGCGCACAGACTAGGACTCGTACCACTCACAACAGACCTTAAAGGATACGACATCAAAAAAGCCGAAGATGAAGTCTCAGCCAAAAACAGCATCAAACTCACACTATCCGCAAAAGGACCATGCACAGTATACTCAGGAGATCTCAAAAGCAAAGATCCGAAAGTAAAACCGGTCTTTCCAAACATGCCGCTTGTCAAACTCCTCAAAGGACAAGAACTCGAACTCGAAGCCACAGCAGTACTGGGACTTGGCAAACAACACGTCAAGTTCACCCCCTGCCTAGCATGGTACGTATACCAGCCAAAAGTCACAATCAACAACAATCACAAACAGTTCGATGAGTTCAAAGACAAATACCCGCCGCAAGCATTCACAAACGGAAAGCTTGACGCCAAACTCATCGAACAACACAACCTATACGAAGCGGTCGACGGAATCAACGACGAAATAGTCAAAGTCGAACGCGACCCGACAACGTTCATATTCACGATAGAACCGTGGGGGCAACTCTCCTGCGCAGAAATTTTGGCCACAGCATGCGACTCATTCACAGAGCTTTTGAACCAGTTTTCAGAAGCCCTCGAAAAATGAGCACCCTAATGAGGGGGTGGCAGAGCCTGGTCAAATGCGCTAGCTTGAGGTGCTAGTCCCTTAGTGGGTGCGAGGGTTCAAATCCCTTCCCCCTCATATACATAAACAGAAAACGAATACCATGAAACCAACCGGACCAACAAATCCATTGCTGCAGCAGCTCATCGCGAGCCTGCGAAAAGAGAGCACTAGCTCCAAAGCTGCACTATGGGACCGAGTAGCCGACGACCTCGAAAAACCAACGAGGCTCAGACGAGCAGTCAATCTAAGCCGCATCTCACGATTCACCAAGGCAAACGAAATAGTGGTCGTTCCAGGAAAAGTCCTCGGCTCAGGCGTCCTTAGCCACGGCCTTGTCATCGCAGCGCTCAACTTCAGCACAGGCGCCAAAGAAAGAATCGCAGAAGCAAAAGGAAAAGCACTCACGATCGACCAATTACTCAAACAAAAACCAAAAACAAGCGAGGTCAAAATCCTAGGCTAACATGGTAGAAATAAACATCGACGCAACAAATCTCATCGTAGGACGATTGGCATCTTACGTAGCAAAGCAAGCGCTACTTGGAGCCACAGTCAACATCTTAAACTGCGAAAAAGCCATAATCACAGGCTCGCCAACACAAGTACGCGAAAAATACTACCACGGAATCTTCCAAAGAGGACAACCTTGGAGAGGACCATTCATCAGCCGAATGCCTGATCGATTCGTTCGACGAATGCTTCGCGGAATGCTCGACCACAACAGCCCGCGCGGCAAAAACGCGTACGACAGAATCATGTGCTACATGGGCGTTCCAGTGCAGTTCAAAGACGCAAAACTTGTCAGCCTCGGCAAGAAATCAAGCGACCTTCCAACTCTTAGATACCAAACAATAGGAGAGCTATGCACCTCCCTCGGAGGCAGAGTATGAAAATCATCCACGAAAGCGGAACACGAAAAACAAGCGTAGCACGAGCCACACTACAAGCAGGAGCAGGAATAGTTCGCGTGAACAGCCAACTCTTACAATCAATGCAAGACACGCTCTTTAGAGCAAAAATAGAAGAAGCACTAATCCTCGCAGGAGACACCGCAAGCAAAGTCAACATCAGCGTCAAAGTAAACGGCGGCGGAGTCAACAGCCAAGCAGAAGCCGCCCGAACAGCAATAGCAAAAGCACTCTCACAATTCGACAAAAAATTACACGTAAAATACCTTGAATACGACAGAGCCTTCCTCGTTCCTGACGTTAGGCGCAAAGAAACAAGAAAGCCAAACTGCCACGGAAAAGCACGAGCGAAAAGGCAGAAGTCGTACCGTTAAGGAGGACACAAAATGATCATACCAATGCGATGCTGGAGCTGCGGAAAACCAATATCACACCTATTCGAAGAATTCGAAGCGCGCGGCAAAAAGGGCGAAAGCAAGAAAGACATACTTGACGATCTTGGCGTAGACCGCTATTGCTGCAGAAGCATGATACTAGGACACGTTGATTTGATAGATACTGTCGCACAGTTCAAGAAAGTATAATTTTTTAACTTCTTCAATTATCTATTCTCTTTATGGCGCTTTATCTCATAGAACACCTTGAACCTCGCATATATAATTGGTGCAAGCTAGAATACGCGCACATATCCTCGGTTGTCGGCGCGGATAATCTTGTGATTTTTAACACGCGCAATAAGGAACTCGCCAAGTTTGCACACGTCGAACCAAACAGCATCCACAAAATCCATATAATGTACAACTCGCCGTGTGTTCTAGACCCGGAAGCTCCTGAAACTTTAACGCCAGAGATCGCGTTAGAGCACCAAAACTTCATCTTCGGAGGAATACTTGGCGATTATCCGCCGCGCAAAAGAACACAAGAAGAAGTCAAACTGCCATATCCGCGGTATAATCTGGGCAAAGACCAAATGAGCACAGACACTGCAGTGATTGTAACACACAAAATAGTGAATGGGACACCACTTTCAGAAATGAAATTCAAAGACGGAATAGATGTCGACATATCTAAGGGAGAAAGCATACATCTGCCTTACAAATACCTACTAGTTGATGGAAAACCACTTTTGCCGAAGGGCTTGATTGAGATGTTAAAGAAAAGAAAAGGGTTCTAATTAGTAAAAGACACAAATTTCAATATAATTGTTGTGTCTTTTACTCTTTTAAAACAGGATACACCGGTCCAATACTCAATGTCCTGTTCTAAATCAAAGATACTTTTTTAAACCCACATTCTGCCCAACCTGTTATGGACCTGTAGCTCAACCTCAAACTTTCAGAAAGTTTGATCAAATTCCTACTCGTTCATGCTCGAGAAGCAATTCATAACTGACTCGCTTCGCTCGCAGGGTAAAAACTCTTCTCTCGCATTCACGATGTCGGAAGACTTGAAATCCGCGTCTTTCAAAGATACTTTTTTAAACCCACATTCTGCCCAACCTGTTATGGACCTGTAGCTCAGCCTGGATAGAGCACCTGCCTTCTATTCGGGACCGTCCCAGGACGGTCTTAAGACGGCAGCAGGGGGTCGTGGGTTCGAATCCCATCAGGTCCGT
This sequence comes from Candidatus Woesearchaeota archaeon, assembly GCA_018302815.1. Classification (GTDB taxonomy): domain Archaea; phylum Nanobdellota; class Nanobdellia; order Woesearchaeales; family ARS49; genus JAGVZE01. The sequence goes on from JAGVZE010000008.1 coordinate 111,325, forward strand.
ACATGATCCTTGGCACGAGAATACTCATCCTCGGAGACACCGGCTCAGGCAAGACCACACTTGCAAAAGACCTGTCGATAAAACTCGCTCTGCCATTTCACGACCTTGACGACATCTACTGGGAGAAAAAGTACACGCTCGTAAGAATGCTTCCAATGCGACTGCGCATGCTCCTTCGCATAATCAATACAGAAAAATGGGTCATCGCAGGCATACCTCGCAATTGGAACGAATCCGCACTATCTTCAGCTCACCACATAATTCTTATCAAGCGAACCCGCATTGCTGAAACCTTGCGAGTCATACATCGTTTTCTAAAAGGAAAGCGCGCAGGCCAATCTCCAAACAAGTTATGGACTCTTGCAAGCACAGTCTATAATAAATTCCTTCCTCCATCAAAAACACGAATACTCTTGGCGCATATAAAAAAGCAGTATTCACACAAAATCATAATATTCCAATCAGAAAAACAGATACGCCAATTTGCCCGGAACGTCAAAAAACAAACTTAAACTAAAAAAATAACTCACTCAATCCAGTCTTTGTTGCGGATTTTCTCAGGAAGGTATTTGTCAGTTATGAAACTAAGACCACGCGAGCTTAACGCCTGAATCTCCGCCTTGGCCTTGAGAGCCTTCATCATCTTGAACTGGCGCTGCCACTCCTTGTTGCTCTTGAACCACTCATAATTCTGCAACTGCTCAAGACGCTTAAGATCAACATCCTTGAACGTGATAAGGTGCTTTTTCAAGCCATATTTCTCAATGTCATCAACAGTGATTCCAAGGAACTTAGCAGTGTTCAAAGTCATGCTTCCCGACATGTGCGCCAAGTTGATAGAACCGTATTTAAGAACTGAATAAATGTAGTATCCCCACGGGTCAGCGTCAGCTAAAATGTAAATCGGCAAATCAAACTCCTGCGAAAGCCTTTGCAATAGACGTCTGATACCTCTAGTAGTCTGACCCTGCGAACTCATAATTATGCAGTTCTGCTTGTCCCAAAACTTATCCTCATGAAGACGCTCCCAAACGGCAGCTTTCTCCATATAAATCACGTATTTCGCCTTGACTTTCTTGAACTTGATCTCCTCAACATTGCTCGGAATACTCCAACCGCCCGAACCAAGCTTACTCCAATCAATCTCATCGCCCTTATCCTCAATCACAACATGGCCTGCGACAGAACCCATCTTGTTCGCATTGATGTTGAGCTGCTCACGCGAATATCCTGACAAAACTTCAAGGTCTTCGATAGCATCATCGCTCTCCGGCTGGTCATCAACAACATTAGTCTTAGTATTCGGAATAGTGCGCTTGATCATATAGAATACGTCTCTTAGAGATGCGTGCTTGCCCTCGTTCAACAAATCCTTGCTGACAGCCGCAACTTCCAAAGTCTGCAAAAACTTCTTGCTATGAGCAACATTGAAAAAATTACGCTCGGACACTTTATCTCCAAGCTCAAGAGTCTGCGACTTCGCATTATACATCGTGTTAGAAAGCGCGCGAATAGGAACGTTCAAAACAGGAGGCTTGTTCGAAAGAACAGTCTTAACCAAATCCTTACCCAAATCTTCAAGCGCCTCAATTGCCTTCTTATCCTTACTCATCATTCTCGAACCCCGTCAAACTAATCTGACCTTCCCTATCAACATGCTCTTTTTTCTCAACCTTATGCGCTTCTTTATGAGCTTGGATGTACTCCTTGTTCTTCTCAAGCATATTGCGCATGCATTCAATTATACGCTCCTTGCCAGTGCCGCTGAGCTTCGCGAGCGCCTGCGCGACTTCCGGAATATAATTCTCGAAAATGCTAACTCTTTCCTGCTGGTCCGCAACCCTGCGCTTCTTGTTCACGTAAGCGCCAAGCTTCCTTCCAGCTTCCTGCAAGGCAAGCTTCATCTCTTTGATTATTTCAGGATAGTGAGCGACAGCCTCTTTAGCCTCGCTTGTGAACGGAGGCCAAACAGAAACTAAAGACACCACGATTGTGAGCGGGCCCATAGGAATACTACCTTGGCTTTGGCTCAAACCATACGGGCGCCAGTTCGTCTGCACGACTGATTTCGTGCAAGCGCACGCGCCCTGCTGGTACAAAAGCGGAACACGATTCGCGAAACGAAGCATACGCACAGGCTCATCAGCAGTCTGCGCCCCGCCATACGCGATAGCAACCTCGATAACGAAAGGAATACCTCTGTAAACATCAGGACTTCTTGAAACCGCAGTGTAAAATTCAGCGTTAATCTCTTTTCTCAAACCCTTCTCTAAAAGTTCTTCGCCAATCGGGCTGATACAATCCGTACTTGGAGCGATAATCTTGGTTTTCTTGATGCCCTCGACAAGCTTTTCCACATGAGGAAGCTGCAGTTCATCAGGCTTCATATTAGTGAACAATCCGCCAGCATCGCAAATATCTTTCGCGGTCTGCGGGCCAACCCTGCTGAATTCCTGCGTTAGGAAACTCTGCAAAGTTCGGCACTCAGTGTTCTTTAGCATCTTCAACATGATTCCAAGCTCAACACCATACGGGTGAGGCTTAATCTCAGTGGGCTCTTTTGGAAGATTATCAGTTGCCCTTGCGAAAATAAACTGCTCAGCTTTTGGATTTGTATAAATAAAAGTCGCGTGAGGATTTCCTATTGCAGTCTGTTTAAGATAGCTATCAACACTCTGATCGCCCTTCTGATACGTCGCGTCAATATCAAGCTCAATCTTGACGCCTGATTCTTTCTTCTTCCAATCAATCTCCTCTTCCTTCACAATTTCAGGATTGTTAGTTTGCGTGTCAATATGAAGCTCAAAATACTGCGCTGGCTTATCAGAACCAGTCTTGCTCCAAATCTTAGCAGGCCTTCCAGTAGTCAGCTGCGCGTAAAGAACAGCCGCGGAAATACCAATACCCTGCTGGCCCCTTGCCTGCTTCATAGTGTGGAACTTAGAACCATACAACAATTTCGCGAAAATATTCGGAATCTGCTTTTTGATAATGCCCGGACCGTTATCTTCAATCGTGATTCTGAAACGATCATTGCCCATCTCGACAATCTGAACATTAATCTCCGGAAGAATCTTCGCTTCTTCACAAGCATCAAGAGAGTTATCAACAGCCTCCTTGACCACGGTAAGAAGAGCTTTTCTTTTGTTATCAAAACCAAGAAGATGGCGGTTACGTTCGAAAAACTCAGCAACAGAAATATCTTTTTGCTTTTTCGCCAACTCATCAGCTTTCGACATCTTACAATAACCTCATTTCTTTCCTCTTTTTCTCCAACCAACGATACACATGAGCATGCGGGCTTCCGCCAAGCAAACTCTCAACCGCCCTTCGCGCGTTGACCATCTGCTCAGCAGGACCTATGATTCCAACTGTCTTTCCGAAAATGCAGACAGTCGTCTGCGTCAACTCCTCAATTGTCTTGCGGCTCTTGCCGCCTTCGCCAATCACGCGGCCCCGAAGACGCTCCAAGTCAGCTGCGTTGCGTGAATAATCCTGAATGCTCACCATATCAAACGAGTAATCCTGCTTGAGAAGCTGCATCGCAATCTCGGGATTGAAACCTCGCCCTATGGCTCGCACTATCTCACGGCATAAGTACAAAAGAAGCGCATCTTTTCCAGTGATACGAATATCGCCCTCTGCGCTGTCGATACCAAGCTTTGTCTTGGTTTCGCGCTCAAGAGCACGCTTCATCTCGCCCCTAGTGCCAATCAATACAGCGATGCGCTCCTTAGGGATGCGCAACTCATATGCAAACTCCTCGATAGGAGTGGAGGCCATAAATTGAGAACTTGAGCAGGCCTTTTTAAACGTTACGATTCACCGCGGATTTGTCCCCTCAATACTACGATAAATCTCGTTCAAACGCCTAACCAAAGATTCGTATTTATTCTGCAGAATCAGAGGATTATTGTCAAAATCCTGACCGCTATCGCACGCCCTATTGCACGTTCCGTCTATATGTTCATCAAGGACTATCGTCGGATATCCTCCTCTTGCGCGATCCACTTTCACTCTAATCTGATTTTGACACCAATTTGAATCGCATGGCGCGTCAACACCATGCTCGAGAACTACGAGTATATTATACAAATCCATACTCACAGGGTCCATAAACTGCGCAGTCTTATCGTTATTCTCCCCACGAAGATAGTAAATGCCGTCATAAGCACCTTCTTCGCGCCAAATACGCTCTGCAAGTTCACGAGCCTGTCTTGCAGGTTCGGTCCAAATAGACGTTAAGTCCGCTGTAGAATCAACAGGCGCAACAGCAGTGGTTATGGACGTTTCGCAGTCCTGGCTTGCGGAAGGCACAATCGCGGGCTGGCAGCCAGCCAAAAACGCAAGAGAGAACAGTGTTTTTCGCACAAAAATTCAGATGATTATTATGTATAAATATTAGTCGGTCTCCGAGTGCTATTTGTCACTTTTAGGTGACTAAATAGAAAGATTTAAATAGGTTTAATTTTTACTACCTTTGGGTGATTAATATGATGATAAAGAATGCAGTAAAAAACGCGATCGCGGCAGGAACCGTACTTTGCGGCCTTGCAATGCCTGCAAAAGCAGACGATATCACGCTCAGTTATGACTACATAGAGAACGCCAGCAGAGCGCCATGTTCAGTACAGAGATCAGGCTTCATAGACGGATTCAACTCGTATAAGCAGATACGCGAGTCTGACAACCATGCTGATTTCATCCAAAGAGCAAATCAAGCGGAACTTTCAACCGAAGACAAAATCGCTCTTTTGAGCTATCTGGGAGGCAGGGCTGGAGATAATTATGACGATTCAAATACATTTGAAAAGGTCTCCCTTGACCGCATTTTTGGCGGCATACAGACATTAGTCGAAACAGGAGAAATAACACCAAGCGGCGCCATGTGCGGAGGAATCCATGATTTCATACGCGAAAGCGCCCAAGGCCTTGGCCTGCAGGCGGCAACCTATTCGGGCAGAATGGGAGCTGAAGGCAACGGACACATCTTTGCCAGCGTGCTTGGCGAGGACGGCTTTGTAAATATTGATTACGATGAGCTCGTGCGCACAGGAACATTCAACTTCTATCGCGCGCTCGACCTTGCACAACAGGTAGAAGGAAGCACTGTATTCGCGCACCACGTTTACGACGATAAATTCTTATTTCGGCGCATAACACCTGATGGACAGAGATTCTTTAGATTCATACAAGTGGATCCATCACTCGACTCTTTCATCGGACGCGTGGAGAACGGATTGCAATTCAGTCCAGGAGCGCACATAACCCTTGGCAACACAGAAGTTTCTGCAGGGTACGAGTTAAAGCCATACGAGCAAGTCCCAATATCATTCACATTCAAAGCAGGAACAATGTTCGGACAACCAAACGGCGCTCTGGATAGGGCTGAAATGTTTGAAGCGCTCGGTCGCTGGGATTTCCAAATCAGCGACGCTCCATGCGATATCGATTTTGATTTTCGCGCAGGACTTGTATACGGACTATTCCATCAAGCGAAAACACAAAAATCGCTGATAGCCTTGGCGGATGGACAGTTATCTCTGGCAGTTGAACTACCAGAAGATCAAAAAGTAAAACTCTATATTCGAACAGTATTCGCAGTAGATATGCTTGGAATCGAAGACAGCGAAGGATCAACAGGAGTGGTTCATCTTTTTGACTTAAACGCAATGCTCGCATACGAAAGCGGCGTTTTGAACCCTTACGCAGCGATACAACTTATGGGCGGAAGCAATAATGTGCAAGAACAAAGCTCAGCTTTACACGTGGGCGATGTGGAAGCAGGATTGATTTGGAAAACTCCGTTGGCAAATATCCGCACAGCAGGACGACTCGCACCTGAAGCGCTTGTAGCAAGACTTGGCGTTGAAACAGACCGCTTTGGACTTGACCTTCGCTACGGTCATGGAAGACAAGGAGTGTTCACGCCTGACTTCATAGAGGCAGATGCGCACGGACGAATCATACTACAAGATATCATGCCGGCGCATCCATTAGCAAACAGAACATCTCTTGAAGGCAAAGTGGGAGTTCGCCACGAACGATGGAGCAACGGCGAAGAAAACAACCAAGGAACAGCCCAGCTCACGCTTCAAATAGAGTTCTGATCAAGCAATTATTTTTTTCATTATTTCTTTCTCATCACATTTTACGCCGAACTTCTTGAACAGAAAGCAGACGTTATGAATGTCGCGCTCCAAAAACATCTTCGCGTTAGGATTATCAAGAGGAGTTGATTGCGACATATCGATGAATACTGGTTTATCGTCGAGATTCAGGATATTGAACCCGCTCAAATCAGCGTGAACAAGACCTGCCTTGTAGAGCTTTCTCATCTGGTCCACAATATCATCAAAAAATTTCTGCGGATCCTTTGGAGGATAATTCTTAACTTTCTGAGCCGCGCCCTCGGCGTCACCGATAAATTCCATGACCAAAATGTTATCCATAAACGAGTACACGGTAGGCACCCTAAGCTTCGCCTCCCTTGCTTTTAGAAGATTACGATATTCCCTATGAGCCCAAGCGAAAATAACGTCCCGCCTTCGCTTAGATGTACCGATATACCTTGGATCAGCCTTCAAATAATCATACATCCGATTGAAATCGCAGGTCTGAAGGCGGTAGATTTTGACGACCCTAGTCTCATCGCCGTGCCTTGCCGTGAACACATTAGATTCCTTGCCGATGCTCAAAGGACTTGAGAGCCCTTCGAAATAACCCTGAGACATCAGCTTGAAAATGTTCCTTTCAGTAAACAAATCAAACACGTTATTGAGAGTCTTGTACTTCTCCTTCTGAACAGTTCCCATACGGGGCATAGAAATATTCAGGAATTGAGGGTATATAAAGGGGATGGACGGCGGAAGTAGGACGGATGGATGGCAGACGGATGACGGCGGGACGGAAGACAGTAGGACGGCTGACGGACGATGGCAGGAAGCAGGACGGACTACTGTAGGACGTGGGAAGCAAAAATATTTGGTGCTCAGTAATCGGTAATTAGTATTATCTGCGGTTTATCTATGGCTTAGAACATACTCCTTAGTGAGTTGCGATTTCATAAGCTTTATAAATCCTCAAAACGTCAATTATTTACATTAGAAAAGGTCATATTCACGGCCCTTCACGAGAGTACCCAATGGAGCGTTGGCGAACGCCTTGCTGTGAGCTTGGGGGTTAGTGTTAAGGGCTACAAGACCTTTTCTGAACACAAAACACAAAATTACGCCGAAAAAAGAACGAGCGTACCTTACAATCACAAGATCACAAGGTAAATGCCAAAAATGAGTCAAAACCAACCTGAAAATCAATAAGCGGGCTGATTTAGGCTTATTTTTGACAAAACTCGTTCTTTAAGGTGAATTGGGGGCAACCATGGGAAAAATCAGTCCAGTATCATCTAAATACATTGTCAACGCCGTCATAGAAATCGACGGTGTCGTCGACCGACCAGACGTAATAGGAGCCATCTTCGGACAAACCGAAGGACTCCTAGGAGAAGAACTTGAACTACGAGAACTCCAACGCTCAGGACGAATAGGAAGAATAGAAGTCAATATCGATGTAAAAGGCGGCAAGGGAATAGGCCAAATAATAATCCCAAGCAGCCTAGACAAGAGCGAAACAGCAATCGTAGCCGCTGCGCTCGAAGTCATACAAAGAATCGGCCCCTGCAACGCTAAAGTCAAAGTCCAAAATATCGAAGATGTCCGAATAAGCAAAAGACAATTCGTCATCGAACGAGCAAAACAACTACTTCGCCAGCTCATGGATCAAGTCATGCCTGACAGCCAAGAGCTCGCAGAAGAAGTCGCTCATTCTGTTCGCATAATGGAAGTCACAGAATACGGGAAAGATAGATTGCCAGCAGGACCCGATGTTGAAGACAGCGAAGAAGTCATCGTAGTCGAAGGCCGAGCTGACGTCGTGAACCTGCTAAAGCACGGATTCAAAAACGTTATCGCGATGAACGGAACATCGGTTCCTCAAACAATTATCGAACTCTCGCGCAGAAAAGACCTCGTCGTATTCGTCGACGGAGACCGCGGAGGAAACCTAATCCTTCGAGACCTCTTCAACGTAGCCGAGATAGACTTCGTGACAAGAGCGCCTGACGGCAAAGAAGTAGAAGAACTCGCCAAGAAAGAAATCCACAAAGCGCTGCGCTCAAGAATCACAGTAGAACAGGCAAAGCTGGAGCTCTCACATATCGATACGAGCCAATCATTAAGAAAGCCAGTCATGATGAGAACAACAGCTCCACCTGCCGCGCGAGGAGCAGTTCCTACGCGAGCGCCAATGGGAACCATCCCACGGCCAGTGGCAGTGAAAGCAGCTTTGAAGGACGACGAGAAAAAAGCACTCGGAACAGTACTTGAAGGGCTCATCGGAACAAAAGGCGCATGCCTACTCGATGAGAAAATCAACGTCCTTGGTAAAGTGCCTCTTGCTGAACTTTCAAGCACGCTCAAAAGCCTAAGCAACGGAGTCTACGCAGTAGTCCTAGACGGAGTCGTTGAACGAGAACTCGTCGACGTCGCCGAACGAGGAAGCGTAAAACACCTAGTCTGCATGGACACGCGCGTAAAGCCGATGGAAAGCAGAGTAAACATAATCACAGCCGCAGAGCTGTGATTTAGTTTTTATTTTTCATTTATTTTCTTCTCTTTTTTTCAATTTTTCTTCCCAAACGCCCAAACCTTTAAAATAAACCCCTGCCATAGTCCTATCTAAAGATGGTGTACGAAATCATTCTCGGACGAGAGGAAAAAGATCAGAAGAAATACGGAACAGAGGCAGCCATCCTCATAGGAAAGCACTACGTCAAAATGGGGCAGGTAAGCACGCTATCGCAGCCAGTCTATTTGGACCTCACCAAAGCTCATGTCGTGTTCGTTTGCGGAAAACGAGGTTCAGGAAAATCGTATTGCATGGGAGTAATCGCAGAAGGAATATCCAAACTGCCCGAACAGTACCGCGAAAAACTATCAGTCATAATGCTAGACACAATGGGAATCTATTGGACGATGAAATTCCCAAACAACAAAGACGAGGCCCTGCTCAAAGAATGGGGATATGAGGGAGCGCCAATCGAGAACGCGCGAGTCTACACTCCTTACGGCTTCTTCAACAAATGGAAAGAACAAGGCATCCCAACAGACAAAGCATTCGCGCTAAACCCTGCGGAGCTCACGCCCGACGATTGGAATCTGAGCTTTGAACTAGAATCAAGCAACCCTGTCGCGGTATTTATTGAGAGAATAGTATTGGATCTTAAGAAAAAAGCAGAACCATACGATATCCCTGACATAATCAAGATAATAGATTCAGATCAAAGCGAAGATCGAACCATAAAAAACGCCGCGCGCAACAGATTCATCTCAGCCCAAGAATGGGGACTCTTCTCGCCGAACGCGACACCCATAAAAGAACTCGCCCAAGGAGGCCAAGTCACAATACTCGACATGAGCCCATACGCCACAATGCCGAACGGCTGGAGAATAAAACAACTCGTCATGGGAATTGTCTGCATGAAACTATTCATTGAACGAATGCTCGCGCGAAAAAACGAAGAATTCGCAGCAGTACACCAAGCCCAGCACTATCTTTTGGAAGAACACGAAGACCCTAAAGAAAACAAAATGCCAATCTGCTGGATAATGATAGACGAAGCCCACGAGTTTTTGCCATTCTCAGGAAAAGTAGCGAGTTCTGACGCTTTAATAACTCTTTTGCGAGAAGGACGACAGCCCGGAATCGCGATGGTAATGGCAACACAACAGCCAGGCAAAATCCACACAGACGCAATGACACAATCAGACGTCATCCTAGCGCACAGACTAACAGCCAAAATAGACACCGACGCGCTCGGAGCGCTGCTTCAAAGCTATCTTAGATCCGGACTCGACAAAGAGCTCACCAACTTGCCTAGAATGGCAGGAACCTGCATAGCAGTAGACGATGTCAATGAAAGGATGTATCCAATGAGAATACGCCCGCGCTTTAGCTGGCACGGCGGAGGAGCGCCATCAATCATACAAGAGAAAAAAGAAGCATTCAAGTTCTAAAGCGCATTAATAATCTATCAATGAAGAAATAATTAATTAAAAAAATAAAAGATAAAAAACAAAACTACTTCGCACAAGGCGGAACGAAATCAACATCCTTCAAGCCGTTGAATTTCAAATCATTGAACTGGTGCTTGATTTCAGAACCATCCGTAGAAGTTATAACAATCTTGTGCGGAATTCCATAAGTATCATCAAGCCACATGCTCACTTCATTTCCATCCTTCTGATACTTGATGTAAGTCACACTGCGCTCATTGAACGTCTGAGGACCCACAACCTTTGCTGAAGATTGAATGTCAAGAAGCCACTCTTTTGGAGTCAATGGTACGTTCAAAGATTCGACATCCACGTCAAACTTCTTATTAGTGTTGTCAACGTTGTGGCTCTTGCACCTGCTCAATTCCTCGCAGCAGCCAATAGCATCGTTCACATAGATAGTATCGAAGTAACCATCACGCACGTAATAATTCTCCTCATACTTCTTAACTTTCATTTTGTCGCCTTTCAACAGATATGTGTCAAGGAACAAGTTCTTAGTTGCGGTTCCGCCATACAAATACTGCATACTGGTGAGCTTCTCTTCTGCGCGCTTAAGCAAGTCGCGAATCTGCGGGCTTAACTGCTCTTTAGGCGCGGTCACGGTAGTCGTCGAAGACGAATCAACACGCTCGCTAGGAAGCGGCCTTACAGGCGCAGTCACTCCAATTGCGGGCTCTTGCTGAGCTACCGGCTCTGTAACCTGGCTTTGCGCAGGAGAACTTTGAACTCCTTCTGAACCAACCTCGCTCTCAATCGGCGTTTGTTCAACCACTGTAGGCGCTTTCGCGCATGCTACAAGAAGCAGCAACAATACAATAACAAAACTCTTTCTCATATCAAATCCCTCCCTACTTTCTTCTCTTAGACCTGAGCTGTTCTGTCTCAGGCCCTGAAACCATCGAAATCAAACTCGCCACAAACATGCAAGTGAACACTAATCCGAACGCGAACGCCCAATTAAGCGAAAAACGCGGAATATAAAGAACACTCACCAAAAAGCCAACCATGGCCGCGACCATGAATGACGTGTTAAGCGGAGCTACATTACCCATACACACAAAAACGGCTCAGGGGTATAAATATGTTTTCACCCAAAAAGTCTAAGTGCAAGAGCCTTTGCAGTCTCGAGCTTCTTCGGGAAAACCGCCAAAGTGAATTTTAGATGGAAACAATCACCTGACTCAGTAATCATGGCCTTTCTTTCAAACATCCAAGCGCGCTTGTCAAGACGCACATACCAGTTGAAATCCTCCTCATCCTCGTGCAAACGATTCGCCTGAGACGCTACGGCCTTCATCTGAAATTCGCCAAGCAATTCCCTGAAATGTTTGAGGAACGTGTTAGTCTGCGAATCTTTCTTGATGGAGACTTTTGCGACTTCCATCTTTCCTTTTGAAAGATCAACCTGTTCAATAGCAGGAACCACCTCAAAAGGGAAAAACGCCTTTAATGCGTTAAGAACATCATCTTTCTTATCTTCTGCCTTGCTGAACACGGTCACTAAAACTTCATGCAATACCTTCATAACTGTGACCAAAAGGTAAGTTTATAAAAACCTTCACGTTCTAAACACCCATGAAACATACGTACACAATCACACTTCTGCTCTTTAGCCTCTTCATCACTGCCCACTTAATAGGGCTTGGAGTCATCAATTCCTATCTCAACGTAACTCCTGAAGGAGTCGAATGGAAAAGCCTGCCATCAATTGCAGGCGTTGAAGTAGAAAGACCGGATGTCGCACCGCAGTACAGCATATGGTACATACTATTCGCAGTGCTCTTCGGCACAGTGCTGATACTATTCATAATAAAGTTCAAGACAATGATGCTGTGGAAAATCTGGTTCACACTCGCGGTCACGCTCTGTTTGTTCATCGCGTTCGCAGCATTCGTTCGGCCAAGCTTCGCGTTCTCACTCGCGCTAGTATTGGGCCTAATCAAAGTGTTCAAGCCAAACATATACGTGCATAATTTGACAGAGATATTCGTCTATGGAGGACTTGCGGCAATATTTGTCCCAATCCTTGACGTAATGTACGCGTTCATACTTTTGCTGCTGCTATCTGTGTATGATATGTACGCAGTCTGGAAAAGCAAACACATGGTAAGCATGGCACAATTCCAAACAAAAAGCGGAATCTTCGCAGGGCTTTTGATTCCCTATTCAAAAACAGGAATATCAGTAAAAACAACATCAAAAACAGCAGCTAAACAAACAGCAAAATCAGTAAAAACCGCAGTCCTTGGCGGAGGAGACATAGGGTTCCCACTCATATTCTCAGGAACAGTGCTTGCGGCATCAGGGTTTGTCAACGCATTTATCGTGTCCCTTTTCGCAGGACTTGCGCTAATGTGCCTGTTATTACTAAGCCAAAAAGACAAATTCTACCCAGCAATGCCGTTCTTGACAGCAGGGTGTGTAGCAGGGTTTTTGGTCACGCTTCTGATTTAGAATCAGTTTCTTTACCGTACGTTCCCATCGTTATATGCGCTTTGAACGCGCGCAATTGATGATCGGTAAATCCAGAATAAGTCTCCAAAATCTCACTTATCGGCACACCGCCCTCGAGCAAAGCTAAAGCTTCGTCTTTTAGCAATTTATCTTTGCCTTTCTCTCTTACGTACGAGCTTCCGAGGTCGATGCGCTGCTTTGAAGCAATCTCATTGGCGGCGGATATTTCTTTCGAACCTAGAACATAATAACAGTCAGCAGCTTCTTTCCCACGCTTCGCATATTCAGTCTTATTTCTTATTGCGGGATTTAAAACAAACCGATTGTGCCGCTCATCGTATACGATGAGCTCCTCATGCCTCCTCAATTCTCGTTGATGCTTGTCAAAGAAGAACAAGTCTAACAACATAGGCGTTCCTGAATTGCTCACATATCGGTAACTTTCATGCGCTTCCACGAAATACGGCCGCCGTAATCCCGTATAAACATAAACGTAAACATCTCTTGAAATCTTAGAAACATCCAGGCGAGACATTAAGTGACCTAGCCAGAAATCCAGCGAGCGCCTAGAGTGAGGTCTTTTTTTATCAGTTGGCGCGAGCGGACGACCTTTAGGTCGGGGATGAATGGCG
>JAGVZE010000019.1 GCA_018302815.1 Candidatus Woesearchaeota archaeon
TATGGCAATGGTGCCAAAATCGACGCACAGAAAAAAGACATAGGCCGCCGAGCTTACATCATCATCCTCAAAGATTAACTATTTCTGTCCCACACCCCCTAAAACCCACATATTTATATACTGTAATATATAGGTTTGACTTGTATGCGGAAACACAAAACTGTCAAGAAAGTCACTCTTAGTGACTCAGGTATGACTCGGCCAAAAGCAGGCTCTTGTGAACGGTGCACTCGGCCAATTATTAATGTTCGTGGAAGATGTCTCCCTTGTAATTATTTCTACAAACACAAGCGATACTATCGTGGGCTGAAGAGTGCGCCAAAGTATGATTTTGCTCAGGGTCTTGATCCAAGTACGGTAGGGCGGGAAATTGAGCGAGCGCGAGTTGTGCCCCGTTCCAAAATACCAGTCAGGGGCGTTGTTGAATCTGATAAACCAACATTAGCACAAGCGCCTGTTCTGAAGAAAGACAGGCAGGGCGCAAAACCACTGAAAAAATATGCGCCAATAAATATGTTTAGGGAATTTAAATCCAAATATCCTACCCACATAATCTTCATTCAGTGTGGTAGATTCTATGAAGTCTTCGGAGAGGATGCTAACGAATGTCACAGATTATTTGGATGGAAAACAATTAAAAAATGTGGTGTAGATTGGACTGGCACCCCTACTTGGTCACCTAATTTTAAAGACAAATTGAAATCACTAAATCGCGCATACATTATTGTTGACCAGATTATTGAAGATGGTTATTTGAAAAGACAACTTGCCGAAAAACATCCACCTAAGCTCATAACAGTAAGAAGAAGAAATCTCGCGCACACTATTTCGCATAAATGTCCGACCTGTGTCAACCAAGATGTTTGGGTAGGACATACTGAAGCAATCCTGCTTGAAGAGCTGAGACGACGAGGCATACCATGCAAATCGCAGTCCTGCATACGTACGCGGCGGAGAGGAAATAAAGTATACCATACTGATTTATCCATAGAACCTAGAGAAGAACAACAAGTCGTCATTGAAGTGCAAGGACCCGCACACTATGAAGAACCAGCCCAGATGGCGTTTGATGAAGAAAGGAGAAAAGACATAGAGCACGAAGGCTATAGTTTCATAATCGTGCGAAATGAAGACTTGCGAACAGACAGAATAGCAGTAGGAGAATACGTCGTTCAAGAGTTGAAACGCATCAAACAAGCAAGACTCGGACCTAATCATTGCCAGATCTCAGTTCAGCGCTTGTAACTTCCAGTAGAATGCGCCGTCCGAGATTCGAACTCGGGCTACAGCCTTGGCAAGGCAGCGTACTACCACTATACTAACGGCGCTTTAAGTGTGCTTGAAAGGCAAGTCTTTAAAAATCTTACTTTTAGCAATCATTTAAAAGCACAATGGACGTAACGTTTTTGTGAGCTACGCACGCATATTCTGGCTCGATGACGAGTTCGACTTCATAGGACAGCTGCTCGCCAAAGGAATACCGCTCGGCCTTGACAAAGACAATCTTCTCGCACGAACACGATTCGCGTTCGATTACGAAATGGGCGAGAGAATTGTCAAAACAGAACCATTCAACTTATACATCCTAGATGGTGATTTTCCTCTGAGAGGCTCGCCCGAATACAATGAACAAGTCGAGCGATTCGTTAGGAGCGCACCAATTGGGCTTGATCCTTGCGAAGCTTGGGAAATAGTCCCTGAAGACAAAGGCTTTACCGGCCCTAGCGTCAACCATTTCGCCAAATTCTACGACCAAAACCTTCGAACACTAAACCAAAAAATTGTAGTCTTCTCACGCTCAAGCATGGCGCCAATGACCGCTTTTCACATGAACATTCCATTCTACAGCAAAGCGCTAGATACTCCACTGATAAAAGAACTCGTGCAAGACCATCCAAAAGAATACCTTGACTGGCTGCCTGAAAACTACCCGAAAAGAGCGATAAAAGACATAGACTCATGGGAAACAGGCTCAATGGAAGACCTCATCACCAGATTCTTAACCAAACCTTATTAAATCACCTTGTATTTAAAGCACCTAAAAGGGGGAAATAATGAAGCTTCATCATAAGCTAATCTTGAATCTTTGCGCGCTCACCCTACTTATAGGATTCATCGAATACTTCTTTATCACACAAGTGCTCTACGCAAGAGTCACTGGAGTTACCATTTTCGTATCGCTGCTCCCGCTCATATCAGCCGCAGGAATAGGCGCGTTCATGAGCTACAACGTCAGCAGCAACATAAAACAGCTGACGTTTACAATCGATGAAATCAGCAAAGGAAAGCTAGACGCTCACGTTTCAGGCAAAGGAAGAGACGATGAAATCGGGGAACTCGCCCGAGCGTTCGATAGAATCCTCATCTCTCTAAAGCTTGCTGTCGAAAAAGTAGGCATCAAAAAAGAAGAACTACGCCTAGGAGAAGCCCTTGAAGCAAAAGAAAAAGCCGAGCGGCTAAAACGCGAAGCCGAAGCGCGATATAAAGTCCTCGCCCAAACATCGCCAGACTGCATCAAACTACTAGACCCCAAAGGAAGAGTCGTATTCATGAACAAAGCAGGTCTTAGCGAGCACGGATTCGCAGACGCCAAAGCCGCAATCGGATACGACCCCACAACCCACGCAGTAAAAGAATACAAGCCAAAAATACGCAATTCAGTCAAACGAGCGCTGCACGGAAACACGACAAGCATAGAAGTTCAAAACATGGGAAAACACGCCCACCTATGGACACTTGAAACATTCTCTGCGGTCAAAAACGAAAAAGGAGAAATCACAAACGTTCTTGCCATAAGCCGAGACATCACGCGCCTAAAAAAATCAGAAGCACAACTGCGAGCGGAAAGAAACTTCATAGGAGACCTAATCGAGAACGCAGGAGTTCCTGTAGTCGCGTTCAACAAACAAGGAAAAATCCTGCTCGCAAACAACCTATTCACCGAACTCACAGGCTACGCCAAAAAAGATATTCCCTCAAGAAAAGAATGGCTAAAACAAGCATTCCCATCCAAAGAAGCGCACGTCAAAATAAACCAAGCTACATCAGAATTCTACAGAGGAAACCACATCAAAGACATAGTCATACCAATTCGATGCAAAGACGGAAACACAGTAATCGTAGTCGGCAACATCACCTGCGTAAAAGACGAAACAGGCAAAACAACAGGAGACGTACTATTCATGAGAGACTTAAGCGAAATATTCAACCTAGAACAAGAAATACGATTCTGGGCTGAAAACGGAACAATCCACAAAGAACCAACAGGAATAGAAAAAACACGTACGTAAAAACAGAGGTGCACAATGGCGAAAAGAATACCAACAGGAATCAAGGGATTTGACGATCTCGTACAAGGAGGATTCCCTGAAGGCTCAGTAGCGCTAATCATCGGAACCCCCGGAACAGGAAAAACACTCTTCACCCTAGAATACGTACACAATGGAGCCACGCGCTTCAAAGAAAAATCACTCTACGTCACATTAGAACAAAGCCTTGACGACATAAGAGAACAAGCCAAACAAATAGGACTGGACCTAAAAGCTGCTGAAAAAAGCGGAATGCTGACTCTCATGCACATCCCCATCCACAGCTTCAACACAGAATCCATCAACGAAATAAAAAAAGAAGTCCAAAAAAAAGGCATAAAGCGGCTGGTCGTTGATAGTTTGTCCACCCTCTCAGTAAACGCGCCGGTCTACACGCCGATAAAAGACATCGCACTAAGAGACATAATGAACTACAAAGCGTTCTTTTCCCCTCCAATCCTAGGAGACTTCGTAGTGAAACGATTCATATACGGATTTTTATACGATTTGAAGCAACTTGGATGCACAACGCTAGTCACATCGGAAGCGCCAGAAAAAGGAGAGTATTTGTCCCGAGACACAGTATCGGAATTCATAGCCGACGGAATACTCCTGCTCAACTTCGAAGCCATGGGCGGCGAATTCAGCAGAAGCCTGCTCGTACGAAAAATGCGAGGGACAAAAGCCGACGAAGACATCCACCCATTCGAGATAACCGAAAAAGGCGTCGTCGTGCACAATCTGAAGAATTAATCACTTGCGCTTTGGCATTCCCATAGCGTTCTTTTCAACAATCTTCAGCAAGTCAACATTATACTGGCTCGGAAGCTGTTTTTTGAGCTTATCATCAGTCACCTGAGATTTCGGACACACCACAAACTCACAATATTTAGCACCCTGCGCGATACACGACGTCTCAACCCCAACCAAATCATCACGCCCCAAATACGCGTTTAACATGTACGCCGCGCCGCCCCTCACCATCCAGTCCACTGACTCCTTCTGGATACCGAACGTCTTCAAATATTCTTTCGCGAACGTAGGTTCGCCCCTCAATACGAACTTCATACTCTTCATATCTATACGAACGAAATCGACCTTACCCGCACCAAGCATGTCCAAATGACCCTGCTGCATACGCATCGCCTTTTCGATAGGAAAACCGAACCTGTTCATCATCATCTTCGCGGCATTGGCAGCCTGATAACCAAGCAAATGATAAAAAATACTCGCACCCTTCTGGCCCAAATCTTCACTTAGCGTCTTTTGAAACACGACCAGACTGTTCAACGCGAAAAGAAATGAAGGCACACCCATCAAATACAAATACCCGTTATCGTATGCCAACTCACGATTCGCGATGACTCTTGTCAGAAACGAATGCTGCTCGCTCTTTGGCAACCCCTCACTCTTCGATCCGCTCTTTTTTGGCACATCCCTCTCAAAACAAGCCCAACTTAAAAATGTTGCGACTCATCCACGCAAAACCATAACACTCCATCATCTCCGAACTGAAACCGCACCATTAACTCTCGAAATAGTCTGACGCAACGCAGCAACATCCTTCTTTTGCAGCGCATTCCTCCACTGATCGTAAAAAACATGGCACTGCTGTCTTCGCACAACCTGATCCTTGCTCAATTCACCATGATAAAGCGCGGCCATCAACACAACTTCGTCACTAAATGGAGCAAGACCATGCTGAAGCAATCTCTCCCTAAATTTCGCATTCAACAAAAACGGATTCTCCGCCCATCTACCGTCCACATTCAACGTCCATGGAGGGGACGGCCACTCGCTACTCGGCCTTAACAAATCAAGCTCATAACGCATCAACTTCAACTCGTATCCCTCCTCCATCTTAACTCCTGCAAGCTCACCTTTACGCGCAAGCGGCGTTCCAGGCATCGGCATCATCGGAAGGCACGGCGCAAAATCAGGCTGAGTCTCAACCAAAAAATCGAATGTACGCTCCATACTTTGAGTCGTATCATTCGCCGAAGGAATAATACACGACACAACAGTCGGCAAACCCTTTTCTTTAAACGCCTTAATCATCCGCCTCGCATTCGCAAGATACGCAGCAGGATCATACGTCTTGAGCATACTTTTAAGCATCCCTTCATCCGCAGACTCAAGCCCAATGAAAATACCTCCTTCCAACTTATCCGCGAGAAGATCCAAGTCATACCCCTGCCCATCAGCACGCCCAAACACACTAAACTTACAATCGAGTGGAATATTCTTCGCAACCTGCGTCACGTATGCCGGAACAGGGTCCGGACCACCAAGCCTAAAAAAACGAAATCCGTACTCATCCCTATTGTGCTTTATCTCCCTAACAATCGCAGGCACGCTCTTTTGTCTAAACGTACCACCAATGCGCGGATGAATACAAAACGAGCACTTCCTCCAATCACAATTACGCGTATCTTCAACCACCGGAATAGTCACTTTCTCGCGAACCGCAGGATAGACCGCATCAATATACACCGGGAATGGAAGACTATCCAAATCACACATTTCCTTTACCGCGGTCTTCTGAATCTTTCCCGCTTCATCGCGAAAAAAGGCGCCAGGAATCCCACTTGGCGGCGCACCATCCGCCATTGCCACCACACTCGCATCACCTTCTCCAGGAACGAGCGCATCAAAAACATCATCGCCGAATACCTGCTGTCCATACTCAAAAATCGCCCGACCAAACCAGCCAACCTGCGGTCCCCCCGCGACCAAAATCAACTTAGGATAACGCCGCTTAAGCTCATGAGCAATGTGAACCGAATCAGCGAACCCATTAGCATAAAGCTTCATGCCCGCACTTTTCACTTCGTGCTTCTCAACATAACCTGCAAGCTCTGAGATTATCGACTCTAAAAAATGCTCTTTACCCAAACGCGCAATATGCTCTATAGAACCCACCGTATTATAGTCGAAAATCATCGGCTTATGCCCCGCCTCAAGAAGCTCTGCCGCAAGAAGCGCAAGACCATTATCGAGCATCATCCCGCTAAGAACAGGACTTTGACCCTGAATCGCATAACAAATCAAAGGAATATGAGCCATACAATCACCTCACACACAATCATCACCCCACCTATTTAAATATTTGTCAGCACGCGCCAAACAACCGATTAAAAAAACTCCCGAAACAATTAAAAACCGGCGCAAATGCAATGCACTAATGAAAGAAATCACACCTGATGATGTCATCACAACATTCGCACGCGAAGCAGATTCACTCGACCAAGCACTTCACACCCATCACATAATCGGCGCGCTTCTATACAAAAAAACCAACACACACTCAGTAACAGAACTAACTCATGCGTACTGCCGATGGCTCAAAATGACAGAACAATACGTACGCCAAACCGCACCCATGCTCGCAGCCGCAGGCGCGGCTTTACGGGATGGAGATGATGAAGACAAAACCTGGAGCTGCGCGTTCCTCCATTACAAAGAAGAAGAGATAGACTCGAAAGGGAACTACGGTCATGAAGTATGGGCAACACAAGGCCTACAAGCACTTAACGCGCCAAATGACATCATGAACGCCCCTGAACCTTGGAGCATGCAAGAATACAAACGATTCTTCGTCACGAACGCGAATCAACACCCTTACGCGATACTCGGAGCGAAAGGAATCCTCGAACACCTCTCCATCCTCAACGCTCCAAAACTTGAAAACGCACTGCGTGTGAGCGGCATACAAAACATCGAAAAAGCATTGCAGTTCATCAATTCACACGGCGTGCTCGACATAGACCATGTCCAAGAAGGCAATGCGCGCATCAGACACATTAACAGAACCGACAAGCTCGCCCAAATCATCTTAGGCGCTTACGTCACAAGCGGGTCTTATCGCGCATTCCTTACATCAGTATAGGGTATAGGCATTGAAGGAGAATTCTCAAGGCGAAACCCCCTCAATATCTGATCAGCTATCTGTTCCAAACGCAGGTCTTGAACCTTCGCCTGAACATAAAACTTTGCAAGACGAACACAATCATATCTATGACCTGCCTCTTCGTACCAACCAGGCAGGAACGCCACAATCTCAAACCCCTGCGAAACCGCATCCATCACAATCGGAACCTTATCCGCAAGCACCGTCACTTCGTGATACTCAGGAACGATAATCCGCCCGCCAGTCTGCACGAAACATCTATCCTGCGGGTGATAAAATCCCTGCGACAAAGCGTTCGCACTTATCCCCTGTGTCACTATCGCAACAGCCGGATAATCGCCTGAAGGACGCCCCACAAGAGACATCGCCTCCAGAATACACTGAACTCCCGGAATAGAGTACAACTCAGGCGCAATCGCCGCAACCCGCTTCTCCTTCGCGTTCTCTGAAAGCCGAAGCCCTATCAAATGAAGCTCCCTGTCAGTCACGCGATGAGCGCCGGATGTCCCAACCATGCTAAGCCCATCACACTTCGATATCTCATACATGGCAAGATTACGCAATGAACCCCAAAGAACATCAACACCCGACGAAAGAGCAGCTTCACGCACCAACTCGCACAAACCCCTCGCGATGCCTCTCCCACGAGAAGTCCGCTCGACCACAGTCTTACCAAGCTCACAACTATTATTCCAACGGGAAATCGAACCGACCGTGGAACCCACCACCACTCCTTCCGCTTTAGCTAGATACCACACATAATCAGAAGATTCCACCGCGCCCTTAATAAAGTTTGAATCCATATACTCTATTAAAGGATACTTCCCTTCGTACACCCGCCCGTACAACTCCGCTATTCCTACCGCATCGCTAGGATTAGCAGGACGCATCTCTATTCCATCCATGTCATCGCCTCTTTTAATCAAGCGAAAATCGCTCACATTTATAAAATTACTGGGAAAAACACCAACGAAACCCTTAAAAACTACCAAATGATAAAACAACAAAAAGAGAACGTGAAGCAACTATGACCCTTAAAAAAAAGCCAAACAAAACAATAATGATAGTCGATGATGAAGAAGACATCAGAGACACAGTGAAAACGCTGTGCGAAGCCAACGGCTACGAAACAATAATCGCTGTGAACGGCGATGACTGCCTAGAAAAACTCAAAACAAGCAAACCGGACCTCATATTGATGGACATCATGATGCCGGGCACGCCTGTCAAGGAAGTCGTCAAAAAAATAAAAGGAGTCAAAATAGCGTTCCTTAGCGTCGTTCGAACGTCCGACGCTGAAAAAGAAGAGCTTCTATCCTCAAAAAACATAGTAGACTTCATCCAAAAACCATTCGATGTCAAGACACTTCTAACGAAGATAAAAAAACTGGTGTCATGATGAACGTATTAAACAGCATCAATGACAACCAGGTAAACCTCGTTCTCATGCCCGGGATAGAATACAACAAAACAATAGTAGACTTCGCACGATTGCTCAGCCCAAAAAAAATCTGCTACGTCACATTCAATAAAACGGTCGACTCACTCAAACAACTCTTCGCCAAAAATAAGATAGACATATCCAACATGATTTTCATAGACTCCATAACAAAATCCATACGAGAAATGCCCTCAAAAACAGAGCTTGGCTACTTCATCTCGCCAGGAGCGCTAACTGAAGTTAGCCTCACAATATCACTCGTGCTCAGAAACGACATAGAATACTTCATCTTCGACTCGCTAACCAACCTATTTAGCTACCAAGGCAAAGAAAACGTCGAGAAATTCATCCTGACACTGATAAACCAGATACGGCAGACAAAAACAAAAGCAGTACTGTACGCACTAGATGAACAAGAAGCCCTGATACCACGCTGCTGCATGTTTGTCGACAACACACTCGTCCTAAAAGCGCACGCACAATAGAACAAACAAGACAAAACGCTTTTTCCGAATGTTTAAATAGCAATCTTCCTTCTACACACACAATGAAAATCCGCACAAAACTCCTAATAGGCGCGATTTTTATCATCAGCCTAATGGGAACAACCGCTATAGCAAGCTCGTATCTGCTATTCGAAAAAGAAAACAAACGGGAAATTGAACGCGAAGGAACAGCCCTCTCTCTATCCCTTGCGCGTGAAACCTCGGATTTACTCATCCGAAACGACCCGCGCGCGCAAACCGCGCTGCAAGACGCATACTCAGCACAACCCTTAATCGAATACATAACCATACTATCATCTGACCGCCGCGTGTTATCACACATAGGAGCGCCCCCCGCCATTCCTCAGGAAGTCAAATTCACCCCTTCAGGCGCCAGCATAGCTGAAACCACGACCCCTGATAAAACCATATACGAATTCACCCAACCGCTCACATATGGAAATGGCATTCTGCGAATAGGAATCAGCGACGAACACCTTCAAAAAACAAGAAGACAAAACCTGTCATTAGTCATACTGCTCGCGCTCGCCTGCTCAACAATATCACTCTTTTGCGTCATGAGCCTCACAAAAAGAATCACCGCTCCCCTTCAAGAGCTGCACAGCGCGGCTCATTCCCTCTCCCTTGGAAACTTCAACGCCCACGCCAACATATCAACAAAAGACGAACTACAAGAACTAGCCGACGTATTCAACAAAACAACCCAAGTCCTATCAAAAATAGACGATGAACGAAAACAAATAGACTCCGCGAAAACACGATTCCTTAGCATAACCAGCCACGAACTACGCTCGCCAATGACGCCAATGAAAGCACAGCTTCAAATGTTAGAAGAAGGATATTTCGGAAAACTATCCCAAAAACAACTCGAAAGCGTAAGCATGGTCATCCGAAACGCAGACAGGTTAGACAAAATCATCGCAGACTTCCTAGAAATATCACGCATAGAAGCCGCGCGGCTCAAATTCGAATTCAAAAAAGCGGACCTTGCCCAAGTCGCAAAAGAAACCATCGAATACATGAAAGGATTCATGCCCGAGAAAAAAATCACCCTTGAAGCAGATATCGGAAAACTACCAATCATAGAGACCGACCCTGACAGAGTAAGCCAAGTACTTCGAAACCTAATCAGCAACGCAATCAAATTCTCGCCGCAAAACGGAACCATCACCATAAAAGCTCTGCTCCACCAAGACCACCTGCTGTTCAGCGTCCAAGACCACGGAGTCGGCATCTCCCAAAAAGACCAGCTCAAACTATTCGAACCATTCTTCCAAGCAGAACAAACCATCTACCGCGAAGGAAAAGGAGTCGGCCTTGGCCTTGCAATATCACGCGGAATAGTCCTATCACAAAACGGAAAAATCTGGGTTGAAAGCCAAACCGGCCAAGGCGCCACATTCTACTTCACCCTACCACTCGAACCAGTCAAAGACATAAAACCAATCAAAGTCCTATTCTCAGCAAAAGAAACCATCGAACGCAAACTAGCCGAACTTTTCGAAGAACTACTAGGACCAATAGGCAAAACCGAATTCGAAGAACTAAAAGAAACCGCCCTTGTCAAAGAAAAAATAGAAGCGTACATCAGCGACCTTGAAAGAAGAAAAATCCTAGATAAAGAAAAAGCAGGCATCTTCAGAAACAACGCAGCAGCCATATTCTATACAAACACCCAACATTTCGCCAAGAACTAACCCGTTCCATCATGCGATAGGTTTTTAATAATAGGCGCTAATATTCTATTGAAAAAGAGGTAGGCAGAAGCTTTAGCGTATAGTGACTTTAAAAGAAGCACTTTTTGGAAGAATGCGGCGCAGATTTCTACTAGTATTCCTTCTATTCTGCGCGCTCACCGCGCTTTTCTTGGTTTTGAACTATACCCAGTACGTGTCAATCAAAGAACGAGTCCAAACAATCGAACAAGCAGAAATCCCCCTGGACAGAGCTGTGCAAAAAATCATCCATTACCATGCCCTGTTCACCGACCACACACGAGACTCGCTCAATGATGCGCTTTCAGCAAGATGGGAAGACGCACTACAAAACGAGCAAAGCTACGAAACACACCTAAAAGAATTCCAAGATTTGCTCCTTCTGAAAATACCCGAACTCATCGCCAAAAGCACACGAGACAGCAAAGAAAAAGAACGAACAAACCAATACCTGAATCAAATCATCAAAAACAGCAACTCACTCGTAAACCTTGAACGATTCGCATACGAACAAATCAAGCAGCATCGACCTCAAGCAGGACACGATGTAATCTTTGGCGAACAGTACAGAGACTACAAAAACCAATTGAGCTTTGCAATCCAAAACTGGCTCGAACTCGAATCAGAGATGACAGTAGACATGCAAAACTCAATCTCCCGCGACCTTAAAACACTAGCGCTGCTAAACACAGGATGGTTCACCCTAGTTATACTCGCAGGATTCCTATTTTTAACGATGACTGAAAAACTGACAAAATCAATAGGCAAAATCCACGATGCGACAAGATAGCTCAAAAGAGGAAATTTCAAGACAAGAATCGATATCAAAACCGGCGATGAACTTGAAGAAATCTCAACTAATTTCAACGAAACAATAAAAATCCTGTCCACAGTAGAAGAAGAACGCAACAGACTAGATACCGCCAAAACCCGATTCTTAAGCATCACAAGCCACGAGCTAAGGTCCCCAATGACCCCCATGAAATCACAACTACAAATGCTATCAAAAGGATACTTTGGAAAACTCTCTGAAAAACAGAAAAAAAGCATAGACATAGTGATTCGAAACGCAGAACATCTGGATAAAATCATCATCGACTTCCTTGAAGTGTCCAGAATAGAAGCAGGACGGCTCAAGTTCGAATTCAAGAAAACAAACATCTCCAACCTAATACAAGACAACATACAGCTAATGAAAACATTCCTTCCTGAAAAGAACATATCATTCGTTACAAACATAGGAAAGCTACCAATAATAGATGCAGACCCTGACAGGCTCAGCCAAATAATCCGAAACCTCATAAACAACGCAATCAAATTCAGCAAACAGAACGCAACCATAGAAATCGGCGCGAGCACCTCAGGAAGCTACATCCTTTTCACCGTAAAAGATCGCGGATCAGGCATACCCACCGAAGAACAATCAAAAATCTTCCAGCCATTCTACCAAGGCGGCGGAGGACTTCAAAGAGAACACGGAGGAACAGGACTCGGACTTGCAATTTCCAAAGGAATCGTAAAAACCCAAAACGGCCGCATCTGGTTTGAGAGCACGCCAAACAAGCAAACCACCTTCTTTTTCACACTCCCCATAAAACCAGTCAAAGAAATAAAGCCGATCCAGCTCATCTTCTCCCTGAAAGAAGATATCGAAGAACAAGTGAACGCCGCATTCAAAGAAGCGCTCGGAACACTCGGAATCGCCGAATTTGATCGGCTAAAACCGCAGGGAATCGAATACGCCACGATCACAAAATACATAAGAACCCTTGAACAACAAGGAATCCTGCCTGAAACAGACGCCATCACCTTCAAACACTCAATCAAAAACATATTTAAACCAACAAGACAATCAATTAGCCAGATAGCAAAGGCATTCAAGAGGTGACCCATGGCAGATATAGAAACAATCATCACAGTATTAACACTTATTTTTGCCGCTCTTACCTTCGTATTCTGTCTTCGAACATTCTTCAACCTGAAAAAGAAAAAAACAACCGACGTCACTGAACGCATACGCGCCCTCATTTTCATCATCACCACGGGATTTCTCATATGGACCGCGGCGGAATTCACGTACACATACATACAGTATTTCGAAGAATCAGAACCGGGAAGTCTTTCAGACCTCTTTTGGATAATCGGCTACCTATTCACAATTCCCGGATTCACAGGCATATGCATCTACGCATTCACCAAGACAAAAGAGCTTTTTGAAGAAACACTCAAACTCGCCGCGACCATCACCGCAGCATTATTTGTCCTCATCTTCATCCTGACTAATCTTGTCGGAACAATACCTGAAGAAACAAATCCCTTCTTCATCTACGTCTACCCAATAGCAAGCCTGATACTCATGATAGTTTCGGGAACGGCAGCCAAATGGTTCCAAAAAACAAACATTTCCACGCCCTTCTTAATTCTTGCAGCAGGATTTGTCTTTGATTTTCTCGGCGACCTATTATACTTTTCAGCCGAAGCCCAACCGGCAGAATGGCTCGTGCCATACTCAGATACCGGCTACTTAATCGGATATGCCTGTTCAGCAACCGCATTCTACATGTTAAGCAAAAGAGGAAAACAGTGAAACTGACCACCCTGCTCTTTGCGAGCATCGCAATCATCGCAGGCCTCATGGCTCTAAACCAATACAGCACACTGCAATCCGCAGAATCGACAGCAATCGAATCCAGCAAAGAGTCAACAAACGCCCTCGCACAAACTGTCGTATCAATAATGGAAAGACGATTGACCCTTCGAATAGAACAATTCAAGCTCATCAGCACTGATGAAGGAATATCAACGCTTTTAGAACGGTCAAACAAAGAATTCGAACAAATAGATTTCGCCGCGTTAATCGACCAACGAGACAGCGAATGGGTCTTGGGAAAAAACAACGAATTAGTACAAGAACTCCTTCAAAATCCAATCTCACAAAAATTCTACACGCTCAGCACGGAAGGACAAAAGCAATATTCAAGAGCTATCGCAGAAATATTCGTGACAAACAAATACGGAGCAGTGGCGGCATTAAGTGAAAAAACTACAGATTACGGGCAAAATGATGAAATTTGGTGGCAAGAAGCCATGAAAAACAAGATATACATCAGCGACATAACATATGATTTAAGCGCTCAAAAGCACACAACAGAAATCGCGATCAGAATAGACTCCGATGAACCTCTAGGAGTTCTGAAAATACTGCTCGATCTTAAAGACTTCACTGATGTGATCGACACCATAATCAGCTATTTCCCGCAAGGCTCAGTCATAACACTCATCGATAAAGATGGAAGCATCATACACTCTACAAAACCCCACAGCTTCATGCAAAAAATACCCGGAACTCTCTTTTCAGATATCAAAAAAACACGACCAACCAACACCATCTATGAAAACAGCCTCATGAGCTTTGGATACACCAGAAAAGGAAGCACCCTTGAACCCGCAGATTGGACAGTCATTGTCGAACGGCCTCTTGAAACTCTTTCACCGGATCTTATCAAACTTCACACAAAACTGACATTGCTCACACTCCTAGCACTCGCCATCATAACAATCGCAGGCATAAGCATCCACTACACTATCACAAAACCGCTACACACAATATCATCAAACGTCGACCAAATAAGCAAAGGAAACTTCAAAATCGCCATCCCGGAAAAATACTCATCCACTGAACTCACCGAACTCGCGCAAAGCCTGCGGCGAATCCTCATCTCACTTAAAATCGCAGTGCAACGAGTAGGCATTCCAAAAGAAGAAATTTTCGTGCAAATGGAAAAACAACAAAAAATGGTCACCGGCATGAAAGAGCATATCAGCATACTTGAAAAATGCGTAGATATCTCTGCCAGAACAATGATGCTCGTGGACTACAAAGATCAAAAACCACGCATTGTAAAAATAAACAAGACGTTCACAGAAATCTACGGATACACTGAAAAGGAAGTCCTTGGAAAAAATCCCAACATGATCAGTTCGAAAAAACAATCCAAACAATACTATCAAAAAATGTGGAAAACCCTGCTTGATCCGAAAAAAGGCACATGGGAAGGCGCAATCGTAAACAAGCGAAAAGATGGAAAACTAGTCAGTGTAATGCTCATAGTCAACACGATATTCGATGAACAAAAAAAACCAGTCTACTTCTTAGGCACACACTTAGACCTAAGCCCTGCGAAAGAAGAATATTTCACGCAAAAACTATTCGAACAAACACCAGGAATGTATTTCGTATTTGACGAAAAAGGAATAGTGCAGCAGGTCAACAAACATGGCGCGAGGCATCTTGGCTACGACGATCAGGAACTAGTCGGCAGGAACGTGCTTGATTTATTCCATCCTGAAGATAGAAAAGCCGTCCGCGAAACACTTAAAAAAGCCCTTCGAAACCCAAACAAAATATATTCTGCGAACTTCAGAAAACAAACCAAACAAGGAAAAACAATATACGTCCATGAACTTTTAAGAACAATCAAAGAAAAAAATAAAACGCAAGTTTTGATGTTTGGCGAAGACGTAACAAAAACAGTTTAAACCGAAAACCGAACACTTCGCTAAAAAGGTGAAACCATGCCGAAACTTTCCAAAAAAACCATCCTAGTCGTCGATGACGAAGCAGACATAAGAACCGCCGTCAAAGCCATACTCGAGCACGAAAAATTCAAAGTAGAAACGGCAGTAGACGGCGATGACGCCCTGCGAAAACTAAAAACGCTAAAACCCGACCTAATACTGCTCGACATAATGATGCCCGGAACACCAGTCAAAGAAGTCATCAAGAAGATAAAAGGCACGAAAATAGCGTTCTGCAGCGTCGTACGCATGGCAGACATGGAAAAAGAAGAACTCATGAAACAAGCCAACATCGTCGACTTCATCCAAAAACCATTCGACCTTGAAGATTTAGTCAAACGAGTAAAGAAATACGCAGGAAAATAGGAAGACGGTAGGACGGCTGGAAGCAGGATGACGGCGGGACGGTAGGATGGACGACGGCAGGTACGAAAGACGGTAGGAAGGCTGATGGCGGGACGGATGGAAAAACGGCAAACAGACCATATTACTTGTTAATCAATTCAACTGCGCCTTTTCTGCTCAAAAGCATGAAAGCCGCCCCAATAAGCCCAAATAATACCGCCGTGTTCAAAGCAATCGCAGTCGAAACACTAACAACATAGTAATACAAAATAGGCACGCCAAAAATATAGCCCAGCAAAGCAGAACCACTCATCACCAGAAGCGCTGCACCGCTGATTCGCAAAACTATTTTCACGTTCTTAATCGACAAAGCAGAAACTATGCCGACAAAAGCTATCAGATTAAATGCGGCAATAGTAACAAACGCGGGCCTTCCCAGAACCACAGTATCCACCGCTCCTTGTGGCTCTTCAACGAAAAACTGCTCAAACCCAGTATAATAACCAGTAATCAGAGAAAAAACAAAAGGAGCCATCAAAATAATCAACAAGACAGCAGACCCAAAAGAAACAATATTTGAAGCATCCTTATCCGAAAAAGTCAAACCAAATAATAATGCGCCAGTAGTAAAGAAAGCAACCGCAGTTGAAAACTTCATAGCCACCAGCCAAGGAAACACGCTCTTAAGAAAAGCAATATCAAACAACCACCCAAAAATAACTACAACACCCACAAGCCCCACTATAAAAGCCAAAATTCTTACAACATCAACGACCCATCGCTCATCACCAGATATGTTCTTTAACACAACCGATTTGAATCAGCATTACTATAAAAAACATACGATAAAAATACTTAAAAAAATTGAAGCATAAAGCTCACGCTAGACTCCAATAGGTGGGCCCGAGGAGATTTGAACTCCTGACCACTGGTGAACTTAGACAAGCGGGTTTTGTTCTTGTGCCGCTTGCGGTCTTATAAGACCAGTGCTCTACCAGGCTAAGCTACGGGCCCGTTAAACGGTATCAAAGAACCATTTTTAAAATGTTCGCTTATTACGGCCATTTACTGCACTCCAATAATCAAAACGTCAATGTTAGATATTTAGCGTTCCAACCACAAAAACCGCGAAATTTCAACGCTCAACTAAACAAGAACTCACTTTTTGATAACCTTATCCGCAACCTGTTTCAACGCGCTTGAAAGCTTTGGATCAATCCCGTCTGAAGAAACGAAAACAATACAATCAACACCCACCCCCCGCAGTTTCGCCAAAATAAACTTCACAAAACGAACCACTGAATCAACAGAATTGTACGTGACTAGTTCATTCAAGAAATCGAACGCGACAAAATTCACCGCACCTGAACACTCAGTAATAGCGATACTAAGCCCGGTCAAATCCTCAGGAAGAGCAGTAACGACAGACTCCGAATCAAACTTTGAAACAGTATCGATAAACAACAATTCAGTCTTTGAATTCATCTGCTTTAACCGCGCCTTCACAACAGAAGCAGGCCTAGTAAGAAGGATGACCATCCCTTTGCCTTTCCTCGACTTCAGCTCAGTCTCAAACAATGAAGAAATCTTAGAACTTTGCGCAGAAACTACCGTGATCGCCACAACGCACCTCTTAAAAATTCAGTCACACGAACCTTCTGAAACGCTGCGAACGCGAGAAGCACATAAGATGCGCCATACAACAAATCAACATAGTTTCCCGTCGAGTAAGAATCAGCCGCCACAAGCGCCAAAAACCCAAAATCAAAAACGACCCGAACAAGCACTGCAGAACCGAACAAAAACCAAACCTTAACTAAAGGATTTTTCACGCTCCTCAAACTCCCAATCAAAAGCGACACACCTGAAAGTAAAATAATATCGTAAACTATATACGACGTATTCACAATATCTTCAAAACCATGCCCTAAACCCTGCGCGAATTTAAATGCATAGAAAATGAATGAAACAAGCGCGATAAACGAAACTCCAATCGCGCCTGCAACGGCCACACGCGATTTGAAGAACATCGACATCATACAACAAGCCAGCGCGCCAGCCCAAACAACGTACGCTACCGTCCAAAACACATCAGGCCAAGAACCGACAGGAACTTCAACACCCTTCACCAATTCAAAATATGCCCAAATAAAATCACCGACGGCAAAAGACGAAAACGCAACAGCCGTCAACAACCACCCGAGCCTCTCTTGAGCTCTTGGAACATTCAAAAATGCGATAAAAGCGATAAGCGCAGCATTAAATGCCAGCAAAACAAATGCAACGTCGCCAGTAATCAACAAAACACTCTCGTTTTCCTGAAAACCAACAGTCACCAAAGAATACACCGCAAAAATAAGCACCTGAAGAGCAATAAGAACCGAGGCGGGCTTCATAACTGCAGAAAATCGCCACACATTTATTAATTTAGTTATTCTGGATACTAGTATAGTAAAAGGTAACTTTTATATATTGAGGGATAATAGCAATACCCGATACGACATGAATCGACTCGCAATAACATTGCTCATCCTCCTTTCTGCATGCTCAAGCCAAATGCTCGCCCCCGCAGCAGTCTATGACTTAGTGGAATGCGCAGACGGCACGATAGCCCCAGCGCACCTATGCCCGCAAAGAACCATACGTCTTCC
This sequence comes from Candidatus Woesearchaeota archaeon, assembly GCA_018302815.1. Taxonomy (GTDB): domain Archaea; phylum Nanobdellota; class Nanobdellia; order Woesearchaeales; family ARS49; genus JAGVZE01. The sequence continues at coordinate 18,455 of JAGVZE010000019.1, forward strand.
CGCACAAATACAACAAGTGCACGAAGTAGCATATATCACGGCACCAGCCGCAACAGTACATATTGAAGAGGTAAATGTCAAAGAAACTAAAGAGACGCCTATGCCAACCGAAACAATAATGCAGCGCCTCCTTGACAAGGCGCCATCAGCATACTGGTTCAACGACGGACAATACACAATATACGCATCAAACGAAATGAGAAGCACAGGAGAATGGAAAGAACACCCATTCACCCTCCCCGGACTCTTATACTGGAACGTCAGCAGCAATCAAACTTTCCTATACTTATCAGACATACCTGACCGCTGGTGGCAAAGACACAAATACCACATAGATGCACCACGAAACAGCTACGAAGTCGAAAGCGACCCAATGAACTATCAGGCAGGACTATTCCAATTAAACCTCGATAGAAACAAACTCCTTGACTTTGCACGAATCCCAACACAACTACACCGATACTTCACAGGACTTGCAGACTGGGCAACCCCCGGACTCTATTTCGCATTCTACGTTGAAAGCCCAATTGAATGGATGCAAAGATACTCAAACGAACAACCGCTCGCAATAGACATCACTGAACGAGACCTGCCAACACCCGGAGGCGCGATAAAATCAAGCCTATCCATCCACTACACAAGCGTCGAACGACCGCACATGGAATTCGTCCCCCACCAGAACAGCTACATCCTTTCCAAAGAAGTCCCTTCGCAAGTCATCTTCCGATTCGACAACAAAAACATACCCGCAGTGATCGATGAAGTCACTGAAGACGGAATGCTGCTTCGACGACACACATACCAACTAGAAGACACCCACACATACAACGGACAACAAAATTCACCAGTAAGCGCGCACATAGCGCAACTTCCGCAACACGTCATATTAACACTGAACGATTACGACATCTGGCTCGAAAGCCTCGAACGCTAATTTCTTTATAAACCGCCCGTGCACAACATTTATAAAACAACACGGCTTCTCACAAATAAAAGAGGAAAGCATGAAAACCATTCTTGTTGTCGATGACGAGCCGGACATTCGAAAAACAGTCGCGGCACTCCTTCGCAATCAAGGATTTGTAGTAAAGACCGCCGTCAACGGAGATGACTGCATCAAAAAACTCCAAAATATGACACCAGACCTTATCATATTAGATATCATGATGCCAGGAACCCCAGTCAAAGACATAGTAAAAAAAGTCAAAAACATAAAAACAATCTTCCTCACAGTCGTACGCATGGCAGACGCTGAAAAAGAAGAACTGATGGGACAAGGAAACGTCGTCGACTTCATACAAAAACCATTCGAAATCAACGAACTAGTAAAACGAATAAAGATGCACGCAACATGAGCTTAGCAAATCAGATAGCGGAAAACGGCACCATGATCATCATATCAGATGAATCCACATACAAAGCAACACTAAAAGACACACTCAAAATAGCGACTCAAGACCTATGCTGCTACGTCACGTTCAACAAAACATGCAGCTCACTTGGCGACTTTTTCAAGAAAAACGGCGTTCCCCTTAAAAACGTCAAATTCATCGACGCCATCACAAGGACCATCAAAGACGTCGAAAGCACCCAAGACTGCACATACATAAGCTCGCCAGAATCCCTCACCGAACTTGCCATAGTACTCAAAAAACACCTAGAATTCCCATTCAAATACCTAATATTCGACAGCGTGACCGACCTAATCACTTATGCAGATGTCAACAACGTCAAGAAATTCATCAAATCAATCTCATACCAATGCGGCGAAGCCAAATGCAAGCTAATACTAATCGCGGTAGAAAACTCAGACAATAAAGCAATGATAAGGACGCTTGGCACATTTGTCGATGCCACCATAACTTATCAAAAAAACCAATAAAAAGCCACAATGAAAGAACAAGAAAACAGCGATGCGGACTTATCTGAACAAACCAGCGCTGAAGACATCAAACTAAAAATCCAACAAAACCCCGCAGAACCAAAACACGAGCGCAAACATAAAACAAAACCAACAGCACAACCACAAAAAACGGCCGAACATTCAAGCATCGAAGACATCAAAACAAAACTTCACAAAAACCCAGCAGAACACAAACGCGAACAAAAAACAAAACAGACTCATCCTGCCCAAGAAACAGCCGAACCTTCAAGCTTTGAAGACATCAAAAAGAAACTGCAACAAAACATCGCAGAACCTAAACGCGAACAAAAAATACCCATCACCGGAGGCGATTACATAGGCACAGGCGTTCCAGGAATAGATGAACTCTTCACGCTAGGAATCCCAAAAGGAAGCTCAGTTCTCGTCGTAGGAGGCCCCGGAAGCGGAAAAACAATCTTCTGCCTTCAAACACTATATCAAGCGGCAAAAGCAGGAGAAAAAGTATTCTACATAACCCTCGAAGAATCGCCTGACCGGCTCAAAAGCCACATGAAAGACTTCGGAATGCACGATATCGAAGAACTTGAACGAAAAGGAAAATTCCTCATAAAAAAATTCAGCCCCATCGACATAACACGACAAATCGACGCCATGCTCGAACAAGCAAAGGGCGAGCTCTTAATAGACCTTAAACCGCTGCTCATACCAAATTCATTCGAACCGGACCGCGTCGCGGTCGACTCGCTCTCAGCCATCGCGGCAGCGCTATTCGGCAAAGAAGAAAGCTACCGCCTCTACATAGAACAACTATTCACCCTACTGCACGAAACAACAGCCACAAGCTTTCTAATATCAGAAACGCCCGATCCAACCCAAAAATTGAGCGTTTCAGGCGCTGAAGAATTCCTCGCAGACGGCGTACTCATCTTCTACAACGTACGCCACGGAAACGTACGCGAAAGCGCATTCGAAGTGCTCAAAATGAGAGGGTCCGGATTCAAGAAAAAAATAGTCGCCCTGCAAATCAACGCAGAGGACGGAATCATAGTCTATCCAGAACAAGAAGTGTTCACGTCCATTTAGCGCCGGAACCTGCCTATCACAGATGACTTCTTATATTTTGACAACATCTGCTCCCAACCGCCAACAGAACCCTTCAATGAACGAATCTTCTGCCGTTGAGATTCCATCTGATTATGATAATTAACCCTGCCGATAGAGCCGCCATAATACTCCTTTTGAGCATTAACCAACATGCGCTGAGCGACTTTAAGCTGCTCATGAATGAAACGCAACTTGTTTTTAGCGAACAAAACACGCCCTTCAAGATACGCCCACACTACGAGCAAAAACAAAACCGCGAGCGACATCAAAACACCCTTAAAATGGTCCTGAACATACGAAACGACATTCCTCCTCGCCAAACGAACAAGCGCGCGCTCACGAGCAGCCGCAAGCAACGCCAAATCAAGCTCTTCACGCGCATCACCCACCAAAGATGGAACCTCCTCAAAACGTTCAACTTCAAACGCATTCTTGGCTTCTTCAAGCAAGAAATCAACCCGTGAAAGATTCACAGTCTCATTCACCTGCTCGAGCTCATCTAAAAAGCCAACCAATGCATCATTAGCATCGAACGCGCTCTGCTTCTTATTAGCTATCCACTGCGCCCGCTCAATCACAAACGAAAAATTCTGCCCAGGCCTCAAACCAGAACGGCTAGCTTCATCCAGCAAAGCAAAATATCGTTCAGCAAGAGGCCGGCCCTCATCCGTCTCATTAAGCGAAAGCGCGGTTTGAAAAAGCAAAACAGGATCCTTGCCCTTAAGCGCGCCATCCATCTGCAAAAGCGCATCCTCAAGCGACTCATACGGCAATCCCGCGCCCTTCAACTGCTCAACATCCAAACTCGCATTAAAGTACGCATCCTTTGCATCAGCATACACCGCGCCCTGAACGTTCATTGCCAATAACACCAGAAATGCCAGCCTAAAAAGAATTGAACGCCTCACTTCTTCAACCTCTTCTTCGCCATAACAATATGTGCGTCTGCCTCGGTTAAAAGCTTTTCCAACTCCTCAACCGAAGCAAAATATCTTCCCCGAGACATCGTTCGCTCAACAAAGTACGCAGTCTGAACCTTCTTAATCATCTGAACAATACGCTCACGCTCTTTAGTCTCAAGCTCAAACGCGACCGTCTTGCTAGCAATTCTCGCACGCGCAGAACGCAGCCTTGACATCTCAGAAGATATCTTATTCAACCTGCGCTCCAACTGATTCATCGACTTGTAATACTCAGGAGAAACTATCTCTTTCTTCACAAAATATTTCTCCTGAACTTCACGCATCAAACGCTGAACGGATATGAATTCTTTAGTGAAAACCTCAAGCATATGCGCTATATAGACTATCGCGAATCTCCTATACGCCGCGTAAACAGCAGGAGACGCCACTGCGATAACCAATAGAATCGCCCACCAATAATCTTTGATGAAATACGCCAAATTGAACGCCTGCTCAACTTCTATAGACTGGACATTCAACGCTTCGCCCGAATATTTAAGCGACCCATCAAAGTCCTCACGCTCAAATGCCTTGACTGCAAGCTTAAGAACGGCCTGCGTCTCAGAAACATCAAGACCTTTCGCCTTCGCCTGCGCTATCTGCTCTTTTACCGACTCAATCATCCTGCCCGCTTCAAGCTCATTCTCCAGCAGCAGCTTAAGCTTGCCCGCAAGGAATCCTACTTCTCCAAAGCCCTCTGAAACGAACGCCTCCTCAAGCAGTTTCTTCAACACATCAGCGCGCAATGTAGGATAGTTAAGCGCCACAACCTGCGCGTACAAACTCTCAACATCTGTAACAAGGCGCTCTGCCTCAATTGGGCTCATCTCATAAATGTTCAACGTAACAGTCTTGTATTCCAAAACAGTCTTTGTGAACTTCGCGGAATACAGTATTCCTCCCCTGTACTCAACACCCGCGCCCTCGAGCAAAGACGTTATGATAAAAGTGACATTGAGCGATGACCTATTCGCATACGCAGGAGCTGAAAGCTCCACCCCGAACGCTTTGGTATCCCCATACTGGATATTGGACAAATACAAAGGCGACCAGTATACGTACTTATCAAGATAGCCAATCACTGAAAGATTCACTAAACGGATGAACGAACTATTATACACGTTCGTAACCTCCAGCGGGAAAATAATACGCTCCCCGCGCACCACATTGATAGTCTCATTGGTAAACAGCGCAGCTTTCTCAAAGTAAGTCTTTACGAAAGTTCCAGGACTTGGACCTGCACCAGCACCGCCTCCTCCACCACCAGCTCCAGCACCACCGCCTGCACCGCCTCCACCACCGCCTCCTCCACCACCGCCGCCTCCTGCGGAGAGAACATTGACCTGTTCTGTCGTGCCGGCAGTCTGATTAATGGATGATAACGAGACATTCGAAGCGTTGAAACCATCCGCAATCGTGCTGACATTCTGCAAGCCAGTCGTCGCATTGGACAAGATAGTGACAGTAATAGTACTACCGTCGCTTTCATTCGGACCCATCTCTCCAATATCCCTTGAAAGCGTTCCGCTCGTCAACACCCAATCAGCAGGCAAAGTTATATTTAGCGTCACGTTCGAAGCATTCCTCGACCCCGCATTCGTCACCCTCGCAGTAATCGTCACCCCGACTTGTCCCTGCGTCACTGATGCAGGAATAGTCAGAAACTCCGCAAACAAGAACGCATCATCAACCGTGTTAATTATGAAACTCACATTACGCGCATCAGGCGTGGCATTTGGCGATGCAGAGATTGTCACGTTGTGGAAAAACACACCCACAGTGGACGGCACCGTCGCATTAACTTCTATAAGTCGCACAGCTCCAGGCACCAAAGTGAAATTCGTCTCGTTGAAAAAAGTATCATTAAATGACGAATTGAACACGAAAGTCAAATTGAAATCACCAGTATTTGTGACCGTTATAGTCCCCAGCGTTATGTTTTGACCCGCAGGACCGCTGAAAGCACCCAACGTCGTAGGACTCCTATCCCAAGTACGCTCAAACTCAACAGTGAAATTTGTAAGATTCGAAGCGGCATTGTTCCCCAACGTATCATTTGCAGTCAAGAACGCACTGTAATTACCCGCGACAATAGGCGTGAACGAAGCATTGAACAAATCTGTTCCGTTCGGAGTCATACTGATATTCACCAAGGAAGTCCCATTCAACAATATGTGCAACACAACAGCGTCAACACTTGTGAAATTATCAGTCACGTTTGCCGTGAAATTCATCTGCACCCCAGGATCCTGCCCTGCGCTATCGTTTGGCGATAACAGCAAGCTGTTGAAATCAGGAGGAGTGAAATCTATAGTGAACGATCGATTCTCGCTAGTGTTCGTATTAGATGAGGAATCCAGACAGAAGACATTCCACTGTCTTAGCCCCTGCGAGAATCCGACAACCGTGAAATTCGTAACCGTATCATTTTGAACAGTCGAATTCGTCGCGTTAAGAGTGCCATTTATGTTCAAAGAACAATTGAGCAGAAGCGATGAGTCATCAGTCGCATTGAAGCTGAAATTGACTGATGTCGAAGTCGTATTCGAAGCGTTCGCAGGCGCAACAAGCAAAATAGACGGAGCCGCGCCCGAAATCACAGTTGTCTGCTGAGTGGCGTTCACCGTCAACACCTGGCCGGACACGTTAGCGAAAGACACATTAACAGTATTGTTCAGTAGCGTCCAGTTCGCAAGAACGCTGCTCACATTCATAGTGATATTGATTAAAATAGACTGATTCGGACTGAAATTCCCAAGAGCGAACGTATTATTCCCGCTAGTAGGAGCAGGAGATGCGCTATCGAAAATAACCCCTGCAGGATAATCCTCAACAAGAGTCACGTTGAACGCATCATCATCGCCAGTATTGTTCACCAAAACCTGATAGAACAACTGCGCCCCCCTGAAAACAGGATCAGGCAAATCAATCTTCATAACAGAGACGTTAGGACTTCCCAAAACAGTCGTGTTCGTGCTATTCGTCACAAACAGCGTTGCGTTCGTCGAATTAATGAAGCTCACATTATACAAATTCACAAGAATCGTCCCATTGCTCACGTTCGCGCTCACGTTCACAGTGATATTTATCGTGGCAAACTGGTTCGCGGACAAGTTGCCCAAAAAGAAAGTATCATTACCCGAAGTCGGCGCAGGAGAGGAATTATGGAACACAACCTGCGACGGATAAGTCTCTATCACTGTGACATTCACCGCAGTAGCGTTACCCGTATTGTTGATAAGTATAGAATAGTTGAGCTGATTGCCCCTTACCACCGGATCAGGCGTATCTATCTTCGAAGTCAGGATTGTCGGAGTGACAATAACCGCGGTGAAATTCGTGCGCTCGCTCGCATTCACATTACCAACCGAGTCATTCGCGACAATCGTTATGTTATAAAGACCCGCAAGATCAGGAATCGTGAAAGAAGCGTTATACTTTTGAGTCAAGCCCACCTGGCTTAGCGCAAGCTGCTGGATAGTACCGTTCGGGAAAGTTATATTCGCAATCACAGTTCCCACTGCGACGTCATCAGTCACATTAGCCGCTACCTCTATAGTAGTTAGAGTGTTGAATAAGCTGTTCGCAACAGGAATCAACGCTGTCACGTTCGGAGGCGTTAAATCAAATGACACTGTAAGCGGAGCATAATCCGCGCCGAACGCGGCATCATTGCCAAGCGTCACAATAGTCACATTAACCGCGTAACGAATATTCACAAAGCTTGTCGTTGAATTGACAAAATCGGCAAAACCCTGCTCTACAAACACAGACGCGTTCCCCTCATTAACCGAACTCCCATTATAAGTCCCAACCCTCACGTACTGACCAGACGACCAGTTAAACAAGTCTATTCCGAGCGGGTCCTCTATCGTACCGCCAGGAGCCGCGCCTCCGCACGTGAACGGTCCTGCCACATCAGAATTGAAACAATGCTCAAGAACAAACGTGAAATTGTTCATCTTGGAAGCGTTCGCTCCCTGAACTGTCAAATTCGACAAGTTATAACTCAAGTTCAAATACGCCTCAAGATCAGCATTCGCGCCGCCACCATTGCTCCTTCTAACCGCGAAATACACTGCGTCATTGACCTGCGTTGCCGTGAAAGTATTCACAGTCGAACTAAAGCCCTCATCGAACGCCACATACTCGCCTGCATCAGGAGTGCCATTATCCGGACTCGAATCACCAAAACCAGGATCCGTCGCGTTAAGCGTGAATGTGTAATTCTGTCCAGCAGTCAACGATTGCAAGAAATCATAGTTATCATTGCACGTAACGTTCGCGAAAGTGAAATTGAGACACTTATACAAAGTATTACCTACTGCTGTTGCAGACACGTTTGCAACAGAGAGGCTTAAATCAGACAAATCTATCGCGAATACATTCGCGAAACGCCCGGCATCTTCAGTACTGTTCGCAAATCTAATCACGTTGAAAGGACTTGAAGAGTTATGCGTGAACACAGTCATATTAATGATAGAACTGTTCGCGAACGAAACGCCAATCGTCAAAATGCCAGACACATTTGAAATAACAGACTCTGTGAAGTTTACGACATTCACATCCTCATCGACAACATCAAGCACCCTGTTCTCAACAGTTATCCTGTTGAAGTTTGCCTGCGAACTATCGTTCACATTGCCTGACAAGTCCACCGCGCGAACAGTGATGTTATACGTTCCCTTCTGCGTCAAATTCGTGAAGATAACGCTATAGATGCTACCGCTGACTGACATTGGAACAACCTGCACTGTGCCATTTGGCAATGTGACCCTCGCTTCAACAAGCGAAATCGAAATATCATCAGACACGTTGGCGGAAATATTCACTGAGCCATTGATAGTCACATTCGTTGCGTTCGCAGGGGAAAGAATAGTCACATTCGGCGCAATAACATCAGTAGTGTTCACAACAGTCGTGGACTCATTCACGTTAACCGTGATTGTTTGCCCAGAAAAGTTCGCGAACGTCACATTAACCGTATTGTTAATCAACGTACCGTTCACTATCGCAGAACTCACGTTCACAGTGATATTCACCCTAAATGAAGCATTAGGCGAAAGATTCCCTACGCTGAACGTCGCGTTCGCGCTCACCGGCAAAGGCGAAGAACTCACGAAAGCAACACCGCTTGGATACTCCTCAAGCACGGTCACGTTGAACGCGTCATCATCGCCAGTATTGTTCACCTCTACCGCGTAGACCAAAAGCGAACCGTTCACCACCGGATCAGGATTATCAAGCTTGTCAACAGAAAGCTCAGGGAAACCCAAAACTGTCGTCAGTTCAAAAGCGGATGAAACCGCAATTTGGCCAGAACTATTCGCGAAAGTCACATTCACAAAATTATTCAAAATACTCCCATTGGACAAGGAATCATTCACGCGAACAGTTATGTTGATCCTAAACACCGCGCCCACAGAGAGATTTCCAACACTAAAAGTATTGTTGCCTGAAATTGGAGATGGAGCCGCACTGACGAAAGTGACATTCGCAGGATAATTATCTACGACTGAAACATTCACCGCGACATCATCACCAGTATTGTTCAAAATTATCGTGTAATTCAACAACGCCCCCTTTGTAACCGGATCAGGCGAATCCTGCTTGATAGTCAAAATATCAGGCGATAAAGCAATCACGGTAAAGTTCGTACGAACAGTACTATTCACATTGCCAAGAGAATCGTTCGCGACAAACGTGACATTAAAGAGACCTGCAAGCAAAGGAGTTGTAAATGACGCGTTATACTTATCAGTCGCAACCACTTGCGTCAAATTCACCTGCTGAACAGTGCCATTCGGGAAAGACACATTAGCAAACACAACACTCACATTACTCACATCTGTCACGTTCGCTGAAATCTCAATCGTCACAGAGTGGTTGAACGTGCTATTCTCAATTGGCCTTGTGTCAAACACCAACGGACCCGTAGCATCTATCGTGACATTTCTCGTCTCAGTGCTATTCTGATGGCCAACCCTATCAAACGCAGTCGCGTTAAAGAAGTACAAACCATCAGCCAAGCCCGTGAAATTAACGAAAAACGGCGAGGAATTCGAAACCATCTCATTAATAGAACTTCCCGACGAATTGAACAAGCGAACAGTGATGTTTCCAATATTCGAATCATTCACGCTTACGTTCACAAGGATATTCCTTCTTCCAAGCAAAGCACCTGACGCGTCAGTTGGATCCACAAAACTGATGTTCGGATTTGTCAAATCAACTATAAACGTCCTGTTCGACGTCTGAACGCTATTTCCAAACGTGTCATTCGCCCCGGCGAAATAATTGTGAACACCCTCTGCAAGACCAGTCACATTGATCGAAAAGAAATTACTGAGCGGAACATAGGTTATATTGGAGCTCAAAATGCTGCCCGTTGTCAAAACTGGAGGATCGTAAGTAACATTATTACTGCCTTCGATCAACAACTCTTCTATGTCGGTGAAATTCTTTGGAGATGTATCTGAAGTCGATATCGTACCAACACTCACACCATTCACTAAAACATCAAATGAACCGGAGGAAATTGTGAAACGCACAGTCAGATTCGCATGAGACACGTTCTCTGGAATCGGCACAGTGTGGGTCTGAGCGGCACCCGTTGTAATAAATGTAAGAGTAGTAGTATTCTGCGCATTCCTAACCGGAGCCGTGAAGTTCGTTCTAGACCCATTGAACTCTATGAACGCGACATCCAAATTCTGCTCAATAACACTAACGTTCACCGTCAATGACGTGTTAGTCGTCACAGTGTCATTCGTAGGCGTTGGGCCCACAAATTCCACCTGCGGAATGTCGTCATCAGCCGCTATCCTGAAAAATGTAGTCTCGGTAGAATTGACATTCCCAACAGTATCATTCGCAAAGAAAGACACATTATAACGTCCTGAAACAGCCTGCGTCACAACAGAGCTGTTGTACTTATTCGTACCGGAAACAAGTGTCAAATTAACAGACTGAATCGTCCCATTAGGGAACGTGATATTCGCAATCACCTTGTCCACCGCAGTATCATCAGTTACGTTCGCCGCGATTTCAATCGTCACGTTCGCGTTGAAGACGGAATTCTCAACCGGCCGCACATCAAACACCAAGGGATTAAAAATATCCTGAATTACGGTCGTCAGCTCAGAATCATTAAGCTCAGACTGCTCACCAAACGCATTCGCAAAAGTCGCATTGACAGAGTTGTTCAGAACGCTGCCATTAGGAACATTCGCGCTCACATTCACAGTAATATTGATTACGAAAGACGCATTCGAAGATAGATTCCCTATGCTAAACGTGCCATTTGGCGAACTTGGAGACGGCGATGCGTTGTGGAACGTGACATTCTCAGGATACACATCAAGCACGGTCACATTAAACGCATAATCATCACCAGTATTGTTAATTAATATAGAATAATTCAGCTGGGTTCCTCTAAACACCGGATCAGGAGAATCCGACTTTTCAAGCGTGACATTAGGCTCTCCTTGAACAGTCGTCAATTCGAAATCAGATACAGTGGTATTCGCACCGCTGATATTAGTGAATGTCGCATTGACCGAATTATTCAAAACCGTACCATTCGATAATGAACCGCTCACATTAACAGTGATATTAATCAGAACAGACTGGTTCGGCGACAAATTGCCCAAAGCGAACACGTTGTTTCCTGAACTTGGAACAGGAGACGCGTTATTGAACGTGACTCCGAGAGGATAATTCTCCACAACAGTCACGTTGAACGCATAATCATCACCAGTATTATTGATAAAAATCGAATAATTAAGCTGCCTTCCACGAAGCACAGGGTCCGGCGAATCGCTCTTGATATTAATAATAACAGGACTTCCAAGAACAGTCGTAAGCGTGCTGTTCGTCACGGTAATAACCTGACCGGACACATTCGCGAACGTGACATTATAGCTATTGTTGAGCAAGGTCCCGTTCGAAATAACTGAGCTCACGTTGACAGTGATGTTAACCAAAAACGACGTTCCTGCGGAAATATTCCCAAGAGCGAACGTGTCATTGCCAACTGAAGGGGCAGGAGATGAATCATGGAACACTACTCCTGAAGAATAGCTCTCCACAACCGTCACGTTGAACGCGTCATCATCGCCGGTATTGTTCACCAAAATCTGATAAACCAGCTGAGTTCCTCTTGGAACAGGATCAGGAGAATCATCCTTACGCGTGCTTATCGTCGGGAACCCTAGAACGGTCGTGAGCGTGCTGTTCTGCACCGTGACAACCTCTCCTGTTGTGTTCACAAACGTGAGATCATACGAGTTGTTAAGCAACGTGCCATTAGTGACCTGCGAACTAACATTCACCGTGATATTGATTGTTGTGAACGCTCCAGCCGAAAGATTTCCAAGCTCAAATGTGCTGTTACCAATTGTCGGAACAGGCGATGAATTGTGGAACGCGACACCTGACGGATAAATTTCTATAACAGTCACATTCACGGCAGTCGCATTACCAGTATTGTTCACCGAAATCGTGTAATTAAGCTGCTGGCCCTTGACCACAGGGTCGGGCGAATCTATCTTTGTCGTAAGGAAAGTCGGGAAAATTGCGTTGACCGTAAAGTTCGTCCTCTCAGTATTGTTCAAATTCCCCGCAGCATCATTAGCTATTATCGTCACATTATAGAGACCTATCGGAAGCGAGCCATTCGCCGTGAAAATCGTCGAATATATGCTGCCTGTCGCAAGAGACATCGACTGCACTGTGAAACTTCCGTTCGGGAACGTAATGTTTGCGCGGACAGTTCCAACAGCAACATCATCAGTCACGTTAGCAGTGATGTTAATGCTCTGCGTCTGGTTAATTACACTTGGCACGGCAGAGGCGTTTGTCACGTTAGGCGGCGTCAAATCGAATGACACTGTAAGAGGCGCGAAATCAGCGCCGAATGCCGCATCATTTCCTAGCGTGGTTATTGTCACATTCACAACATACCGAACATTAGTGAAATTCGTCGTGCTGTTGATGAAATCGGCAAAACCACTCGTCACGACAACCGTCGCGTTCCCCTCATTAATAGAACTCCCAGTATACGTCCCTATGCGAACATACTGATTAGAAGTCCAGTTGAACAAGTCTATTCCAAGCGGGTTCTCAATCGTACCGCCAGGAGCGGAACCTCCACATGCGAAAGGTCCTGCAATATCTGAATTATAACAATGCTCCAATATGAATGACAAATTGACCACCTTTGAACTTGTCACTCCAAGATTCGCAAGCGAAGTCAAGTTATAGCTCAAGTTAAGGAATGCCGCCAGATCTAATGCCTCAGTCACACCATTATTTCTTCGCGCAGCAAAGTATGCGCCGGATCCACCTGCCGCCCCATCATTTGCCTGAGTCGAAGTAAACGTATTGGTAATAGTGCCTGGTCCGTCACCAAATGGATCGAACACTCCACCATCAGGCGTTCCCTCATCAGGACTCGCATCACCAAAACCAGGGTCATCCGGCGTAAGCTCAAATGTGTAAAGCTCGCCAGGAGTCAAGCCCGCAATGATAGTCGTCCAGTTGCCATCGCACGACCTTGAACTGAAGTTCCAATCATGGCACTTCATCAAAGACGTACCGCGTGCGATTGCAGTGACTGTGGCGCGCGTGAAATTCATACCTGTCGGGTCTATCGCGTACAACTCGTTCCACTTCCTCGCATTCGACATCGATTCAGGCAAATCATCCACATTCAACAATGGAGACTCATTGAGCGCGACACCTTCAAACGCGATTGACTTAATCGGACCTTTATCAAACTCGACATCCACATCCGCCCTATCAGGCAACTGAACACTTTGAACCGACCTAGACCTTGAATCGAAAAGCACGCTGCCCGAACCAGCCTTCACCTGAATCCTTGCGGCAACAGACCGCTTTGATGCGTCCACAATCCTTAAAATGCCAACGTCCTGTGGCTGAACAATCTCGGATATATTCGCTGCTTTCGACACATTCGTCGCATTAGATACGACCACTTCCACAGGAACATCGTCTACTTCCACTGAAACAGACTGCGGTTCAAAAATGACCTCGCCAGACTCATTTACGACCACAACCTCACTTGATTCGTTCACAAGCGATTCATTCACTACCGGCTCATCGGACAGGTTCTCCTCAATTACTTGCGGAACTTCAAGCGGAACCTCAACTGCAACTGGAGCGTCTTGGGCGATAGGCGGTTCTACCGATACATTCACTTCTTCACCCGCAGGAACCGCGGACCTTAGGCTCTGCGACAAATCATCAAGAGCTTCTTCAACAAGCGGAGCCTGCGCGGGACTATCCACAGTCTCGATAACTTCAACAGAAGTTTGCTCAACAGGAACATAAACCTCCTCAAGTGGAATCACAACAGACGCAGGCGTATCACCACTCGCGTTCTCTTGCGCACCCAACACAACATCACCAGAGAGGCTCTCGTCCGCTTGGGAGGTAGGAACATGATCAGTTTGTACTATCTGCTCTTGCACAGAAGACTCATTCTGTGCGTTCAATTCTGTAGAAATCTCGATTGCTGGAACAGACTCGTTCACAGGCTCGATTATTGCAGGTTCTGCAGAAACATTTTCCTGCAACAGAGCTTGATTTGATTCTACTGATTCATTCGCGATGTTCTGTAAACGCTGAGCCATCGCGACAAGCGCGTCGCCAACAAGCGGAGCTACCGCGGGAGTATCAACAGTTTCCACCACAGACACATCCGCGTACGCGGACATCACGAGCAGCAAAAGCAACACTATCGGAAGACGCCTCATTTCTTCTTCACCCGCTTTAGCGTCAGCTTTCCGCTCTCAAAACCAAACTCGATCTCGTCTTTGTCGCCCCACTCTAAAACTTTGACCAGCGTCTTAGGAATCGTCAGAATATACTGGTCTTTAGGCGTTCTCTGTAATTTGCGCGTTATTCCTTTTGACGACAAACTAATCTATCCTCTTTTTCCCTTAATTTTCATATGAATTTGCTATTGCCATTTAAATACTTTGTGGTGGGGAGAAGCGTATACTGGTGGCTTGTTGGGTGTTACTGATAACATATGAATAGTCTTATGAAAATTCATATGAATTTGATGGATTAGAAAACAAAAATTATCTGCTCCAAAAAATCCAACATTAGAAAGAAACACTAGTGCCGCAACCGCACGAACCTGTCGCGTTCGGGTTCTTGAACACGAACTTCTTCTCCATCATCGTGTCAAGATAATCGACAACCGCATCATCCAAAAACGCCGCGGACTTCTGATCGATGGCAACTTTCAAATCGCCTGCCGCGAAAACATAATCATCCGCTTTCACAAAATCGACCGCGACATAATACTCAAACCCATTACAGCCGCCGCCGCGCAAGCCCACACGAAAAACATAGTCCGATGATTGCTTTGATTCTGCTTTAGCCTGACGGGCAATCTCTTCAAGCGCGACCTCCTTAGCACGAAGAGTAAACGAAAGAATAGAAGGCGAAGGAATGCCCGCGATTGGAAGAGACGTTATGCAATATAGAACGATACTAGAGAATAAAAGGATTGCGACAAACAAACCAATATGTTTTTAAACCGATTCTTAACAACTGAAGAACAAATGCCTCGGTAGTATAGTCCGGTCAAGTATTCGGCCCTTTCGCGGTCGCCGGCTTTCGTTGCCGGTCCAAAGCAAGGCTGAGACCCGGGTTCAAATCCCGGCCGGGGCATACGGCAGGGGCGCAAGCCCTTGCTATTTTACTCACACAGGATTTGAACCCTCCGGGTTCATCGCGAAAATCACCCTGGATTTTCGAGAACTCAGGAATGCCTCTGCATTGCCTGAGTAATCCCGACCGGGGCATTATTTTCATTCACTCAACTCCGTGCATCCACCATCACCAATATCCGGCCAAAATTTGAACATCTGCGGACTGCCAAGCAGTCCTTGAGCTCAAAATGCTCACTTCGTTCGCATGTTTAAGCAATCCCGGCCGGGGCATTATTTTCAATAGACTACTATGACCGACAAAAAACCACGAGAACCAAGAAAGCCATTCGACTATTTCGCATATCCAGATTGCGAACTTCCACGCGATTGCCGCTTTGGCATCAACTATGATCTACGGCTTGGACCATACTCAGATCTAACACCCATCAACATAAAAATCAAAAAACACAATATTGCGATTGATGTAGAAATTCCACAAAACTGCGCCCTACTCGTCCCACCACGCAGAACATTCTTTTCACTAGAGAATCTATCACGCTCTGAACATCCCAACTACCAATTCACTACACGATACAAACACATCGATAACCTCCAAGACGCGGTGCCGGTCAAAAGAACATACAACCCCGCTGAACTTCTTGGAGAGTTCGATAAAACCCAAAATCCTGAGAAAACAATGGAACTCTACGTCCAGCTTCTACGCGAGCTAATAGGAAAAGACACCATCGACACCCTTGCAGACATAGTCAGCATCAACAAATTCGCCGAGGACTCGCTTCAACAAGACTTAAGCTGGGGTCGCGGCCTCAAAACAGCAGAGGAACTTCTCGATCAATTCAGGCAAACAGGAAAATACGAAGGCCTCTGCAAAGAACGCACCACGATGGTAAAATGGCTACTGTGCGCCGGAAGCGCCGATAACAGAACGCACACAATGGTGTACACGGGCAAGAACTACGACGATCTTGCAATCCACACGTTCAATGAAATTCGAATGAACAAAAATGAAGAACGCTTCCCCTGCCCGTCGACTGGCATTACCTCAAAGAAGTACGCGAATGCAGCCATTCATTCCCCTTCCTTCGAGAAGACGCGCCATGGGTTTATTACCTGAACGATCACCTGCCCAAAGTCATTCTCGCTGAAGAAAAACAAAAACACCAAGCATTCGATAATGGCGATTACCAACAACGAGACAAAGAACGAGTCAACACATTACTGCAAACTGCCGAAAGACCGACTTTTCCCTGCAAAATAACTATCAAAGAAATATAAAGAAATTGCCTGAAAACTCGCTATCCCCGCAGCAAGCTGCAGGGTATTACGCGAGTTTTCTCCTGCTGGACCGGCAATTTCTGTCTTTCATTTTGGGTTGAGCCTCCAAAGCAGAGCTTCGGGGTATTGGACCCAAAATGAAATAAAACTCACTTCTTCTTAACCGCGAAATAATAAATCAATGCGCCAAGCGCCTGCAGAAAAACAAGCACGAGAATCCAAACGACACGCTCATTATCCGACAAATTCTTCCTTTTAGCACAATCAACTATCATCATAACCCAAAAAACAAGCAAAGCTATGCCAACAGCAAACAACAGCAGCATCAACAAAATCATAAAAACCGCGAAACCTGCATTGTCCTGAAGCATCATTGCAAACATACACTTCCTGATGAATCACACGTATAAAAACCTTCCCGAACGCAATCTTTATAAACCACTGGCAGTGACGATGCTACAATGAAACGCAGTTCACGACGCTGGAAGAAAAAACGACAGATGCGCTGGAAATGGCAGAGAAAGCGAATGAAGAAAGAACGCTCAAGGCGACGTGTAAGAGCTGCGGCGTAATTTTGTTTTTTATTGTTTATTTTTTCTTAAAAATTTAGAAATTCTACATCTAAAAAAGATTAATCGACTTCCACTTCGACCATATCCCCATCTTCCAAATCATATTCATCACGCAGCTTCACATCTGTAGCGACTTCTATGACGGTGCGATCGTGATCAGCAAGACCGTCCTCTGCTTTGTCAGTACGAAGGATGAATGCTTTTCGACCAAAAATTTTACATGGAACAATATTCACGGAAACTGTTCCTGAATACTCTTCTTTCTCTAGACGAATACGCTTTTTAGGCAATCTCCACTCTGTGTCCAACTTGACGTTGAGCGTTCCTGGAAAAAGTTTCATCCCGCATTTTTTCGTGTAAAATAACTCGAGCTTTTCCATCCAATACGAAAAATTACAAATCCCGCTTTCGACTTTGCCTTTCAAAATCACCATGCCTAGAAAAGTATTTACCAGATTTATAAACACATTGCAAACCTTTAAATACTACCTCGAAGTTCGAAGAGGAATCATCTCCACTGCTGGAAAATGTTCCAGCGATTCTTTTGTTCCTCGGGACACTGAGGGAGCAGCAAATCATGCTCACAACAGTGAGTGCTCGACTCTGAAGTCGAGTACGAGGAAGTATTGGATACGAACAAGCCAATTCTAATAATGACAGTAAAACTGTCGATACTTGCGACCAAAAGTGGTTGAAAAATCTCGGCAAGCGCCGAGTTATTCCTATTCATTCGTGGATAGGAGTATGGGAAATTACGCGAGAGGCTCCCAACATTCGATGTTGGGTTCTTTCGTGCTCGAAAAAACGTCAAAAACTTTTTCGAGATGCTCAAACCTCAACTGCATCGATACCTGTTTATCCTGCAGGAGGTTGCTGCTATCAGAATCCGGCTAAGACATGCAAGTGTTTGCCGCAAGGCAACGCAGCCTGCTCAGTAACACGTCGATAACGTCACGTGAAGTCTGGAATAATCTTGCGAAAGTGAGGGTAATACCAGATAGGGAATGGGGTGTGGAATCCTCCCATTCCAGAAAGCTTCGGCGCTTCACGATCGGTCGGCGGCCCATCAGGTAGTTGGTGAGGTAATGGCTCACCAAGCCTAAGACGGGTAGGGGCCATGAAAGTGGTTGCCCCGAGAAGGACACTGAGATACTGGTCCTAGCCCTAAGGGGTGCAGCAGTCGCGAAACCTCCGCAATGCGCGAAAGCGTGACGGGGGGATTCTGAGTGCTTACGGTTTACCCGTAGGCTTTTCATTAGGGTAAATACCTAGTGGAATAAGTGGTGGGCAAGACTGGTGCCAGCCGCCGCGGTAACCCCAGCGCCACAAGTGGGAACCACGTTTATTGGGTCTAAAGCATCCGTAGCCGGCTTTGCAAATGCCCTGTGAAATCGTTCCGCTCAACGGAACGGCGTGCAGGGTAGACTACAAAGCTTGGGACCGGGGGAAGGAAGCGGTATTCCTGAGGGAGCGGTAAAATGTGATAATCTCAGGAGGACCACCGATGGCGAAGGCAGCTTCCTAACACGGATCCGACGGTGAGGGATGAAAGCTAGGGGAGCGATCCGGATTAGATACCCGAGTAGTCCTAGCCGTAAACGCTGCATGCCAGATGTTACACAATCTTCGAGATTGTGTAGTGTCGTAACGAAGGTGTTAAGCATGCCACCTGGGAAGTACGGTCGCAAGGCTGAAACTTAAAGGAATTGGCGGGGGAGCACTACAAGGGGTGCGGCGTGCGGTTTAATTGAATTCAACGCCGGAAACCTCACCAGCGGCGACGGCAGTATGAAGCTCAGTCTAAAGGGCTTAGCTGACGAGCCGAGAGGTGGTGCATGGCCGGCGTCAGCTCGTGCCGTGAGGTGTCCTGTCAAGTCAGGCAACGAGCGAGACCTGTATCCACCGTTGCTACCGCGCCCGTAAGGGTGAGCGAGCACACTGTGGAGACTGCCTCCGAAAGGAGGAGGAAGGTGCAGGCTACGCTAGGTCTGTACGCCCCGAATCTGCTGGGCTACACGCGCGCAACAATGGTCGTGACACTGGGATGCAACACCGAAAGGTGAAGCCAAACCTCGAAACACGACCCTAGTATGAATTGAGGGCTGCAACTCGCCCTCATGACATCGGAATCCCTAGTAATCGGACGTTAGCATCGTCCGGTGAATATGTCCCTGCTCCTTGCACACACCGCCCGTCAAGCCAACCGAGCAGGTTTTAGGTGAGCGTCGTTGCGTAAACGCTGCGAACCTAAGATCAGTGAGGTGGGCTAAGTCGTCACAAGGTATCCGTAGGGGAACCTGCGGATGGATCACCTCCTTTCTTTTTTTTCATCTCACGATGAAATCTGAGGAACAATCGAATAGCTTGTTTTATCCAATACTTCCTCTCATAATCACAACGATGCCGTCAAACGCATCAATCTTGGGCGCATAGCTCAGACCGGTAGAGCACCCGCTTTGCAAGCTGAGCTTATGGCTCTCCAAAAGAGCGGGGGGCCTCGGGTTCAAATCCCGATGCGTCCACTCAATACATCACAACTCACGTTCATCAACAATTTGGTGAAGTCCATCCGCACCTGAACCATGCGGGTGGTAGGTAGAGAACAACGTTATCCCAACGTTAATGTTCATTGAAACCGTTCATAGTCGAACTCTGGTCTTACATCAAAAGAATGTAGGACTTAAAAAGTCAAAACACAACTCTATGAGGTGGAGGACTTGGCTTGAGACGCCGATGAAGGACGTGGCTAACTGCGAAAAGCCTTGGCGATCCGTATGCAGGAATTGAACCGAGGATCTCCGAATCGGACTTCCGTCTAAAAACCGAAAGGTTAGGGAACCCAGGGAATTGAAACGTCTTAGTACCTGGAGGAAAAGAAATCAATTGAGATGCGGGTAGTAAGAGCGACTGAACTCCGCAAACGGCAAACCGAATCAGGCGATGAAAGTCGTCTGGGATGTGGGGTTTTGGACCTTCTTTTAGGCCTCGCTCACAAACGTGAAGTGCGCTGGAACGCGCTGGGAAACAGGGTGACACCCCCGTAGCGAAAAATGAGCAAGCCGTGAAGGTATCCAGAGTACTGCTCCCCGGAAACGGAGCAGGAAATTGGGAGTCATCAACTTCCAACCGTAAATACGTCTCAAGACCGATAGCGTACAAGTACCGTGAGGGAACGTTGAAAAGAACCCTTGACAGGGTGTTAAAAGAGCCTGAAACCTCATAGACATCGAACGGCACGGACCTACGGGTTTGTGTCGTACGTTTGGAATAACGTGCCAGGGAGTGCATTTGAGTGGCAAGGCTAACTGCAACAACAGGAAGCCGAAGCGAAAGCGACAAGCTCGCAAGCAATGAGGAGCGCGGTGTGAAAGCGCCGGGAGTCACTTGGATGCGACCCGAAACCAGTCGATCTAATCCAGGGCATGGTGAAGTGAGGGTAAAACCTTGTGGAAGCCAGAAGAGGTGCTGTGTGCAAGCGTTCTTCTGACTTTGGATTAGGGGTGAAAAGCCAATCGAGACTGGTGATAGCTGGTTCCTGCCAAAGTAGGCGTAAGTCTAGCCTCGAGCGAGACAGATGAGCTCGTAGAGCGACGGATTGGGGATTGAGGCATCGAAAGGTGTCGGTCCCTTGTCCAACTCCGAAGAACTCATCGTCGTAGACCTCGGGAGACGGGGTATATGCGTAAGGTGTATATCCGAAAGGGGAACAACCCTGACTATGGTTAAGGTCCCAAAGTAATGATTAAGTGTGAACGGGCAAAGGGCATTTGCGCCCAGAGACAGCGGGGAGGTAGGCTTAGAAGCAGCCACCCTTTAAAAAGTGCGTAACAGCTTACCCGTCAAGAGCGCGAGTCCCTAAAATGGACGGGGCTAAATCATTCACCGATACCATAGACGACCCAAAAGGTCGTGGTAGGCAGGCGTATAGCTTGGACAGAACTTTCTTCGAAAGGAGAGAGGGACCGAGCATTAATGAAAATCCTGGCGGTAGTAGGATCTTAGACGTGTGAGAATCACGTCCACTGTAAGGGCAAGGGTTCCTTGGCAATGTCGATCAGCCAAGGGTAAGTCAGTCCTAACTGTACACCCAACTGGTGTGAGTGAGGAAAGGGCATCCGGTTAATACTCCGGAACTATATAGGTATGCGTGGCAACACAAGCCTTGCTTCAGACGCTTTCGGCTAAGCGGGCGCAGACTGTCGTTTGCGCTAACATGGATACATCCAGGGAGTATCGTCACGATGAGAACTGGATGAAACCATGGAATGGTTTCTCTTTGAGGAATCCCGCCAATGCCAAGAGCCCATGAAAATGGAACAAGGAAAAATCCTGTATAACTGTACCCAGAACCAGCACTGGTGCCCCTAGGTGAGAAGCCTAAAGTGTGAAGGACTAATGTAGTTGAGGGAACTCGGCATATTGGCCCCGTGACTTCGGTCTAAGGGGTCCCTGCAATCGTGCTCTTATGAGTGGCGATCGCAGGGGTCACTAACTCGGGGGATCCGACTGTTTACCAAAAACACAACTGGCTGCTAAGCTGTAAAGCCTTGTATAGCCGGTGACGTCTGCCCAGTGATGGTATCCGAAAACTCATTTCAATGGGTCTAAGGGCCATTTAACGGCGGGAGTAACTATAACTCTCTTAAGGTAGCGTAATGCCTTGTCATTTGATTGGTGACGTGCATGAAGGGCGTAACGAGATCCCCACTGTCCCCAACTGCAAGCCTCCGAACACTTCCTTCTGGTGGGAAGACCAGAGATCTCCAGTGGGAAGCGAAGACCCCGTGAAACTTTACTGTAGCTTGTAGCTGTGACGCGAGTGGCATTGTATAGCGTATGTGGTAGCTGTTTGAGGAGCAAGTCGTCAGGTTTGCTCTGAGGCACCGATGTAACACCACACCCTGCTGCTTGCGTCACTCACTTCGAAAGAAGAACACCTACTGGCGGACAGTTCGGCTGGGGTGGCACGCCGATGAAAAGATATCATTGGCGCCCTAAGGTCGGCTCAGTCCGGTCAGAAATCGGACGTAGAGTGCAAGGGCAAAAGCCGGCCTGACTGGATCCCTGATAAGACCGGATCCAGAGGCGAAAGCCAGGCCTAGCGAACCCCCGTGTCCTCCTTGATGGGGGCCGGGTATGACCGAAAAGTTACTCCGGGGGTAACAGAGTCGTCGCGCCCGAGAGTTCGCATCGACGGCGCGGATTGCTACATCGACGTCGGCTCTTCCTATCCTGGCCGTGCAGAAGCGGCCAAGGGTGAAGGGGTTCACTTGTTAAAAGGGATCGTTAGCTGGGTTCACAACGCTGTGAGGCAGTTGGTTTGATATCTACTGGAGATGTGCCATAGTACGAGAGGAACTGGCATTCGTCGCCACTGGTATACCGGTTGTCCGATAGGGCATCACGCCGGGCAGCTACGCGATAGACGGTAAGTTCTGAAAGCATCTAAGAATGAAACGTTCCTCGAAAAGACCCTTCTTCGGGCATGGCTAAAAGAGCCGTTTGATGGAGCTGGTGTGTAAGCGCGAAGGTAACGACGCGTTCAGCATGCAGCCCCCAACGCCCATACTTTTGAGTTCGACTATGAACGGTTCTTTTTTTATTTTAATTTTAAAATCGAAATGTAGAGAAATCGCTAACAATATTTTTATTCTAGCAACTTATTCTACTTTGAATGAACTGCATCACAGTCAAAAAATCATCGAAAGGAGGCAAAGGTGTTTTCGCAGCACGTGATTTCAAAAAGGGTGAAGTTGTTCTAATATGGGATATTTCACACCAGTTATCAAGAGAACAAATTAAGAATCTTTCACAAGATGATCAAAATCACACAAACTACATAGGAACTGATACATACACGCTAATGCAATCGCCTGAAAAATTTGTCGATCATTCTTGCGAACCAAATACCTATGTGAAAAATCAACAAGACATTGCGTTAATTGATATCGAAAAAGGCGAGGAAATAACAACTGATTATTCTTTGAATGGAATAGATGACTGGGAGATGCAATGTAACTGCGGAACTCAAAATTGTAGAAAAGTAATTTATGGAGATTTCAGGAAGCTTGATTTAAAGACGAAAAAGAGACTATATCCTTATTTGGAAGAATGGTATAAACGAGAAATTAAGATTTAACACAATTTCCCCATTTCTTCTCTCGACTTGATATCTTGGTCTGTTTTCCACTTCTCGTGCCTGTACCACATCGTCTTGTCCTCTTTTCTGTTGCCAATTTGTCCTTCTAAATATTGCATATAACGATATAATCTTCTGATGAATGTGTCAAGTTTTGCATGATGCGTTGCGTGCTGTTCTTTTGTAATATAGTTCAGGTCTTGCGACAGTCTTAGCGCCGCTTCGCATTCAAGACAACTACGATAACAAAAAATTAGATAGTTGAGGAAAATCTTGTACGACCTCGCGCCAGAGCCTTCGGCAATGTTGAGTGGTAGGCAAGTCGCGGCTCTGCGCAACTGTGATGTCAGGTTATTATCTTCAGATGACGGGAATGATTTGACGAGTTGATACGTGTCAAGCACGAACTGGTGCGCGGCGTGATAAATCTCAAGTTTTTTATAGTCGACAAAAACCATGTGAAAACAGGAGATAAGTCCCTTAAAGAACTCTTCTCAAGAAAACAGGGAAACTTTACGACCTGTAATGGAAAGAAAGATGAAGCCAGAAGACGCAAATGCACAAGCATATCATGGAATAATCGTAGACGCAAGTCTCAGGAATCAAACTAGTCTGAAGAAATTTAAAATTGTCAGCAGTAAAAAAGATGAGGATTGGACGCTCTACAAAGTGGAAATTGCCAACGATAAAATTGAATCAGTGATTGAACTTCTGAAAGCTGAATTGAATCCGAAATTTTACGCGCACTTTTATCGAAACAATGAACTCATCGTAGTCCTCAAAGACGCGGTTTTCAAAACAACGATAAACGCCACTGATTGGAAGAAGATAATCGACTATGGAGCGAAAAATGGAATTGCGCGCGAGCAACTCGATTTCACCCCGTGCCGAATACAGGATGAAACATGGTGACGCCTGACGACAAGAAAAAACACACCCGCAGAACAATACTTCTCGCAGGAATATCCTGCACTATTGGCGCCATTATCAATCATCGACTCCGAGATAAAACTCTAAAAGAAGGATACTTGATTTTTGATCATCTCGCGTTTGTTGAAACTGTGCTCCCAGCTCTTGTTGATACGTACGGGATAACGCGGGTTGGAATCGCAGACTTGCCACGCGGCGAAATAACTCAAGACCGCCTTCGAGAGCTACGCTCAGAATATGAACGCGCAGTCATTCCATTTAAAAACGCGTGGAACCACTGCAAGTCAAGTTTTGAAGAAGCTAAAAACAAGCCAGTCCTTCCTCCTCTGCGTGATTGGCCGCAGAACCTTCGCAAGTATTACTATATCCAACACCCAAGCCGCGAATCACTTGAACGATACGCAAACGGAACATTCACATTCAAACCACTGCAAGCCGCAGAACGCGCCCTTTCTCGTCGATTAGAAGTGTACGGAATCGAAAACGCCGAATGGCGGCCGTATGCGCTGGATAGATGGAATTTCACGCAAGAATTCCAACGGGCAAAAGAAAAATTACTAACTCTTGACATTGGAACATCTAGCGAATATAACCGCATGAAGAACGTTCTGACTTCACGGATGAAAACACTTGAAAATGCGATCGAACAAAACGGGCTTTTGAAAATAGAAACGCCCCTGCCAATAGAAAACCGAATAAATAACTGGATAGAAAATACATCAGACAAAACCCCCATTCTTTTGTGCACATACGGAGGAGCGACAGAGGAGCTAATGGCCCGCGCGAAAGAACAAGCCATACCTGTTCGGCATGAATGCTGCGAAGAAACCGCTCGCAAGGTTTAAATACACACTTGGCATTAAAACAAATTAAAGAGGTGAATCAATGGCAGAACTTATCATCGGACCTGCGCTCGCGCTTGGACTTATAATCGGAGTTTACGAATTAATCGTGGTACACAGGGATGTCGATAAAGCATTCGCCAGAAGCATGCACGGCACACAAGCAATCATAACATCCATCATTTTCACATTTGTCAGCATGAACGCAGACTTCGTCTATACTGCCGCGCCAGTGTTCCAAAGCATACCTCTTGGACCACTCGGTCTTCAAATCGCAGCAGGACTTATAGCTGCAGTCAAGATTCACGGAGCCAATCAAACAAAAGGACTCTCTTCCGGATCCGGAGTCAAAGCAGGAGAAACATGGTTCCACAGCATTCTTGTGGGCGCATTGATAGTAGCGGCACCGTATGTCTATCCAATCGTCGAACCCATGCTCCCTGACTGGGTCAAGTTCTAATGAGCTCTGAAGTCGAAAACATCAGTTCCGCTCTTGAAGAACTATCAGATGGAAAGAATCCTGATAAAGCACTTGCCAAGCTAATGGATGAAAAACACGCCAAGCTATTCAAAGAAGGACTCGAGCAGGGCGATAAATCCAAAATAATGCGGGCGTTGATAGGAACGCTAAGCCACTATGAAGCTACTCACTAAAGATTTAAACCCGCTTCTTTTCATCCTTGACAGCTGCGAAGACGCGCTGAACAAAGGAAATCTGAACCTTGCTGAAGTTTGGCTCGCCGAATATTTCGAGAAACTGCCTCAAAACGCGCTGGACCAAAACTACATCAAAAGCATCTTTCACGCGCTCAAAGAAAGAAATCTGGAATATCTTAAAGCCGCAGTTGAAAGCGAAATAGAACGAATGAGAACGTTGAAAGTAAAAGCGCTGCATGACTTGGTTGCACGATGAAACTACTCGTTCTATATGGACCGCCCGGTGTTGGAAAACACACAGTAGCGAAAAAACTAGCCACCATAACCGGATACAAACTCTTCCACAATCATTACGTGGTTGATCTGCTCCTATCAATTTTCACTTGGGGAAGCAAGCCATACCTTAAACTTGGCAGGCAAATATGGGAACTCGTTCTAACTGAAGCCGTAAAGAACAAGGTGAATTTCATTTTGACATACGTATATTCGCCTGAAGATAATCCATTCATCAAAAAGATGATTCGCGTTGTGAAAAAACACAACGGAACCATACACTTCATCAAACTCGAATGTGCGCAGCAAGAACTTCACAAGCGAGTGCGAACACCTCAACGAAGAAAATTCAAAAAATTACGAGATGTTGCGCAACTAACAAAAATCATCAGGAAATACAAACTACACTCACGAATGCCTTTCGAAGAACATCTGACTATCGATACAACTGACCTCAGTGCACAAAAGACGGCTCAACTGATAAAAAAGCAGTACAGAATATGACTATTGAATCTTGACGTCTTCGCCAAGACTTTGGCCGGGAAGACCGCGCTCGAAGATGACTCTCACTGCGCCTTTGTTGCCATGAGTCGCTGAAATCTTACCCTTTATCTCCTTCTTCTCTTTGCCAGGAGACGTCCAAACCGCAGTCTTTCCGATAAGCGGTGCAGCGCTTTCCTTTTTATCGACGCCATTTACAATAATGATAAGCTGGTGGCCACTCTTTCGGCGGAAGCTTCCCCTGAAATGAGATATAATGCCTTGCATAACCAGCAAAGGTAAAGGAGGGGTTTATAAAGCTTTTGGGTCACCAGAGCATCAAGAGCGTTGGCACGAGCAAACAACCCATCGCGTGGCTTCGTGAAACCCCTAAAAGAGGCGCCAATAATCCTACAATCGCAGATACTGCGAATATAAGCAAACCAAGCAGACCCGATAGAGTGAGTGAGAGAACGCAAAGAAAAAACAAGACTCCTAAAGCTACGAAACGATACTCAACAAAGTCAAAAATAGACGAATACCATTTTGAAATTGGAACTGACGCGAGCCCTGCAATCCCTGCAGAAAAACAACACGCGCCAATGAGCGCGATTAGCGCGGAAATATCAAATGAACCGACCAACTGCTCCATAACCGCTACAGCGCCATTTCTTGCGCGCCCAATAGAAACAAACGCTACAAGCGAGATTATCACATCAACTGTTCCAAGAGCGCCGGTCAAAAGCAAATAACGGGTTTTACTTTTCACTCTAACTAATGACGCCGCCTGAGAAGGACCTAGCCCCGGAAACAACATCAAAAATCCAGACAGGCAAACACCTAAAATTGCGAACAACGAAAGCCTTGAAATCGGAATATTCGGATTAGAAGCGGTTTTCTGCAACGGGACGTCAAACCCATCGAACAAAGACAAAATAAGCCCGCTCGCGCCGAAAAGACCGGACAGCAAAGGAAACAGTGGCTCTGTGACTGCGGAAAGAGAAATATAACCAAGCACGCCTGAAATTGAAAAAACAACAAATGCCCGCGCGCCTTCCCTTAAAACTAAAAAAATCACTACGCCCAATAAAAGCCAAAACAGCACTGGCTTTACCAGATTCTGCAAAAAAGGAAGCACTATAAAAAGAAATGGAGCGAGAAGAAAAGACACTATTAATCCTGCAAGAGCGCCGCTAACCAAAATACGAACCCCGACCAATCCAAACCCTTTCTTCAAGAAACGATGCGCAGGATGCAACGACATCACATCAGATGATGCGCCAAGAAAAACTGTAGGAACCGCATCAATAATAGAACGCGAACTTGCTAGTGAAGCAAGAAACAAACAAGAGAACCACGCATCAAATCCTGCGCAAGCAACCATTACCGCAACAAGGTTAGTATGGATACCCGGAATCAAGCCTGCGATAATACCTCCGAACGCGCCCAGTAAAACAAACTCAATCATCAAGCACAAACTCCAACCTGCCTTTATACTGCTGCAAACGACCCCTTAGCGTCGTATTGCCCTTTGCGAATGAACCTTCGCCAAATGAAACAACCTTCAAATCATCAGGAATGAATGTTATGAACGTCACATCTGCTCTTTTGTCTACTTCAACCACAGTTCCTGAAAGCTCAAGCACCTGCGGAGAAACGTCGGGCTTCGCAAAAAATATCATCACTATGCCTACTACTGATAAAATCAAACAAACAATCAACAACACAGTCTTGTTCATGAAAAAAATACATTGAACTCCCTTAAAGAACATTTAGTACGAAAACAAGGAAAGTTTCCGACCAAATTCGGAAAAATACCGCACAATACAAAGCCATAAAAAGCACCGCCTTTTTCGTTCAAGATACAAAAAGGTGAACACTATAGCAAAAAGAGTCCAAAGCCCAAGCAGCATCAAAACATTCAAACAATGCCCCCGCAAGTATTACTATTCATATATTCTCAAGCTTGAAACAAAAGCGAACATCCACACAGTCAGAGGAAATATCGCGCACAGCGTTCTTGAACATTTCTTTGACATCGACACCAGCGTAATCTCAATGGAAAATCACGAGGCACACCTCAAATTAATAGTACAGAAACTTCTGCTCAAAGAATGGCAAAACTACAAAACTGAGCTTGACAAGCTCGGATTGACACAAGACAAGCAAATACACTATTTTGAAGACACACTCGTGATGCTATTCAACTGGGTCGACCTTTTCTCTTCCAAACTAAGCAGAAAAACAGGAACGTTCGCAGAACGATTCAAGAAACTAACCCCAATGCGAGAGCTGCTGCTCGTGTCTGAAAATTACAGCACAAAAGGATACATAGACGCGATAGAACACGACGAAGACGGAAGCGTTCGCATAATGGACTACAAAACAAGTTCATCGCAGAACATAAACGAACACATACTACAGCTCGCAATTTACTCACTGCTATATTTTGACAAACACGGAACAATGCCAAAACAAGTCGGAATATACTTTCTAAAAGGAAGAGAATCTCTTGTGGACGTAGATGAGAAACTACTCGACATGGCAAAAAAAGAGATAGCACACGTGCACGAGAGCACGCTAACTGAAGACGTCAACCATTACCCAAAAAAACCAAGCCCGCTATGCAAGTTCAGCACAGGACAATGCGACTTCTACGATGTGTGCAGACCCCACGAACGGTAATTGACGGCAGAAGATTTTAAAAGACCGCACACTTAATCACAACAATGCCATTCCAAGAGGTGATACAAGAAGCAGTAAACTTAGGCCTTCTTGACGTTGTACTTCCATTTATTCTCGTATTCACCCTTAGCTATGCAGTTTTACAATACACCCGCGTATTTGGCGTTGAAAAAGACAATCCAAAAAGCAACATCAACGCGATGGTATCCTTCGTACTTGGATTCTTAGCGATTGCCGCAGTCAACGTGCTGGATTTAATCAACGTACTAACGTCCAGCCTTGTAATCTCGGCAATAGTAGGTCTTATGAGCGCAATACTAGTCGGGCTGGTAGGAGGCTCGTCCACCAGCGCGATTGTAGCCGGCCTAAGCCTTGCGACATTCGCGCTTCTTGCGTTGAACGCACTCGCATCACGAGGAGTCATACCTGATTGGATATTGCCCTTCTTGATGATAGGCGCGCTAGTTGCGACAATAGCGTTTGTATGGCCCAAAAAAGAGCCTGCGACTCAACAACCAGCGCAACAGGCGCAGAAAGGAAAGAAAAAAGAAGAAGAATTCAGTGAAGAAGAACTCGAAAAGGCACTCAAAGAAGCGAGCCCTGAAAAGAAAGCAGAAGCACAAATGGAAATATCAAAAGCCATCAAAGAAGCAATTATCAAGACGCTGAAAAAGTGATAATCCATAACCTTTATAAATACTTCTCGACGAAAAACACACAATGGCAGAGCTTAACTTCAAAAGCACAGCGCAACTGAAAATACCTGAAAAAATCATCGACCAAGTCATAGGACAGGAAGGAGCGTGCGAAATAGTCAAAAAAGCCGCAAGCCAGCGAAGACACGTACTGCTAATCGGGGAGCCTGGAACTGGTAAATCGATGTTGGGTCTTGCATTGGCTGAACTCCTTCCAAAAGAAAAACTCGTAGACATTCTAGCGTTCTCTAATCCGAACGATGAAAACCAACCATTCATAAGAACAGTACCCGCAGGCAAAGGACGCGAACTCGTAGCCAAAGCGCGAGTTCAAAACATGGGAATGTTCCGCATCCAAAATATCATACTAATCGCGCTTTTGATCCTATCATTCATAATGCCCTGGTGGGCAAGAAAATACTACAACAGCGACATAATGTTCGCAGCATTCTTTTTGGGCGGAATGATATTCATCGCAGCATACGTCATCTTCATGAGCATGGGGCGCAGAGCCATCACGGGCAAATTCGAAACACCCAAAATAATCGTCGACAACTTCGGCAAAAAACAAGCACCATTCTGGGACGCAACAGGCGCGCACGCAGGAGCTTTGCTAGGCGACGTATTGCACGATCCTTTACAATCAGGAGGGCTTGGAACACCAGCGCACGAACGAGTAGTCGCAGGACTAATCCACAAAGCCCACATGGGAGTTCTATTCATCGATGAAATAGCCACGCTCGATCCGATGACACAACAGGAACTTTTGACATCACTACAAGAAGGAAAATACGCTATTACCGGACAAAGCGAACGCTCAGCAGGAGCCATGGTTCGAACAGAACCCGCACCCTGCAGCTTCATCCTCGTCGCCGCAGGAAACGCAGAAACAATCCAACATTTGCACCCCGCCCTTCGAAGCAGAATCCGCGGATACGGATATGAAGTATTCATGAAAGACACAATCGAAGACACAGCGGAGAATCGTGAAAGAATCGCTCGATTTGTTGCGCAAGAAGTCGTACGAGACGGAAAAATACCGCACTTCACTAAAGACGCAGTACTCGCAGTCATTGATGATGCAAGACGCCTTGCGAACCGCAAAGGACACTTGACGCTAAGACTACGAGAGCTTGGCGGAATCATAAGAGCTGCAGGAGACATCGCCAAAGAAAGAAACGCGAAACTTGTAGAAAAAGAACATTTCAAAGCCGCCAAAAAAATAGCGCGCTCACTAGAACAGCAAATGGCCGACAAATACATTGAAAGAAAACGCGAGTATGAAATCATAGTCACAGAAGGCAAACAAGTGGGACGAGTCAACGGCCTTGCAGTCATCGGAGGCGGCGGGACGTATTCAGGAATCATTTTGCCAATAGAAGCCGCGGTAGGACCTTGGGGCAAAGAGAAAGAGATAGTCGCGACCGGAAAATTAGGAACCATCGCCAAAGAAGCTGTCAAGAACGTGACACCCATCGTAAAAAAATACTTCCAAAAAGATATCAAGGACTGCGATATATACGTTCAATTCCTGCAAACATACGAAGGAGTCGAAGGAGACTCAGCAAGCATCGCGGTCGCCACAGCCATAATAAGCGCCTTGCAAGACATACCAGTCAAACAAGACACTGCAATGACCGGATCGCTAAGCGTTCGAGGCGAAGTGCTACCAGTAGGAGGGGTTTGCGCCAAAGTCGAAGCGGCCATAGAAGCTGGAATCAAGAATATCATCGTGCCAAAATCAAACCTGCAGGACATCATAATAGACAAAGCAATATTGTCCAAAGTTCGCATAATTCCCGTAGAAAAGCTCGAAGAAGTGCTAAAAGAAGCGCTCGACTGGAAAGGCAAAGAAGCGCTCCTTAAAAATCTCCAGTAATTGTCTTTTGAAAGTGAATACTAAGTTTTAAAAATCAGCAAGCGAAATTTTCAAGGCATGAACAACACAAGCCACATAAAAGAATGCCCAGACTGCGCGAGCCCGAACATAGTCCACAGCCAGGATAGAGACCAAATAATCTGCAGAGACTGCGGACTAATATACGAACCACTCACGCCAGTGGTTGAAGAACCGGCCAAGAAAGCAAAAAAGCCCGCCAAAAAGGCGCCTACGAAGAAAAAGAAGAAGTGATTAACGCCGCTTCGGCGGCCAGATTTCTTTTCCCGTTGTGAGCCCTTCGTGGCCTCTTGTGATAAGACTTCTTAACCTCGATTCTTCATTCAAAACAGGATAACACTTCACTCTTGCGAACGCATCCAAATACATGCCCCAAAATAATTCATGCATAGCAGAAACGCTCGGATGATAAGATTCGGTGAATTCTGATAAATCGGTTTCCAAAATGAACGGCGCATCAGGACCGCAAATCGCTCTCACCTTTTTCGCGCGCTCGTAAAGCTCGATTGGAAAACGCGACTTCACTTCGTGAACCAAACGCGGCTCGGCCGCAGCAGGAATCTCACCCGAAGAAAATAAAAACGCGTGCTCGTGAAGAGTTGAAATCGATTTTTCAAGAAAATCCTCCATCAAGCGCCTAACAATAATTGATTCGCCATTTCTGATTTGCGCCCACGCGTTACGCTCAGCTAGTTCTAAAAATCTTTTGCCCAGCCGATCATAGGTCTCACAAATTGAATCATATAATGAATGAGGCGAGCCAACAGGATGATTACTCCACCCCTTCAAAAGCTCATCAACACTCATGGATGCAACAAGGCCGCAATCAATCCCACCAATAGTCTTTCGCGCGCTAACATGCACTGCTCGTTCATCACGCTCTACCGCAAAGCCACGCTCCCTAAAGCCGCCGATGAAAGCGTCCAATCCGACCTTTGGTGAAAGCGCATAATCAGCACGCCAAGCAAGCTCGACAAGCTGGCCGGAAATTAAATCGTACAATTCGCACTCGATTCCCGCACGTTTCCTTGCAACGTGAAAGGCCAATTTGTCATCGGGACCCCCTGATGCAGCCTTTCGCTCAAGCAATCTTAACTGCTCGTCCATATCATCTCCAGCTAACGTTAACTTCGTCTATGCGCTCGTACGGACGAATGTTCGCCTGCTCGACATCAAGACGCTCGCCTGCGACGTATTGAAGAACACCCTGCCACGCAATCATAACACCCTGATCTCCGCTAAATTCAAGCGGAACGGCGTGAAACTTAGCACCCCTTGCCTTGCACATATCATCAAGCATATTTCCCAAACGCTTGTTTGCGGCCACACCTCCGATAAGAAGAAGCTCAAACTTGTCCAAATGCGCCATCGCGCGCTCGGCAATCTCAGCTAGCATTGCAAACGCGGTCTCTTGCAGACTGTAACAAAGGTCATCAGTTGAAACGCCAGTTTTATGAAACCTCAATGCCTTTGTGAGCATACCCGCGAATGAAACATCCATACCTTTCACACTGTACGGAAGTTCAACGTATTTTCCTATCGCAAGCTTTTCTATCTTAGGACCTCCCGGAAATCCAAGCCCTATCTCTCTTGCAAACTTATCAAACATATTGCCAAGACCAACATCAAGAGTCTCGCCCATAATACGGTACTTTTTGCCAGCAAAAGCTATAACCTGAGTGTTAGGACCTGAAACGTACAAATAAACAGGGTCTTTAGCCTTGCAAATAAGATCCCCAATAGTCAAATGAGCCACGCTGTGGTTCGCTCCGATAAGAGGCTTTTTGTGCTCATTGGCAAGTGCTTGAGCGAATTTCAAACCCACTAAAAGCGAAGGAGAAAGACCGGGCGCAGCTGAATAGGATATGAGCTCTATATCCGCCATCGTGACTTTGGCAGCGTCCAACGCCTGCTTTAAAACACGCTCTTTGACCTCCTCATGATGCCTTGCCACCTCAGATGGAATAAGACCTCCCTTATCAGTCACGAACTGAGCTTTCGCGTTGGCGATTATATCCCCATCGAACGAAACAATACCGCAGCCAAACGTGTGCGCAGTGCTTTCAATACCCAAACATAGCCTCATGAACCGTTTTTTCGTCTATCTTGTTTAAAAAACTATTGGCAATCAATAAATAACAGGACCGCTTTGCCCGTTATAGTGCTTGACGAACTTTTGAAAAGCTTCAACGCAGAAGACTACCCTGCGACAACAATCAAACTCATAGACCAATTAGAACAAGGATTCCTCGAAAGCTATACTGAAGAACCAGAACAAGTCAAAGGAATAGGCGCATGCTTCATAGACGCCCTCAAAACATACATCTCACAAGGCTACGTTGTTAAACTAAACAGACCACTTGAAGCCAAAAGCATATGCCAAACCGAACTCTTCCTACTCGGGCGCGAACTCATAGCGCAAAACCCATTCACCCCCTACGCGGACGCACTAATAGAAGCATCCATCGGCCTTGACTGCACACTCGAATTCACAGCCATTGATAAAAAAACCGTCGCAGTCATACGATACAACCAAGACAAAGAAAACATGAGCACACTGCTCACCGCACTTGAACACACAACGACAGGCATAACCCGAATCACAAACCCAATAGAAACTCTTAGCAGACGCGATTTTCGCACGCTATGCAGAAGCCTGCACTCATTCATCAGAACGCACGAAGGACACACCGCCCGATATTACAACCTACGAGGAGCTGAAAACCTAGTCTCACAACTTCTGCTCGAACAATCAGTCTCCCAAGAAGAAGCAAACTGCTACCAACAAATAAGCAAACACTTCAAACTAATACCATTCGAAGAATTACATAAACTGCCAAGGGAACGACTAAAACACATAAAAAAAAGAATACGAGAACACGCACACGTACAACGAGGAGGACAACGCCTGCGAATAGCCGGAACATCGGAACTTCTAACATTCATCAACGAAAAAGCAGACACGATATTCTCACGAGACGACCGCCCATCCCTTCTGATGTACTTCGAAGAATACATGACAGGAACAACATACTCAGAAAATATCAAAGAATGGCTTGACTACGGATCCAGCTACGCCTGATTCTTGCTAACTCTAGAACTCCAAAAACCAGGAAGCTTAGTGCTTATCACACCCTCGAACTCGGCATCAAAAACATAACAATGCGCCTTACGATGCTCTGAAGGGATTTTTTGCAATGATTCGTTCGCCTTCACGTACAAATCCTTCATAACCGAACGCTCCATCTTTTCTTGGAGAAGAGAACCTTCCTTAACTAAAATGGTGTCGCAAAGGTTAAGGACGTTCTTATCAATCATACCAGTGTTTTGAGTTATGAAAATCAAAGTCAAGTCTTTATGACGCGCTATCGCTAAAAGCTCCCCTAAACCCTTGTTCTTTTTTGACATGCTATCACGGCTATTGAAAGAGACCGCACCTTCATCAACAAGAACAACACCGCCGTTCTTGATAGTCTCCAAAGAATCAATTGATTGAATCCAGCTTGGCAAAACATCCTGCCTTACGCCCAACGCGAAACAAGGACGCTTCGATTTAGCGTGAATGTTCTCCATAAGTCGAAAACCAAGAACAGACTTACCTGAACCACGCTTTCCTGCAATCGCAAGAATCAAGCTCTCGTTCAACAAACGGTTAGCGAACGATTCCACCGCGCCGGATTTTGTCGAAGCAGCTTCCAATGCCACGTATGACGCCTCAACTTTAGGCTGGTCCTTCTTTATTTTATACGACTGATGAGCGGATTTGGCCGCGCCCTTACTTACCTTGAAAACTTGCGAGATAACCGTGAACAAGCCCACAATCAAGAACCAGACTGCCTTGAATAAACTGACAATAAGCCAGCCCATGGCCTTGCCTATGCCAAGAAAGATTCTTGCGATTACTGACTTTTTACGAGCCATAATATCACTTTACTGAAGAAGGGGTTAAAAAGGTTACTGAATGCTCTCAATAAGCTTCTCAGCCGCCCTAACATGAGCACGCAACTCTTTGAACTCGTCACGCAACGTCTTCACTTTCGCTTTTGTATCAGTCCAGAATTTGATAATAACTGCAGGAGCAGCAGTAGGCAAAGGCGCTTTTCCTAAAACATCAGACAATACATCCTGCCATGCCCCAACAACATCATCCGTTTTATCTTCAACCTTCTTCTCCAAACCCGCCAACGCAGCCGGAATCTTAGCAGCATCCAAACTCTCAATCTCAGCCACAAGACCCTTCAATGCCTTATCAAGATTCGCCATAACTGTCGGACCTTCACTCGCGACCTTTCTTGTAGCATCCAAGTCCTCTGACTTCACCGCAAACTCAAGCGCGACCAAACGAGTGCCAACATGTTCGACGATTTTAACAGCATCAGAACCCCAAAAGAACCGCTTAAAACCACCCCACGAACCAGACTTTTGCGGAGCGCCGCCCTCTCCAAACATATCGAAGAGGTAGTAAAAGAACAGGAACAAGAAAACAACACTCGCAATACCTGCGAAGTCAGCGATGTAAGCGAAAACCTTGTCAGCTTCAGCACCTTCTCTTAAGACGAACGCGGTGTTCGCGTACGCGCCGTACGTGTAAAAAAGAATGATACAGATGAGAGCTTTAAGACCTGCAGCGCCCTTCACGTCCTTAAGAGGAGAATCCTCATACCACAAGACATAGCCTGCAGCCAATAAAGGAATCAAAATGAGAACAGCGCTGAACATGCCACCGTACGAGACCATTATAGTCACTAAAAGCTCTGAAGGGACGACGATTACTGCGAGCAAAGCAAGAACGACTGATATGAGTATTATGGCGCGCTTCTGCCCCGTGAGCGGGCTCTTTGGCACAGTAGATGCGAACATCAAAG
The DNA here is from genome assembly GCA_018302815.1 of Candidatus Woesearchaeota archaeon. Classification (GTDB taxonomy): domain Archaea; phylum Nanobdellota; class Nanobdellia; order Woesearchaeales; family ARS49; genus JAGVZE01. The sequence continues at coordinate 55,424 of JAGVZE010000019.1, forward strand.
ACGCATAAATCAACGCGAACACTATCAAAAACAACAAGAAACGAGTGAGAATGAGAAATTCGGAACTATCCCATCTAGCATTGCTCACGTCAAAAAACAGCCATTGGAACCAATCGAATATCGCCTGCATCACAGTCTTATTCTGCCCAGACTGCGAAGTACACGAAGTCAAGAATAATAAGAAAAAAAGAAGACGCGGGTTCATGGGGTTGCAGGTGCGGCTTGGGCTTGAGCAACCCATTCCTTGAGTTTTGGAACCAACACGATTGCATTATTCAAATCCTTACGCAACAGTGCCACACCAGTGTTCAATCTCGTCATCACTGCTGGACTAAATGCACCACCTGCCACTCCATTCGCAAGGGAAATCATCTTATCACAATCGTTATCAGTATCGGTTAATACTTTTTTAACTTCCCCTAACTTCTTTTCCGCCACTTTCTTCACCGGCGAATCCTGAAGAACGACAAGCTCAGCTTCCAGTTGAGCATGTATAGTTTCTAAAACATGAACAACCTCTGATTTTACACTAGCTGCGTTTGCCAAAACCTGCGCAGGATTATTAGCTTTAATGCTAACATCCAACTGCCCCAATAAGGTCTTAGCCCTGGCTTCATCAAACTTGGCAGTTTTAACACCACCAAATAGACTTTTCCACGCGCCAGCAGCGCCACCGGTTGCGACTTTTCCTTTGCCGTGAACGCTGACCGCAGAATACAAACTATAAAACCCATATAGCATGAACACTAAGCTTAACGTACTCACCAAACTGCTTATCGTGCTGGCAATCGTACTTAACTCTGTACTCTTTCCTACTGTAAGGTCATACGCGTTCAAAACGTAGAAAAGCGCCAGACAAACAATAGCTTTCAAAGAATAATTTGCCACCGTTTCTTCACTTAACTTAGTGAGTACTAGATAAGCAACTCCGACTGTTGGAACACCGAGCAGCAACAATGTGAAAAAGGCGCCATACGCCGCGCTGATGCTCACAAGAACCTCCATCGGTATTATCACAACAGAAATGAGTGATATCGCGATGGACAACATAGTACGTGCGTTCCCCGGAAAATGAGCCATTGGACCTATACTCGTGATTGCATATAATAGTGAGAACAGCACAATAAAGAGAAGCACTCTCAACACGAGAACTTGGTCATCAGCATTGCTTCCAAGATCGAAAAACAGCCACTGCGCTTTTTCCTGAACGAAATCCAAAATCGGATTCGCTGCGACCGCAGGAATGCCTAGCATCAAAACCAGAGTCAATATTGAAAGTTGTCTTGTGTATTTCATAGTATCACCTTTTCTGATTGTTTCAACGTGCAAGACATTAATAAAGTTTTCTAGATTAGTTTAGCGTTACTTCGCAGTAGTAAAATAATAGAAAGGTTTATAAATAGCCATTTAACCCGAACACATATGGCCAGATATTTCGCAGCAGCAATTCTCAACGCGCCAGTAATCCTAGCAATCGCGACAACGTGCGCAGTAAAAGGATGTGGCGAATACAGAGCGTGTCAAAGAACACAGGCAACTGCGCCAACAACTACGCAAACAGCGCCATCAACCCCGCCAATCACCCTACCCTCTCTTGGCAGGATCGGAACAGAAGAACTCTACGCCGGACCCGCGCCATCATTTAAAATCCTCAAAGCAGACTTGACACCATACATCGCACAAACGTTCGAAAATGAAGCAACCCGCAGAAACTTCGCATTCACCCTTCTTCCCCAACTTTTGCCGCATTACACCCCAACTGTCCCAACGTTCGAATGGAACCAGGAACGAGTCCAGCACATAGCGGATGCCGTCAATACCGCGCAGCCCACGGATCGAATCATAACCTCAAGCGAACTCGAAAACGCCCTTCAAGAGCTTCAAATGCGAGAGCGACCGAACCACGACAACGTCACCCAATACTTCGGCGAATTTTAGCACTTCTGAGTGATTAAATATGGGAAAGGTTTAAATACCCTCCTGGGACGCCAAACATCATGAGCAATCAGAATCGCGAACAACAACTCTACCACGAAGTCATGCGTCCCGCAGTGAATGACCTTCTCGAAGGATTCGACAATGAAGGCAATCATGTGCCCGGCCTCAAGGAACTCGCAAGTTCAGAAAAACTCAACAAACGAGCAGCGCTCAAAGCATACACCACCGCTCTCGAACAGGCAACCACCCCGCAAGACATCTACCATCTTCTTACCCCTACCCCTCAATCTGAAGGAAACAAAAACAAGGGATTCACGTATGTTGTCCAGACCTATCTTGTCGATGATTCTTCACTCGCAAAAAAAGCACGTATCACCCGCGTAGACTACGAAAGCAGCGAAGAAGCGAAAATGCGCCACGATCGCGAACAGCTTGAAAACCTCCCGAAGCCAGATGAAAACCTCGCAGTCATCATAAACCACCTCATCGACCGAATCACAGCGCACGATGAAATGCAGTCAGACCGCACCTACTTGGTTGGCAAGAAAAGAGACACTCTTGCCGCACACGAAGCGCGAAGACTCCTCACACAACTCAAACGCAAATTCCCAAGCGATTACAACTCACACCACGGAGAACTCACATACCTCCAACAAATCCTTGACAAACCAAAACGAAACACGCCCAACCAACTCGAACACATCTACCAACTCGCCCGCAACGCACGCCCAGTCTATCTCCTTGCTATCGATGAATACATCGACATCATCGAAAAAGGCGAGAACACCGATCTCAAACTCATCCCTATCCTCGCACCGCTCCTTGGCGATGCGCACGCAACACTCGATGAAATAAAAAAAGAACTGCTCAGCATCCAAGCGCAACACGGCAACCTGCGCCAAATGGGCAAGACACTCGATGACATACTCACAGTAGTTGAAGGCGCGAGCACAAGCCCTAAAGCAATCGAAGAGCTAAAACAGAAAGTCACATACATACGAACCGAACTCAACGCCATATTCTTGCACCTTGGCAAGCAAACACAACCTGAAACCAACTACCCGCTCAAAGACATCATAGCATACGCACCCCTTCTCGCAACCGCAGCAATAGAACTCAAAACAACCCATGATGACGCTCAGTTACAAATCGGACGACTAAACACCGCAGCAGGACTCACCGCAACACAACATGCGGACGAAATTGCAAAACTAAGCGGAAAAATCTCAGATAAAGACCAGACCATCGGAGAGACAAAAGCAAAGCTCGACCGAACAAAAGCGGATAATGATGATCTTGAACAAGAAAACAGAGCGTTTGATGACGCCGCTGAACGCCAGCAGGCCGCCCTTGAACGACTGGGCAGAGAAATCGCAGTGAAAGACGCAGAACTCGCACGCAGGGCGGATTATGACCCGATAAAAACAGAACGCGATCAACGCGTAGGAGAAAACACACAACTCCAACACGCCAAAGCCGCAAGCGAAACTGCACTCACCGCAGCGCGCGACGAAACCGCAGCCCAACAAGCAAAAGCGCAAGCCGCAGAAACAGCAGCAGCACGAGCGCAAGGAGTACTCGCCGCATACCAAACAACAGAACAATCAAGAATAGATGCCGCGAGAGCACCGCTCCTGGTAGAAAACGCAACACTCGAAGGCAGAGTAAACCAACTCAACCAAGTTATCATAATCAAAGACGCTGAACTCACACGCAGATCCGATTACGACTCAATCAAAGCAGAACTTGGACAAAAACAGACCGAGCATCAAGCCCTCGCTGCAGAGCGAGCAGCCCAACAGGCACGAGCGGACGCAGCAGAAGCAGACGCCCAACGCAAACAAACGCACATCGACGGCGAGCAAGTACGAATAGACCAGGCAAAAGCGCCAATCGAAGCAGAACGCGACCAAGCAAGAGCAGACAAGGCACAATTAGAAACGCGAGTGGCAAACCTAACTGATCTCATCACACGCGCGAATGCGTTCTCAAAAGAATGCTCAGAAAAGTACGAAATTGAACTACGAAAACCCAAGGCACCATGACTGACGTACAACAAAATATTGAAAAAATAATCAACGCACCCATCCCCCCGCAAATAGCCAGCGGAACGGATCCGTACGTGATAAACCAAGAAGTAAACCTCTTCGTCACAAACCTCAAAGCCGCAGCAACCGCTGCACGCGGATTTTACTTAACTGAAAAACCCGGACTTGAACAACGCGCAACAGACGCGGAAAACGAACGAACCAAGTGGACAACAAAATTTCCAGGACAAACACCAGACGCAGCAAAAACAACATACGACAACGCACAAACAGAAGCCAACAAAGTACCAGGACTTGAACAACGCGCAACAGACGCGGAAAACGAACGAAACAAGTGGACAACAAAATTTCCAGGACAAACACCAGACGCTGCAAAAACAGCATACGACAACGCACAAACAGAAGCCAACAAAGTACCAGGACTCCAAACACAACTCACAACAGCAAATGCTGCAAAAACTGCAGCAGAACAAAACCTAGCCACGTACACCGCCGACCACTCACACACAAACACAGAATACAACACACTCCAAACACAACTCACCGCAGCACTTGCAAACGGTTCAAACAAGCCGAACTGGCTCGCGCGCGGAACAGCAGCGCTACTTCTAGCAGGAACGATGTTCGGAATCGGACGATATTCAAAAAGCGATTCACCATCCATTCCAGACCCGATCCAGCAACCTGCGCCCCAAACAGCAACACCCACTCCCGAACCATACTTCACAACACAACAGTGGAGAGTCAAAGTCCAGCTCGACACACCTGCAGGCGACACCAATTGGTACAATGAAACAAGCAGGGAAGCGCTTGGCCACGAATTCATGCGACGCGCCCTGCACTTTAGCCCCGCTATGCTTGAACAAAACAAGCCATCACTCATCATCCTCGATGGCGTGACTGAACTTGAAGTCGCTCATTTATTCGAACGAGCGCAACGCGAAAGGAACACTACGTATACACCAAGACAAATAGAACAAATCATTCATAAAGCATCCGGCGACGATACTCTTTCACACGCAGAAATAACTGAACTGACACATAAACTAGATAGCAATCAGCCTCTCGAGTGAAACCTTATACCTTATATAAATTCTAAGCCATAGTTATATATCGTTTTAACTAGCGAACAGTGGTTATGGGTAATGCGTTGTTTGAACTAGTTTGCGGCGGTGGAATCGCGTTAGCAGCAATAGCTACAGGAATATACAACCACCCGCGCGTCGCCATGACCAGCTATTCTGTGCAAACAGAACCAACTGAGTCTGCCGCATTTGAAAGCGAAGAAGTGAAAAACCAATTCGCAGCCATTACTGACGGCATATTGGAAAAAAAGTATTTCACCCATATTGGATATATCTCAGAAAGACGAGCATTCATCAAAAAAATATTTGATGCAATCGACGACCCCGCATATTCAAGCAAAAACCTCATCACGCGGCAAGAAATGCAAAACGCGCTGGCGAACAGAGACAGCATAGAAAGGATAGTTCTTGGAAGATAAAATGCACCCAACTTTTGGAAATTACAGAACCGAACAACTAATACGATCAGCACCACAGTCAAATGTTTACCAAGTAAGCGACGATAAAGGAAAACGACTCTTCCTCAAAACGGCATCAATTGAGAACATAGTGAACGAAGTGCGCATGATAGAGAAAGCCGACTCGCCACACGTGGTGAAACTAACCGATTACGACCTTGAAGCAGAACAGCCATATCTTGTTACCGAACACGCAGGACTGCAATTAAGCCTTCTAAAACTGCCAAGACCATATACTGAAGTCGAAAAAATAATGAACGAACTTTTCATCGCCCTTGAAGACATCCACCGAAAAGGAATAGTCCATGGCGATCTCAAGCCGGGAAACGTTCTTTTTGACGAAAAAGTCACGCTTTGCGATTTAGCAGGATCACACGACTCGCAAGTGGATAACACACTCACAAACACAGGCTCTTTGACATTCGGATACATACCGCCTGAAGTTGAAAAAGGACAACAGCCAACCACAAAATCAGACATGTACCAAGCAGGAATCATACTCTACGAACTTTGCAGCGGACACCAACTACGGCCTCACAGCCCGCCAATGGATTCACTCGACGTGCCCCTGCAGGCAAAAAATCTCTTCAAAGAACTTATCGAGGCAAATCCAAAAAAACGACCTGACGCAGGACAAGCACGGCAAAAAATCAAAGAATCACTCCCTGAACCCGCGCCCAAACCAAACATCTACGAAGAATCGTTCCTCTCCACATATGAAGAAAACCAACAACTGCAAAAAACGATCAAACGACACGAAAAAAGATGGAAAATCGCCACCGTCGCAGGCTGCCTTGCAGTCGCAGTAGGCGTCATTTTCTATACTGGACCCGTAATAAAAAAGCACATATTTGAACCAGCACAAGCAGAAGAACCCGCTCGAATATCATACTGGTTCCAACAATCAAACGACCACATAACCTTCCCAATGAACTTGGACGCTTCAGGAGGAAGCCAAAAAACAATACCAATAACGCCCGGAATCGCGCCGACAATAGAACAGCTAATAGAACGAGCAGAAGTCAACGACAAACAAGCCCAAAGCCCAATTTTGCTTGACAATTCACGAAACATACGAAGACAAACTTACACTCCACGCCAAATCGAACGCGTACTCTACCAGCTACAAGATGAAAACGGAGTAATAACGAGCGAACGGGTAAACAGAGCATTGCGCGCGGTTAGAACGACAAACCAAGGATACGACGAGATAATCGCGGCAATCACGTCAACCGATTAGAACTTCTCCCAAACTTTGTGATTAAGAGCCATACGCCACAAATAGGCAAGACCGTGCTTCTTAACAATCGGAGTCAAACAGTTATCTTCACTTTCAAACCACTGCGCCATCGTGCAATCGACCAAACACTCATCACGCTCTGAACGTTTCTCTGCAGCATCAATGTCACGATCAAAATATGAGAGAAGAAGAGAATCCACGTCTTCATTCTCGTAAAGCGAATAATTGGCGACATGCCTTGCATGAATAATCTCGTGACAGAAAACGTATTCAAAACCGTCATCTTTCTCATAATGACCCTCAAGCAAAACAGGAGCATAATACACCGTATCAAATACGCCAGACCTCACAAAAGCGACCGCGTCATCAGAATCTTTCTTTGAACACGATAACGATGCGAGCACGAAATTTCGAACCGCTCTTGAACAACGCCTCAAATCAGAATCATAACGCTCAAGAAAATCATCAACAGAGAATTGACCCTCCCGCAATCTCAACGAAGGATACTCCAACCCTGGAACAATAGAATTCAAAAAACCATCAACAGTCCTAACGCTCTGCTGAAATAACGCCTCCAATCTAGCATCCAACGCCATAACTTAGGCGCCAATTGGACCATTTAAAAAGGTTGCGACGCGATATTAGATACTCCATACAAAGAAGCTTTAACATGATTAAGCACCTGCTTACCATGCGCAGATTCAAGGAAGTCCTGAGCAGCCTTCCTCTTAGCATCATCAGCACTTGAAAGCTGGACAACAAAAGTCTTCAAAATGGCTGCCTGTTTTTTTGCCTCTTCATTCCCGTATATAATCTGCGCAAGCCGCTCAGTCAAGCGTCGTTCACGCTCGTTCACCCGTTCAAGATTTGCCTGCTCTTTAGAAAAATCCTCCTTAAGAGACTGCTTTATCGCTACCAGTTTTTGAAGAAAATCACGAATCCGCTTAGTTTCAGATTGAACTAGCCCAATCTGCCTTAGCGCCATATCAAAGAATGAAATCAAACCGCCTAGCGCTGCCTCCTGACCAGCCGCGCCAACATTGCCCGACCATAATTGGGCATTTGATGAAAAAACAGTTTGAGCACTTCTTTTAATCGCACTCAATGAACCTGAAATTCTGTCCTCTGACTTGGATACTATCCCCGCGAAAAGCGCCTCCTTCTTCCTCAAATCCGCGTACTTTTGAACAGCATCGCAGCGGGCAACTATCTGAGTCAAAGGAGTTCGAATACGGCTAAACAGCAAAGTAATCTGCGGCAAAGAAGGATCAATGCAGGCACTAACCATATCGCGCAGCTTATTGTCCAAATAAGCCATAGTTTCACCAACAATTCGTTGAAAATCTCTAACTGATGCAATAAACGCTGAAACCTCACCTATCCCTGCCTGAAGATTAGGAATCGATGAAGAAATGTCATGATCAGCACCAACGGCGCTTTCCCACGCTTGATGAAGAACTCCCCTAAAACTTTCCAATGATACCTTTGAAACGGCATCGAACGCGGTTTTGAGCTTTTTGTTTTCGCTTTTTGCAACCTCCAAGTCCTTCAAAGATTGTTCAACCTTGCCTTTGCTCTGCTCTAGCTGCGCCTTGTACGCGCTAACCTCCCGCTCAACTCCCACTAGAGAGCCTAACATTGCCGCGCGCTCCTGATCAGACAACGGAAGCGAAACCACTTGCTCTTTCAACTTAACGCACACTTTTGCCTGCGCATCCAAAATCGCCAATTCTCTTGCGAAATCACTCAAAAGCCTCGCCACTGCGTCAATAGCTACTTTCTTACTGTCCTCAAATGATTCAACTCTTTGCAACTCCTGAGCCAATGCCGCCCTCAAAGATACAGTTTTTTGAATGAAATCATCAATACTAGAAATTATCCCCAACTTATCAGTCGTCGCCAAACTCACGTGATTAGCGACTAAATATTCCAACGCCTTGCTCGGCTCGCTTGAAAAAACCGCATCCAACTGCGCCTTTCTTGCCTGCACTTCCTCCTCATACTTGCGCATCTCTTCTGCAACACGTTCCATCTCTTTTCTTCGAAGCTCAGCATCACGCGCAAGCTCCTCGGCAGTCGCCACAATCTTCTCTTCTGCGCCACTCAAACTTTTCTTGATATACCGCTTCAACTCGTTCTTAAGCTTACTCAACTTGGCTAATCCTGAAAGCAAACGCTCAGCAGAAGCAGCCTTGAGCGCCAAAGGCTCTGGCAAAAATTTTGAAACAGCGAACAACAAAAGAATGCCAAGACCCATGGCTCCAAGAATCAAAATACCCTGAAACCCGAATGAAATAACGCCTGATAATTCTGATTCCCAAACAGAATAAACCTGCCATAAAACGAAAATAAGGCCGAACAGCACAGGAAGCTGCACCCATTTAGACCGCCCATAAACCAGCTTGAACCCCCTCATCAAACCAAAACCCACAAGAACTAGGAACGCGGACTGGATGAGCATGCGCAAGATTCCGGTCGCTGTCAACAAGAACTCAGCACGCACAGACACAAGAGTGAATAACAACAAGGCAAGAGCCGCATGCTTGAGAGGCTTTGGAAACCTCGAAGAATAGATGATTATGCTTCCAAGAACGAGCAATCCTATCTTAATAGCTATAACAAACTTCACCGGATCCGCGTTTATATCCTCTAAAGAGCCTCCCAAACGAAAAATAAGCGAAGCGAAAGTTCCAAACCAATACCCTGCCTGCTCGGTTAAAGATTGAGCTGAAACGCTAACAGACAACAGCACAAGCCACATCAACCCTTTTCGCATACGCTAAAGAACACAAAGACCATTAATAAAGATTGCCAGTCACTTAGGCTGCTGAAGGCCAGCCACGATAAGAACGCCAATAGCCAAAATAGCAGCAAGAACACTCAAAACAGTGCCGCTGGTCACAGGCAAAGAAGCTCCTGTCGCCTGGCCGGTAAGACTGCCTCCAAGAAGGCCGATGCCTAAAACAGCCGCGAACACCAAAACGACAACCCACGCCGCAGGACTAAATTCCATAAAATCACCAAAGCACCACATTTATAAAAACATTTGCAAAAAACGAACTTAATGGACAAAAAACAGCTTCTTACCGAATACGAACGGCTCAGAAACGAACTCTTATCCAAACAAAACATATCAACAGGCAAAGAACCAGTCAATCTAGAAAAAGAGCTTGAAATTGCGCAAAAACAGGTCGAAACCATAGTGAATAAATTAGGAATAACGCCCACGCACTTGACAGTCCTTGATATCGGCTCAGGAACAGGACACAAAGCAATCGCTCTTGCCCACCACTTCAAACACGCATACGGAATAGAAACAGAGAAAACAGAACACGAAATGGCACTGGTCAAGAAAAAATACTTTGATCAGGAAAATACCACTTTCCTCAACTGCCCAAATGAAAAAATCGAACTACCTGACGCATCAATTGATGCTGCGCTCTCAATGACCGTTCTTGAACACGTAAACAACGTAAAACAAAGCATTGAAGAAATAAAACGCGTGCTAAAAACAAACGGAACATTCTACCTTGCCTGCCCAAGCTACAACTGGATATACGAAACACACTACCACTACTATATGCTCCCCCTACTGCCCAAGTTTTTATTCAAAATCATCGCCAAACTCAAAGGAGACGATCCGAAATTCATCAACCACATAAACTACGTAACGCCGAGAAGAGTTCGAAAACTGCTCTTAAAAAACGGATTCAGGATAGAGCGCGATTTCTCGCTTGAAACACTACACGCCCTGCTTGTAAAACGCAAAGGCACAGCGCCCGCGCACTACCGCGCTCTCGCAATACCCCTTCGAATCCTGCAAATAACCCGCATTGGAACGCTCACATATTACTTTATGAAAGCAACCGGATTCTACCCTGCAATAGAGCTGATAGCAAAAAAATGAAACTCTCACTACTAGTGCTCCGATGCACAGACATAGAACAAAGCAAAGAATTCTATTCGACAATCGGAATGGCGTTTGTTCGCGAACAACACGGAGCAGGACCTGAACATTACGCGTTTGAAAAAAACGGATTCGTGTTCGAACTCTACCCCGGAAAACCAGACAACACCCGGGTCGGATTCAACGTGGACAGCCTTGAACGCACAGTAGACTCGCTGACCACACGTGGATATGAAGTTCGACGAACAAGCAAACGCGCCCTTGCCAAAGACCCTGACGGCAGAACTGTTGAACTCACAGAAATATATATAAAGCCGAACTGCATTTAAAAAAGCAGATGACAGATAAAAAAAAGGTGATGGTCGAGCTATGGAAAAAACCTTCTGTCAAGACTGTCATCTCAGGTTTTCCCGGATTCGGACTCGTCAGCACCATCGCAACAGGCTTTCTAGTGGATCATTTACAATGTGAACAAATAGGCAAGTACTGGTTTGAAGAAGGAACACCGACTATTGCCATCCACGCCTGCAGGCTAGTAGACCCTGTAGGCATCTACTACAACAAAAAATACGACGTTGTACTGGTTCACAGCATCACGCCAGTAGTAGGGCAAGAATGGAAAGCAGCAGACATAATACTTGACGTAGCGCGCCAAGTCAAAGCACAAGAAATAATCACAACCGAAGGAGTCGGAAGCCAAGACATGGAAGAAACCCGCGGATACTTCTACACGAGCAACCCTGACCATCGCAAAAAATTCGAAAAAATAGGCATAGACTGCCTAGGCGAAGGAATAATCGTCGGCGTCACCAGCGCGATACTCATGAAAGCACCTCAGCAAGGATTTGATGTATGCTCGCTATTCGCAGAAACACACAGCAAACTGCCCGATAGCAAGGCAGCCGCGAAAATAATCGAGCTACTAGACAAATATCTTGGCCTTAAAGTCGACTACAAACCGCTCCTCAAACAAGCACAGGAATTCGAAAGCAAACTACACACCATGATGGAGCAAGCGAGCAAAGTCAAAGAGATGAAAGAGAAGAAAGACATCAGTTATGTTGGATAATTTTAAGTAGGTTCTATTTCCTCAACGCCACATGGAATCATACGACACAGAAGTAACCATGAATCGGAAAAGAATTCTCGACATACCTACAATAAAACAACTGCCGAAACACTGCGGACCTGCGAGCCTTTCAATGATCCTTGCCTACTGGAATCAACCAATCACGCAAGAAGATCTGGCAGAACTGCTTGGAGGCAAAGAACACATAATTGAAAACGGAGCGCAGGGAAAGAGAATCGTAGAGCTCGCAGAGAATCTTGGCTACCATGTGACAAAACACTATATCACTGATTTTGAAAAGATAACGGAAACTATCAATCGAGGCGTACCCATCCTCGCCCAACTGCCCCATCATTTCTGCGTGATACGCGGATATGAGAGTGAACCCAAACTGCTATGGGTCAACGACCCTGCGCGGACAAAAAACAACCCACGACCCTACACTGAATTTCAGACACAATGGGCACGTCCCTCGTTAAAATACAGAACAAAATACACCGGAATCGTAATTGAACCACGGCACCTGAAGCAAAATCTTTAAATACTATGTGTATTCATACACATGAAATGTACGAACGTATCAGCATAAAAGACATTTTGGGCATAAACCAACAGTTCGCGAACGGAACCATGCTCAACGAAAGCAGCCTAAGCTTCGCGCTAGACCAAGCGAACAAGACAGGAAGCTGGCTCAAAGCATGCGCGTACTTAGTTCGAGCAGTCCTCATCGACCACGTCTTTGAGGATGGAAACAAACGCACTTCAGCAGCGATAATAATGACTTTCTTTGAAGAGCACGACCTAGCATTCCATCCTGAGAAAGTCGCCCAAGCGGTAACGCTCATACTGAAGAAAAACACAACGTCAATAACAACTCTCGAACGGGTGATCAAACATGCCATCGTTTAAAGAAGCCGCAATTCTGGCAATACGAAAATATCCTGAAGTATTCAGCGCACTTGAAGAATACGAACGCACACGAAAACTCCCAAAATTCTCCTACCGCAAAAGAATGGACATCACCATAGATGAACACATCCTGAAGAAATTCAAGGAACATTGCAGAGAAAAAGGGCTCAACATGAGCCGCGTCATCGAGAACCACATAAAGGAAGAACTCCACAAGGCATAAATAGAGGCATTCTCGCGCTTGGCTTATGGACGATAAACTACGCGAAGCAGAACGCGGCGCAGAACAGGGCAATGAGTATGATAGGCTCGTGACTGAACTAAAAAGAGCCGGAAAGACGACGTATGAATATTTTTGCACGCAACAAGAGAAACTCGAACGAACCGCAAAAGAACTCATTTTCGCCGAGATCCGCTTACAAGGAGAATGGCCATTAAGCCTGTTTGCGAGAGACACAGGACGGGGCTTTGAAGCAGCAAATCTTCCTGCGTATTATGTGAGAGAACACCATCCTGGTGAATCACCATACTTTTTAATATTATCACCCGACGGACTATTCAAACACAAAGGAGAATTCACACTTTTAAGCTTTGTTCCACGCGAAAACTTACGCGAACCCGCAAGATTCACCGACAATTTCTGGATAATACAACGAGCGGTGCAGGATAGGCGCGTGTTTGAACCAGAACAGGAATAGTAAAATTTAATTCAAAAATCAAGTTGGATACGGACCCACGCCGCTAATAGGCTGCACCCAGATAGGATAGCTCTTCATCGGAGATGAAACCGAGCACGGACCCATCCTTGAGCCAAGAATCTTGAATGGCAGCGAGGAACGCGAAGCTGCGCCTCTTATGCAGCACTGGTTCATAGTCTCAAATGAATTGCAATACTCAGTCCTTGTCATCGCAGTGCCCTGCGCGTAGCCCGTCGGAGAATGCTGCCAAGACGATGTTGAACAGCACACGCTAAAGCCGCCAACAGGAGGAGCTGTCGGGTATGAAACCTGCGGAGGAACACACGAACCGTCCTTGCCGCATATATAGCGCTGGTTCTTGGAACCCGCGACTCTTAGACAACACTGCCTAGTATTCTCCCAGCCGCTGCACACGGAATCATATGTCTGCGCTCCAAGCTGGATAAGACCTGAAGAGCCAAAGCGCCAAGCTTCGCCGGTACAACAAACTGTACGAGACTCGTACACCGCGCTTCCGACGACATTCGCCCCGTAACCTAAAACAACAAGGCCGCCTATCGCCAGAACAGCTATAAGAGCCAATACAAGAGGATTGTGATGCAAATCAGGACCGTCTGAAGAAGATTTAACTGAGGCTTTCACTGCTTTTATTTTAGGCGATTCGATTATTTCCTGCTTGTTTAGATCTGCTAGCAAAGACTCTTCAAAAGCCTCGTTTTTCATAGCTTTTTTCGCCATAGTTTTTCAGTCCATTACCTTATTTAAAAACGTTTATAACCACTAGAGAGTTTATTTTTTAATGGTTCTTACACTCACTTTTCAGCACACCAAATAACACCCGGTTCTTGGCACCTATGCTTCAAACAGAACTCAAACTACTGCAAGGCAACCCAAAACGCACCCTCGACTCATAGTGCCTATAATTTAGCGAGTGATTGCCCAAGCCGTCTGAAATTTTACGCGAGGTGGCCAAGGCCAATCTGCCAAAAACAGCACTCAACTATTAAGCCCTCACTTTCTACTCATGCAAATGAAATAGGCTCATACATTGAACTCACTGCTAAACTGCCAACCAGTCCAAATCGAGCAATTACCCAGACTAACAGCACAAAACACGCTAACTGCAAAACCCACTCTTGGCACCCCATAAGAGCCAAACTATTTGTTCCCACCTATCCCTCCTTGTTCGCAAAAAAAATTATTTGCCCGCCTTAGCGGACCAATTTACAAACTCTCACTTTTTACGAACAAATGTTAAGCAAAAGTGAGAGCTCGTAGCAAAATAAAAGATAGTTTGAAAAAAATAGTATACAAACTACTTATTTAACAGTACGATAAAAAAATCAAAGTGAGAAAAATATAATTTGCAGAAGCTAGTTTGAAAAGAAATTTAAGAAAGTCCATGCTTAAAAATGAAATAAAAAATATCGACGAAAAAAATGCGAAATGACAATTCTGAAAATGATAAAAATACTGGAAAACAATGCGACAAAATTATGGCAAAAAGCAAGAATCGAATTAAGGCAAAATGCGAGAAACGTGATGACAAAATGGCAGAAAATTGGCACAAAATTTACCTTTATGCGCGTGCCTGAATGAAAAATCAATGTGAAACTACGATTGCACCCACGCGAAAAAGCAGACGCATTACAGCGCGAAAGCGAGCCTAAACACGCAAAGACCCATGCTCGCAAAAAGTGAGTAAAATGGGCTTGTAATGAGGTCTGCGAAAGTGTAAGGAAAAATCCCAGAAAACGCTGAATCGTGCAAGAGTTTCGATCTTTTGGCGCGGAACCTTGCTTGTTGGGCAGAAACCCCTTGACCTCATTTGTCGGAAAAATAGCGGAAAAGAAGCAAAAATCCCGACGGAGAAGGGATTTTCGGGAAAATAGAGGGCCAGGTGAATGCGAAATAGAAACGGGGTTGCGAAACCTGTCGGGATTTTTGCGAATTCCAGGACCGGTAGGTGAATTTTTGATGGTTTGTATGAACTCTGAATCGTTTTTGAAAAAAAAGTTTAACCACGGGCGCGTAATGCGAAAAACGCCAGTTTTGAGGTAATAAAAAATTAATTTTTACACTGATGATTAAAACTTTTTATCAAAAATTGAAAAGTTTAGCTCAGCGTTTTCACCGACACTGGACAGGCATTATCGGAACATTTTTAAGCAGTCACGACGAAGAAAACACAAAAGGTGATACCAATGGAAATCCTACTCGACCACGCAGAAGCGACGAACAACGACGTGCACGAACTCGCAAAAACGCTCCTTTCAAGATTCGGACTTCTGCCTCGCAAAAAAGACGGCAGCGCACAGCTGCACAAACTCATCTTGCACCTCTACGAGCGCAAGAAAGAAGCCAACAGAGAAAAAAGACCTGAATTTGCAGTGATTCCCGTCGAAGAAATGGCCCTGCACGCAGGCATAAAACGGCAAACGATGTACGATTATCTTAGACGATGGCTCGACCTGCAAGTCGTCAAAAAAACAAGCTTCGTAGCACACGGAAAAGTCGTCATCGGATACGAACTCAACGGCACAAACCTCGAAAGCGCTTTCCGCAAAGCGGAATCGACAATAAAGGGCCACCTCGACCACAGCTTTCGCCTCATTGAAACACTCCAAAATGAGATAAAAAAAGAAAAACTACGCGCTAACGGAAATAGCACGTCAGAGGAGACTGCAAACCAACAAGATTCTCCTTCGCCTGAGCAACCCTGAAAGCAGGATCGAGCTTTAGGAAAACCTGATTCGAGTCCATCTTCTTGAGCACCGGAATGCCCTTCTGGATGAGCGAAGCCACAGCGGAAATCACCTGCTCACGAGAGAGCAGACACTTCCTTGCGAGTTGATCGTACGAAGCGTATGGCTGCGTCTCAGTCAGCACGTAGAGCGAACGGAACACGTCCTTCTCACGGTCGATAAGCTTCTGCACGATAAACGCGCCAGTAGGCTGCTCACCATGCACTGCGAGCGTCAATGAATCCACACGCTCCGCTATGCGGTCGATTTTACGGTTGAGCTCGTTTAGGAACTCAAACATCGACGACATTTCGGCTGTACCTTCATTGATATCGAGCCGATGGTTATCTAACTCCTCACGCATACAGTCCAAGACTGTCGAGAGCTGCTGGCGAAACACAGATGCATCACTCGATAGCAATAGCTGTTGCTTTTCGCGAATTGTTACCACCCCGTTTTCACGATGAAAAAACAAAAAGCGGAACTTGTTTAAATCATTTTTGGTGTGGAAAAGAATTCATTTGTCGACGATAAAAATGAAGCCATCGACAGAAAGAAATTTGAGCGAAAATTTGCCCAAAAAATCAATATTACGCGGCCAAATCTCGCGCGATTCAATGCTGAGCTGCAACGTAAATCGTGTGCTTACCGTCTGAAACAACATTGAGCTTGTTCTCATCCTCCATCTCCTCAAGGATGCGATAGAAACTCGACTTCGAGCAAAGGCCCTGCTCCTCGACGATCATCTCGCGCAGCTGCAACGCTCCAATCCTGCTGTACTTGTGCACAAGACCCATCACGAGATTCTTCACATACTCCTTGCTGTTGCGGGCAATCTTTCGCATCAATTTCTCGCGCAAAGAAGACCCTTTCTCGACGGGAATGTGAACCGGCGCGTGCTGAATTGGCGCAGGATGAGAAGAGGCTTGCTGAACAGTCTGCACACTAGCGTGATGCTCAACTAAAGGGCTCGGTTTTTGCCTCATCTCGAGCAATTCAAGCTTCTGCTCGATGTGACGGATGCGCGATATGACCGGCTCGAAACTGTAATGCGCATCGACGATCTGCTTAATCTCAGCCGCGCTCTTTGGCACGTGCGTCACGATCACTTTTAGCTCGTTCACAGCGAGCTTTTGCTCCTCAGTCAAACGCCTAAGAGCAGCATTCTCGTCGGAAAGCTGCTTGTTCTGCTGGTAGAGAAAACTGACCCACTGGTAAAGCGCGTCAGTATCCTGCTTCACCTTGGTGAAACTAGAGGATACATTCTGCTCTATCTCCTGGATTTTTCCCCCGCTCAAAAAGTCCAATACACTCATTTTACACTTGGAAAGCGTCACCCCTTTAAATATTTTTTCCCTGGACAGTCCTGAGACGGTCTTAAATGGGATGGTCTCAAAGAAGGTTCAAATGGACCGTCGCGGGAGCGTCCCATCGTCTTAAAAAATATGGGAATGACGACCATCCCAAGACCACCCCACTAACGAATATAATAGTCCTGAGACAGTCCTAGTCCCAGACAAATAAGACCGTCCCAAATAAACTATCGACAATAACTAAGAATAAGACCGTCTCAAATCCACTGAACCGTTCCCAGGACTCCCGTAAGACAGTCCCAAGACCACAATAGGACTAATTTATCGACGATAAACGACTTGGGACTGAGACTATCTTGAAACTATCCCAAGATAGACCCAATACCCGCACAAGACCAACCCTTGCGCGAAAGCTATAAATAGAAGCACGCTCACACCAAAACAAATCAAGGGATTTGGCTTTGAAAAAAACGCCAAAGCAAGATAAAACTGGCGCATGAAAAAAGCCGATCAAAACATCAAAAATTGATAAATTGGTTAAACTAGTGCCTAATTTTGGGGAATAAACTGGCACTAGCAGACCTGCAAACAAGAGTCTTTGGAAAAAGAGACGACTTTGTTCGCAAAAAGTGAGAGTTCATATAGCCAAGGAAAGGCTAAAATACAACTAATTAGGCACCTGAAATCAAATGAGAAACAATCAAGAAGGCAAAACAAACGAAGTTCATTCAGGAAAAGTGAGAGTTCGAATGTACCACCCTGAAGCCAAACTAGACAAAGAGATCACACTAACAGGCGAACAGACAAGGCACATCAAAGTTCTTCGCATGCAAGAGGGGCAAAGAATCAGAGTATTTGATGGCCAAGGCCACGAATATGAAGGAGTTTATTCTGAAAAAGTGAGACCTGGTAAGTTGAAATTAGAGCAAACAGTAGTGCCTAACCCTGAACCTAAGACCCACATCACACTCGCAGTCGCAGCACCAAAAGGAGGCAGACTGGACGTTCTCGTAGAAAAAGTGAGCGAACTAGGAGTTAGAAAACTAGTGCCCATAATCTGCTCACGAAGCGTTGTAAAGCCAAAAGAGACAAAGATAGAACGGCTGCGAAAAATAGCCATAGAAGCCGCCTGCCAAAGCGAACGCACGACCCTACTTGAGATTAGCGAACCAACACCATTTGCCACACTACTTGAGAAAGTGAGAGAATACAACCATTCGTACCTCTGCCACAAGAGCGGAACACCCCTTAGCCACGCAGACATAGGGGAAAGCGTGCTTTTGATAGTAGGCCCTGAAGGAGACTTCACAGAAGCAGAAATGCAAGCAGCGCTGGAAGCCGGATGCCAAAAAGTGAGCCTCGCGCCAACAGTGCTACGAACAGAAACCGCAGGAATCACCGCAGCTGCGCAAACAGTAGGCATCAGCCAAAAGCTTTATAAATAACCCTTCTGGAGCTACTACCATGGAAGTCAACATCATCGAGGATAAAAAGAACCGCCTCGTCTTTGAGATCAAAGGCGAAGGACACACGCTCAGCAACGCAATCAGAAAAGAACTCTGGAACGACGAGCACGTGACCACAGCCACATACGCAATCGAACACCCGCTTATCGAAGTTCCGCACTTCGTCCTTGAAACCGACGGAGCAGACCCTAAAAAGACCCTTTCTGCCGCAGCAAAACGACTACAGAAACAGGTCGAAAAAATCAAGAGCGAAGCGAAGGAGCTTAAATGAATCCTAACGAACAATTAGCTCAAAATTATGTAATGCTTTACTGCGCAACAACGACTTCAACTGAATCAGTCAAAGCAGCTCAAAAACACGCCAAAGTCATCAGGGAATCTACCGCAGACATAGCAGAACAATATACACAGACAGGCACAGTGGATTTGAAACTTTCCACCGCCGCAATAAAACGCCTCACCACTCTTCTTAACGACGGTCTTGAGGGCGCAATCTACGGAATTGTTGAAAAAGACAGAGCACATACGCGTATTGAATTATGCGCAGAAGCAGATTCACGAGCCGCAGAAAAAGAAAGACATGGATACATGAGTTTGCAACAAAAACTAAGCGAAGATGTATGGCCATAAATCCACAATCATTAAAAACTTCTACATAGTGCCTATGAGATATGTTTGTTCGCGTGAAGAACATAAAAGGGCGCAAATACTCCTACCTCGTTGAAAACGAATGGACTCCATGGGGTTCTAGGCAACGGGTAACCAAGTATTTGGGAAAAACCCATGAACTTGCACGCTTGGCAGACGGGCAAAAAGAACTGCCTACCGGCTTTAGCGAAGCGATACTTGGCGCAATAGCGCAAGAACTCTCAAACCACGGATTTGTCGAGAAGGAAGGCACATTCTATAACGATACAGGAATCAACGTCAACTTAAGCTCGAAAACAGTCAAACACAAAAACAAAGGAGCAGTCATAGGCATGAACGAAGGGTATCTTTGCGAACATACGCTAAACCAACTGCTCTCATTCCAGCCAGAAGAAAGACCCGACAAGACAGCAACAAAACTTGCCAACCACTGCCTTGAAGCAGGGCTAAAATTAAATAATGACCAATTCCTACACATATTCGAACAGGTAAAATAACCATGAGCGTACCAAAACACATAGGAATCATACTTGACGGCAACCGAAGATTCGCCAAACGCCTAATGGTAAAGCCATGGAAAGGCCACGAATGGGGAGCTGCAAAACTAAAACAATTCCTCGAATGGTGCTTTGACATAGGAGTAGAAGAAGTCACGGCATACGCATTCTCCCTTCAAAACTTCAACAGACCCAAGGAAGAATTCGACTATCTAATGAACATATTCAAAACAGAACTTGAAAACATGCTCGCAAAAGCAGACGAATTCGCAAAAAACGGCACCCAAATCAACGTCATCGGACGCCTTCATATGCTCCCAAAAGAAGTATATGAACTCTCGCAAAAACTAATGGATGCTACAAAGTCAAACAAAGGCAAGCGCATCAATTTAGCTATCGCCTACGGCGGACGCGAAGAGATAGTGGAAGCTATCAAAAGAATAGCGAGAGAAGCCCAAGAAGGAAAAATAAAACCCCAACAAATAGACGAAGGAGTAGTATCACGGCATCTGTGGCTCAATTCAGACCCTGACCTAGTAATACGAACAGGAGGAGAGAAAAGAACATCAAACTTCCTACCCTGGCAAAGCACTTATTCTGAATTCATTTTCATCGACAAAATGTGGCCTGAATTCGAAAAAACGGACTTTTTGACGTGTTTGAAGGATTATTCTGACAGAGAAAGACGATTTGGCAAGTGAATTTACCCACGCGCGATAACAAATACACATCTTTATAAATGGACATTCTAATCGGTGCTTTAAATATAACGTTCGGGTGAGACAATGAACAAAAAAATAACGATCATGCTCGTTTTTCTAATATCGCTTATTTCAGTTAATGCGGCAACGTTGATTTTAGCTACGGGAGGAACAGCAATCCCCTCAACAACAGTAGGCGGAACGTACACCAACTTAACAGGACCGGTTCTTACAGAATCCGCAAGCGCTGAAATAGGAAATGGAACAATAATCCTCACTGCGCCAGCAGGATTTGAATTCGATACCAGCGCAACAGTAACTATACTCGTCACGCGAGCAAGCGGCGGCGGACCTTCAGCTCGAAACATCAACAACGTAGCAACAAGCGGCACATTCAGCCCGGATTCCATAACAACCTCACAAATAACACTCACCATCACTGACACAAGCGATCCGAGCGGTCCAACCCCTGCAGTCCTAAACATACTCACATTCCAAAACATAGGAGTTCGACCAACTGTTGCTCTGCCACTGGCAAGCGGAAACATCACCCTTAGCGGAACATCAACAATAACCGGAATTTCAATCGGAGCAGAACTTGGAGAACTCATCGAAACCGGCGTTCCAGACACCACTCCTCCGAATATCACCATTCTTGGCGACAACCCAGAAACAATCGAAGCAGGAACTTCCTACGTTGATGCGGGAGCCACTGCAAATGATGATGCGGATGGCGACATAACTACAAACATACTCACCACAAATCCAGTCAATACGAACGCAGTCGATATCTATTCCGTCACGTACGATGTAAATGACAGCTCAGGCAACCCTGCAGCACAAGCCAACAGAACAGTCATCGTACAAGACACAACAGCACCAGTCATCACACTACTTGGAAGCGACCCAGAAAGTGTCACCTTGGGAGACACATACACCGATGCAGGCGCGACAGCACTCGATAGCTTTGAAGGAGACCTTAGCGCGAGCATCAACACTTTGAACCCAGCAGATACGAACACGCTCGGAACATACCTGATAACCTATGATGTGAATGACTCAAGCGGAAACAATGCAACTCAAGTAAATAGAACAGTCAACGTCATTGCGGCACCAGACACCACGCCGCCAGCCATCACATTGAATGGAAGCAATCCACTATATATCGAACTCGGACTTGGATCAGGATATACTGAATCAGGTGCGACCGCACTTGACAACGTTGATGGAGATATCAGCGCAAACATCAACATAGACACATCACAAGTCAGCGCAGGAACCCTCGGAATATATTTTGTCTACTACGATGTCAATGACAGCTCAGGCAACTCTGCAACACAAGTAAACAGAACAGTCATCGTACAAGACACAACAGCACCAGTAATCACACTAAACGGAAGCGACCCAACCACGGTTGAAGTCGGTAGCGTCTACTCTGATGACGGCGCAACCGCACTTGACGATGTAGATGGAGACCTCACCGCGTCAATTATCACAGACACTTCAGCAATAAATACAAACACCATCGGGACATACCAAGTAACGTATGACGTGGCAGACAACAGCAATAACAGCGCAATACAAGTCACACGAACAGTAGACGTCGTTGACACAACAGCACCAGTAATCACACTACTTGGCAATGACCCTGAAACTGTCGAAGCAGGAACAAGTTACACCGATGCGGGAGCCACCGCAAGCGACAACTACGACGGCGATTTAACAGCATTCATCAATATCAACGACAATGTCGATACAAACACCCTCGGCAGCTACAATGTAACGTACGATCTTTTTGATACTTCAGGCAATCCTGCAATCCAGATTGTGAGAATCGTCAATGTAGTAGATACCACCGCGCCAATCATCACACTAAATGGCAGCGATCCAGTAACCATTGAAGCGGGCTCTGTTTATACTGATGACGGAGCTACTGCAAGCGACAACTACGATGGCGACCTAACTGGCGCTATAAGCACGGTCAACGACGTTGATTCTAACACCATTGGAATCTACAACGTAACCTATGATTTGAACGATTCTTCAGGAAATGCAGCAGCACAAGTTGTGCGCACAGTCAATGTCGTTGATACAACAGCACCAGCCATTGTCGGCATGCCAACAGACATGACTGTTGAAGCGACAAGCGGCGCAGGAGCCGCAGCAGTCTACACTGATCCAACCGCAACAGACGCGGTTGATAGTTCTCCTGTTGTATCATGCACTCCTGCAAGCGCAAGCACATTCCCAATTGGAGCCACAATTGTCAATTGCACTGCAAGCGATGTATCAGGAAACAACGCAAGCGAAACATTCACAGTGACCGTACAAGACACTACAACTCCATTCATTTTCGTGACAGGAAGCAGTACGGTCGCAGTTGAAGCAGGAACAACTTACACAGATGCAGGAGCCACCGCTGTCGACAACGTCAATGGAAACGTCACCGCAAACATCGTCACAGTAAATCCTGTAAATACATCAGTCCTTGGAAACTACACTGTGACATACGATGTAAACGACAGCTCGGGAAACAACGCAACACAAGCTACACGAACTGTAAACGTCGTTGACACAACAGCACCAGCCATAACCCTCAACGGAAGCAGCACGATAAATTTGAACGTTGGCGCCACCTATACCGAACTTGGAGCCAGCGCAAACGACAGCTTTGAAGGAAACCTAAGCAGTTCAATAGTAATCAGCGGAGATGTCAACACAAGCGTTCAAGGAACGTACAATGTAACATACTCCGTAACTGACTCTTCAGGAAACAACGCGAATACCACACGAACAGTAAATGTCGTGACACCAGCACAAATCTCATCAGGCGGAGGAGGTGGAGGCGGCGGTAGAAGAGTACCATCACTCTCCAGCAGCATAATACGACCACAAAGCACTCCTGCGACATCGAGCACGCCACCCGCTCCTGCACCTCAACCGAGCCCTGCACCCGCGCCAACCCCGCAACCGATACCACCTGTAACACTGCCAACAATCGAACCAGCATTCCTTCCACCCTCAACACTAACTCCTCCAACCCCATTCATCCCACAGGCAACAGGAGTATTCAACTTAGGCGGACGTGAAGTGACAGCATTCCAACTAGGAGTCGCAGTTTTAGCACTGATAGGAATAGCCGGCCTTGGAGCATTTGCATACCGCAAATACCGTTAGAACCGGGTGTGGGACAGAATTGTGCTATCCTAGCCAGTAAAGATTGTGCCACAGGGACGTGAGCATGTTGGCGGTGTCTATTCTGTCTGGTCTTTTCTG
>JAGVZE010000021.1 GCA_018302815.1 Candidatus Woesearchaeota archaeon
ACAGAAAAGACCAGACAGAATAGACACCGCCAACATGCTCACGTCCCTGTGGCACAATCTTTACTGGCTAGGATAGCACAATTCTGTCCCACACCCTATTTCTGGACCTTTTCAAGCATCTGACGCGAAATTCGAAAAATGAAACCACTCTTAAATAGTCACAGAAGAAAAATTTATAAGCCCAAGCAAGATATTATCGAGAATGGTTGACGTGATCGCTGTCACTTCGAACGATTTATCGTTCCAAATGGTTTCTACAAGCAATAAGGAGCTCGTCAGGGTTCACGAGCCTGATGTGAGTTTGGAGGATTGCGCTTTCGATGAGTTTGAAAAGCTCAAGAAGCGCGGCGTCAAACTTTATTTGGGCTATGAAGGCGTTGATTCAAAGCACACAGTGGTTCCTATTGACAGAAAGAATAACCCGAATATTATTCCCCGATGGAATCAATATTTTTTGGCGAAAACAATAGAAGAATTCAAGCTCCCTCTTGAATCTATAGCGGACGTATACGGGAATGGCGGATTTATTGGGACTCATTTTTTGATGAAAGACCGGCTCAAGAGGCTTTTCATTATTGATGAGAACCAATTCACGATTGATATGGCTATGCGTTGGGCAGGATATCATATCGAGTGCGATCAAAATTTTGTGCTGAATAATTCTGAGAAGCTAAAGAAAGGCCATGAATTTGAGTTCAATAACCGGCGGATTGTTTTTTCGTATCAAAGCCCGCACGCGCTTCCTAATAACGTGAAAATCCAGTTTTATTTCACTAGCGCGCAATATCTTCCGGGTGACGCGGGCCTTCCTCCTTGGATTGAGCTTGGAAAAGTTGCACGAAAAAGGAATGGAACTCTCGTTTTTGTCTATAGTTCTCTTTGCGATAAGATGGTTAGAAACGATGCGAAGGACCTCAAAGCTATACACTCTGTGCTCGCGTCAAGAGAAAAGCCCATTTTGATGGACACAATATACGGTCCAAAAGAAATAATGAACCCTGCCAAAGCCAAAGAGTGGAAAAAACACGGACTCATAGATTATGGGAAACGCGTAAAGCCTCAGTATGGCCACGAGTGGCGCGTCGGTATGTTCGAATGGTAAAGCCAACTGACGCACTTTGAATAAAACTTCATTGTTTGTGTTTAAATGTAATAAAAAATCAACTGAACAAATCCCATCATTCTAAACCCTCAGTAGAGCCCTAACAAACCATCTAAACGTGTACAAGGTTCAACAAGGAGGCGTTTCTACTAACAGAGGGAATGTCGCAGTAGGATTTATCGCGAAATCCTTCCATTCCAATCTGTTGACTAATGGCTTTTTATCGATCGATGAAGTAGGATTGATAAGCGGAATAATGCCGAGGCTACCAACAGGAGTAACGGTCGTTGATCCAAAGCAGTTCATACCAAACCTAAATACCAGAGTACTGCCCAAGAATCCATTCAAAAACGGACTACCTGCAGTAATGCGAACACAACTGATTGGAACCTTTACCAGCCGCACTGCCTTTGAAAAAGTCATTGAATTGAGCTGACCTGTCGATGTGACTGTGTTCGGCCCTGAACGAGCGATGATTGTTGGCGCAGTAGGCAAAGGCAACTTCTCCACGCACTGTCTGAAGTAACAAATGTTGCTCTGGCAATTGCTATCTACTGTGCAGGGCTGACAATTAGGAGCAAGCGATGGAGCTGCAGGTGGTGGCGTAGTTGATACCGGTGCTGAAACTACCACTGTGGGTGGTAGAGGCGCTGTTGTAGCTGGAATAAAGTCAAAGACCACTCCGTTGTTGCACGTATCTCCTGCGCTCAAAGGTATCACTTGCACGGCAGACGCCGGGCCTTTGCAGAGAGCTTCAATCCAAAGACAACTAATGCCTTCGCAAGATGACACGTCAATTCCTCTTACTGGATTTGCAACTGTGCCTGCATTTCTTGCGCAAGAATCATCAAAACGCGCCGTACCATTAGATGCGAATCCTTTTACTGGCGCATTAAGCGCAGGACCACCCTTGACACCTTTATCGGAATCAACGCACACTACAGGAGCTGCCAAAGGCGCCACAGGCGCAGTAGGAATGGGCTGGCCCGGAAGCGTTGGACAACAGCACAAGTTCTTATCATCCAAAATCCTACTCAATGCATTTGCATTCAGCACACGACGATTACACATACTAACGATCGCTCCTTGAAGACCGCCCACAGGTAAACCAATGCCTAGACGGGCAGTGCTTCCGATATCTCTACTCACATCGATTGGAACACATGGGCGCTCACAACCCGCAGGAGGCGGTGAAGCAACAACAGGAACTTCCGCAAGACATATTCCGTCACGGCAACCGCCTGGACAGAAGCGCGCTTGCGTTTCCAAGAAACCATCAGTGCTGCAGAAGAACTCTAACAAATTCTTGTCAGAAGCACAGCGGTCAGTCTCCTGTTTAGCAGTGTTATCCGCTCGAATGAAACCCTTCGAAGTTGAACGATTAAACTGATTTTGCCCATCAGGATCAGAACAAGGCCCCGCAGGAACCGCTCTTGAAGTTCCGCCGGATCTTTGCACTGGTGTCACCGGTGATTGCGTCTGCGGCACATTTTGGCGTACTGCCCGCGATGACAAACACGCGCCATCACGGCAACCATCAAGACAGAGTACATCCTGCGGTTCGACAAATCCATTGGACGTGCAAACAAACTCTTGTAATCGTTTCTCAAAAGTAGTCAGAGAACCGCAACGGTCGGCTTGCTCGCGGAAATTCGCCGTTCCCTTCATCACTCCTCTCGCGATGCCTTTCAATTGGTAATTCTCACCATCAGTATCAGTGCAGGTACCAGGAGTCTTAAAAGCAACTGTTTGAGCGCCAGTGAGAACCGCGTGTCCAACCATAAAACTATATGAGCGCTTAATCGGAGAATACTTGGAAACATAACCGGTGGAGATGGCAGAGACAGCGACAGTTAAGAGCAACATTAAAATGAATATAGACGCGAGTTTTTTCATCGGATCACCTTTTATGAAATTTATCACACGAGTTGAAGATATAAATGTTTCTAAACTGCAAATCGTGTTAAATGGGTCGCATCAAAATGCTCGAATGGTAATATTTTAATACTTCTTGGTTTCAGTTGCGCAAATGCGAATCCCAAAAAGGTATGGTCAAAGCCAGATTGCAAGATGTCCTTTCTGTGACAGCGTGGCGACGGCAAGCAACAAACAGCGTTTCCCTGTCTGCTCAAAGCACAAAGATTCCGAGGTTGGCTCAATCAAATGCTCCTGCGGAAGCTGGCTTGATATGAAGCAGGGCCCGTATGGGACGTTTTTCTTGTGCTTCAAGTGCGGCCCTATGAATTTGAACAAGATTTTAGCGATGAACGGCGGGCGACTTGGTTGAGCTTAATTCTGAAAACTGCTTCTTCCCCACATCTCTTTTATTGAGGAAGGCAATTTTTGGTTCACCTGAGCTAAATACAATATCAGTTTCCCATAATGAAGCTGTTCATGCTGCATAAGCCAAGATAAAACGGCAAGTTTGTCTGTTTTTGTGCCCCAGAAGTTCACTGTTCGTATTTTCTCATTTGTGATTATTTGACCTATTTGTTTGTTAGTTTCTTCTAAGAGCGTCTTCACAGTTAA
The DNA here is from genome assembly GCA_018302815.1 of Candidatus Woesearchaeota archaeon. GTDB lineage: Archaea > Nanobdellota > Nanobdellia > Woesearchaeales > ARS49 > JAGVZE01. The sequence goes on from JAGVZE010000021.1 coordinate 3,632, forward strand.
TTGAGATGAAAGTTCTATTGATTTTTCTGAATCGCATGCCGAAGTCTCATCTATCTTGCCTTTCATGAATCCAGATATGTACATTTGACGGGTTGTGACCAAGCAGGCGAATTCCCACGCGAATGAGCGAAAGCGTGAATGAAAAGGCTTAGTACGTAATATAGAATCGGATGTTGAATTCAAAAAATCACTTGTTGTTTTGTGGCACGATTGCCAATTGACGAGAAATTGTTTTTCAAGTGAAATCGGCAAGAACCATCATCTCCTTCTGCCCAATATTTCATAAAACACATCGAACACGTTCTGTCCTGTGTCTGCGACGTAGAATTTAGCGCCCATTTCAAGGCAGGCCTCTCTTATTTTCTCTACGTGCCCGTCAAGCATTTGGTTATACTGCTTCTTTGCATACGGGTTTATGTAAGTGCGTAGTGTTCCGCCTGTCTCAAGGTCTTTGAGTTTGAAATCTCCTTCAAGGTCGAGATTGCGCTCTATTTTGTCAAGAGTTTGTATGACTACGACATGATTATTTTTAAAGAAGAAAAGGGCTTTTCTTATATCTTCGACAGGATAAAGAAAATCGCTCAGTATTACTACATATGATTTCGAGTTGATGAGTTGTCTGTATCCGCCAAGTGATTTTTCGAGCGTGCTGGTTCCTTTTGGTTTTTTGTTATTCAGATATTCAACCATGCTGGCGAGCTGCTGTCTTCCTTTTTTGGCTTTGAAAAATTCTAGCTTATCAGAGAATGTGCTAAGAACGAATCGTTCGTTATTCTTGAGCGCTAAATACGCGAATCCTACGCCGAGCATGCTGGCAAATTCTGACTTGCTGACTCCTCTGCCAAAATCCATACTTGCGGACAAGTCCAATATTATGTGCACTGTAAGATTTCGTTCTTCCTCGTATCGTTTGCAGAATAGCTTGTCTGTTCGTCCAAAGACTTTCCAATCGATGCTTCTGAAGTCTTCTCCTGGTTCGTATTGGATGTGGTCTTTGAATATGAGTCCGCGTCCTGTAGCTTTGGAGAATCGTTCACCTACGTAGTTGGAGGTTATTCTTTTATTGATGATTAAGCTGAACCGATCCAGCTGGTGCAAAAAGTCGCTTTTTATCATATGACTAGCCGTCCGCCTTCTTCCGTTCCGCCGTCAGCCAACTTCCTATTTGAGCAGTTGTTTGATGACGTCATCGTGGTGCAGTCCTTGGCGTTCCGCTTCGAAGCTTAGGATTATCCTGTGGCGAAGGACAGGGAATGCCATCTTGTGGATGTCGTCCTTGCTGACGTATTTGCGTCCTTCGATTAGCGCTCGCGATTTGGCTGCGAGGATGAGTCCGATGCTTGCACGCGGTGATGCTCCAAACTCGATGAGGTCTTTTTTCTGCCTTGTGCTTGTGACGAGCTGTACCGCGTATTTCTTGATATCGTTCGCAATCGGTATCTGGCGCGCCATATGCTGCAGATAGACGAGATTGTCTTTGGTCAAGATCGGTTTGAGCTGTTGTTTTTTTACTTCTTCGGCGAAACGGTTGACTATTTCCATTTCTTCATCGAAGGTTGGATAATCGACTTTGACTTTGAGCAAGAATCGGTCTGCCTGAGCTTCTGGAAGCGGGTACGTTCCTTCTTGCTCGATTGGGTTCTGTGTGGCAAGGACGAAGAATGGCTCTTCGAGCTTGAACGTGCTGTTGCCTACTGTGACTTGTTTCTCCTGCATTGCCTCTAGCAGCGCTGATTGTGTTTTTGGCGTTGCTCGGTTGATTTCATCTGCGAGTACGACGTTTGCGAATACTGGCCCTGGCTGGAATTTGAAATTTCGTTTTCCGCTGGTCGCTTCTTCTATGATATACGTTCCTGTGATGTCTGATGGCATCAGGTCAGGAGTGTTCTGGATACGGCTGAACTTTAAATCGAGAAGCGATGAAAGTGTCTTTATAGAAAGGGTCTTTGCGACTCCAGGATAACCTTCTAAGAGCGCATGGCTGTCAGAAAGAAGCGCAACTAAAACTTGCTTGAGCATCTCGTTTTGTCCGACGATTACTCGGTTTAGTTCGCTGAAAATATAGTCGAATGTTTTCTTGGCTTCCTCAAGCTTCATAGTGATGACCTCCTTTAGTGTTCATCAGTTTCTGTTTATATATAAATGTGTTTATGCTAAAACAGTCATGATTTTGTGATTTCCTTGAAATATGTCTTTACCATTCGTTGGTATTGTTTTGGGATGTTCTCTTCGAAGCTGGTGTCGCTGCTAGCTTTAATGTCTGGAGGCGCGACTTCTTGGAACGTGCGCGCTGTTGGGTCGCGTACTTTGCCTATGTCGACATCGCTCATCAATGGATTCAATTCCAAATCTAGCTGCTGCTTTCCGAGCTCTTCTATGGTCTTCTCGCCTAGTATCTCGCTTAGATTCTGGCTCTCTTCATACTGGAGAAGCTCTTCGTTTATGTCGTATTCCTTGAATGGCTCGAACTCGCGCAAATCTTTGATGGTTTCTTGGAAGTCTAGGAATTTGACGTTGAATGCGCTGGCGCCTATTATGATGAATGATACGATCACCATTACGGATAGTTCGCGCGTGACTTTGGGGAAATTGAGGAATGCGGCGGTGCGTATTTCTTTCATTTTCTGCAGAACTTCGATATTTAGAGCGTCGAGTATCTCGTTTTGGTCTTTTACATTGTCTGCAACAGTGATTAGTTGTTCACTGAGCTGCGGATACTTTGCCTCAATTGACGCGAAATTCACATCTTTGAGATTTCCATAAGTGTGTATGACTGAGTAAACTAGCGCCGGAACGACTGCGTACCAGAGTGGAAGGCTTAGTAGCGTGCATCCGAGCAGCAGTAGCATATACACCACTAGCGTGTCAAGCGCGCTTTGGAAGAGCGCAAGCTGTAAAATGGATGTTCGCGCTTCTTCTAGTGCTTGCTTGATTGGTTTCATGGGCAGGTGCAAAGGGCTTTGGCTGCAAGGCAATCGTCGCGTTCATCGCGAGCGTCTTCGCGCTGGTCTTCAGCCACATCGAGTTGGGTTGCGAGTTTAGCTTTGTCGGCAGTGAGCGTCTCCACTTCGTCCTTCTTAGAGGTAAGTTCTGTTTGAGTGTCTCGAAGCACCATTTCAGTGTCTTCAAGCTCGGTCTCTAACTGTTCTTTTGACTGTTCAAGCTGTTTTTTCTGTCCTTCGAGTGTTTGAGCGGTCTCTTTGACTTCGGTGAATTTTTCACCGAGGACTTCTTCGCGTTCACTCTTAAGGCTGAGCTCTTCTTTTATTTTATCAAGAAGTATTTGCTGCGCTTCAAGCTCGGTGGAAACGGATTGCAGCTGCGAAAGTTTTTGTTGGTATTCTGTGTTTATGCGGTCAAAGTTGACTTGGAAGAATACTGTGGCTCCTACTAGCGCTGTCGCGCTAAGGAGGATCAAAAACAGCAATATGACGTTCGCGTTTTTATTGATGAATCCCATGTTAGTCTTTCCTCACTATTCTCCTTATAAATATTTCCAGCAGGAATACGCCTATTGCCAATATGACGAATGGCCAGCGGTAGTAGTCTTTGTCATTTACGACTCTTTTGGCTTTGCTTTTTGCGTGTTCAACTATTGAGTCAATGTCGTTTGGATCGAATATTCTTCCTCCTGTTGAGCCTGTGATGCTGTCAAGCTCGCGGTTCATTCCAAGGTCCTCGAACTCAGATTCATAGTTTACCGCGAATACCGCTCCTGATGCGTTTTGGAATCCGACTTGTGTGGCAAGGATGCTTCCTGAATAGGTGTCTTCATCTATTTTGTAGAAGGTGACTCCTTCTGCTTCAGGTACTTGTTTGCTCCTAATAGTTATTTCAGCAGGCTCGTTTACTCGTGTGTCTTTGGCGTCGATGAAGCTTTGGCTTTTGCGTTCGGGATCTCCGATGGCCCAGTTCATTGTGCGCGTGATGAATTTGCTGTTTTGTTTGTTAAGTAGGTTTCCTGCCCATTTTCCGCCGTCATCAACGCTCATTGCTGCGACTCGTCCAAGTCCTAATCTCCAAACGGTAAGGACTGGTTCGCCCGTGCTTGTCGTGGCAAGGAGGCGTGCTGCTCCTTTGGGCGATACTTGGTTGAATCCATAAAGTGTCGCGTTTGGTTCGAAATTGTTCGTTATGAAATGGTTTTTGTTCAATATGACTAAGTCCATTTGTCCTGACTGCGCTTCGTTTTCATCGACAGGGCCGAAGAGGATTTTAAGCCTGCTCTCATCAGTCGCTCTGAAATAAATGCCGTTTGTGAGTTCGGCTATGTCCATCATTGTGGCTTCATCTGTTGTTGGGCCGACTCCAACTGTGTAGATTTTGATTCCGCTGTTGGCGGCGTAGCGCGCTGATTCATAGGCTGACGCGCTGGCTTGGGTTTTTCCATCGCTTAGAAGGACTATGTTCTTGCTTCCTGGATAACTGCTGATTGTGGCGACTGCTTTGAGTATGCCTGCTGCTATGTTGGTTCCGCCGCCCCATTTTATTCTGCTGATCACATCAGGAAGGTCTTGTTTTGCGAATATTGGAGTTGGTTCGCTAATGAGGTACGCTTGCGTATTGAACGCTAGAAGCGCTACGCGCGTGTCTATCTTGAGGTTTTGTATTATATCCTTGGCTGCTGCTTTCTCGAATTCAGCGGTGCTGGTGAATCTGCCAAATGGCGCTCCTGCTGAGCCTGAAATGTCCAGCACTATGGCGATCACCGTGTCTCCTTCTTTCTTTTCAGGTCTTCCGACAACAACCGGAAGTATGGTCTCAAAGAGGCTGTTTCGGTAATTTCCTTTGTCGTAGGAATTCTCTCCGCCAAAGACTACGAGTCCATTTCCATCTGCGACGAAATCATTTATCGCGTCAGAGACAGGGTCAAGCTTGTCTGCGGATATGTCGTTGACTACAACCGCGTAATAATCCTGAAGGTTGGAAGGAAGGCTTGTCCCTGATTGCACTACATAAAGTTGTTTCAAAAGCGTCTCTGCCGGCGCTGCTTTTTGTGTGTAGAAGAATATTTTTGGCTGTGGGACGACTCGAACGGTTTTGTAGAACACGTTGTTATTTGGGAAGAAGTCTGCGCTGTCTATTTTCGCGGTTATTTTGTGTGTTCCTTGGGTTAGCTGTCGCGTGAATTGGTATATTGGCTGGTCAATAACTTGGTCATAGATGGTCTCGCCGTCTAGCGTTACGGTTAACCGCACTGTTTTGATTGCTCCTACTTTGTTCACATATACTGCGAATGTGTTCTCTGAATTTTCAAGCGCTTTTGCAGGTCCAAGCACGCTAACTCCTGCATCGTCGTGTATGGCTGTGAGCTTGATTGCATTTACGCTGCTGTTTAGTTTTGAAGCGTAAAGCGCGACGTCTCCTAGGTCCGCGCCGGTATTTGCGTTTCCATCCGACAAAAGCAGCACACTGCTGTGTGGTTTGAGATGGCCAAGGACGGCATCGCCAATGTTTGATGTTGTGTCGGATCCGACTATCTTGACTTCCACATTTGTGCGCTTCTCGAGGCGTTCTGCTAGCTGCGCTGAGATGTCTTGGAAAAGTGCCATTGATGTACTATTGTCTACAAGAAGCTCGATGAATGGGTCTCCTTCTATGATTTTTTCTTGTTGGAGATATGGTGATGCGAGTGCTATTGCGACAAGTATTATGAGTATGGGGCGGGTTATGCGCAAAAGCCGCCTTACCCGTTTCTTCTGCAGCTTGACTTCAGGGTCGTCCTTTACTTCGATGAATTTTTTGCGTAAAACTAAGAATAACAAGAGCAGTAGGACAGGTATTGCGAGGAGCGCGAGCGGGTAGTCTAAATGCTGGTAGAGCCAGCGCAGTATGTCGGTTGCGCTCATAAGTCACCTCTGTATTTGACGAAGAATACCTCGAATACTAGTAGGAACAACGCGATTGCTAAAAGCCAGACAGTCCAGTGGAACTGTCTTGTTTCTTTTACTGGCTTAAGCTCGTATTCTGTGCTTTTGGTTCCTGCTTCTTTTCCCGCGTTGATGTTGGATTCCGCCTCATCAAGCAGGTTCGCAGCTACGATTCTGTCCTCAAGTTCGTAAACTCCTGCTTCTTCAAGAAGGAGCGCTGAACGTTTGAATGTTCTGCTCGGTGTCTTGATAGTCTGCTCTCCTTCAAGTATTAAATTCTCGCCGGTTTTAAGGTTGAGATTTCGTACATCCTGCTGAGATGTCACAAACTTCAATAGTTCTGTCCAAAATATCGGAAAATGCGGGGAATATTTGAAATCAGAATCGTCGGGAAGGCCGAAATAGACTAGTTTTCCTGAGCCGAGCGGCTTGATTGTGACGACAGGGACGCTGTTCACGCTCGCTATTATTGCTTGTTCGGATGTCGGTTCTGCTGCGAACACATCGTTGGTTTTTCCGAAGTCTATGTTTTTGGTGAAGCGGTTGAGCTGGTCTATTTGGACGAATCCTCCTTCGATTGGTTCGCCGAGTTTGACTGCGAGAAGTCCTTTGTAATCTATTTTGGGCGAATCTGTTTGCACTGCGACTATTCCTGTAGCTCCAGCGTCAACTTTTTCGCGCACATCTTCGAAAGTTCCGGGAAGTACTTGGTTCATATCAAGGCTGTCAAAGACGTAAACATCAAAATCGCCATCAGGAATGACTGGAGGTTCAGTTACTGTGACTTCAAAATCACCTGAGGCTAGAAGGGCGTTCTTGATGAATGTGCTCGCGTTGTTTGTAATTAGAAGAACTTTTGCAAGCCCGCCTGCGGGAGCTGAAAGATAGACTACATCATCGACATCGAAATGGTCATTCGCTACAAGTTCTATCTTGGTGACGCCTGACGGCGTTTTGAAGCTGTAAGTTTCTGTTTCGAGTGGTTTTATGCTAAGGCGTTCTGTTGTGGATGATAGTTTTACCGCGACGTCTTCTTGTTTGTCATTGTAATTTTTTATGTAGATTGTTGTTTGGTCGTTGCCCGCGTCCATTTGTATGATGCCGACGTTCTTGCGTATTCCTTGGATGGTGTTGATGAAGTCAACGACGAGTCCTTTGCTTTCAAGCACTGATTTAGCAATGTGGGGGTCCTGGCCCGCAGTATTGATGAAATCGCTTATGACTATTACTCTTCCTTCCGAACCTAGTGTTTCTCCCGCGAGGATTATTGCTTCGCCAAGTTTTGTCGATGTGGCTTTTGGCGTAAGTCCGCTCAGGAACCTTGCGGTGTCATCTGCGCTCGCGTCTTGAAGTGCGATATAGGGTATGTCTTTTGCTAGAATGATAGTGTTTTTGCTTCCAAGGACATCTTTTGCTTTCGCTATTGCGATGTCGAACCTTGTGCGTGTGCCTTCGACAACTTGACTGCTGGCGCTGACATCAATCACTATTACTGTGTTGCTGGCTGTGACATCGTGCTGATATGTGTTGAATGGGTTTGCGAACGTGAGCGCAAGTCCAGCAAGGAATAGGAGTTGTATCAAAAACAGCCAGTCGTGGGTTATTTGTTTAAGAAAACTGGTGAGCCTGCGGCTTCCTGAACTCTTAAGGAAGAACATAAGGCTCGGGATTGCGAGCGGCTGCGGTCTTGGTCGTATGAGATAAAGAAGTATTAAGGGTATTAGCGCGGCAAGGGCGTAGAGTCCTTGCGGATTTGCGACTTGAAAGGGAAGTTCCATGTATCACGACACACTCTTTTGTGATGGAAAAGGTGTTCGAGTATTTAAATAGTTTATGCAGTTGCAGAAAAGACGAAAGAAAGATGAAAAAAGAATGAAAGAAAATGAAAAAAGGAACTTGATGACTTGTTTTCCGTTATTAGAACTTCTTGTTCTTTTGGGGTGTGGGACAGAATTGTGCTATCCTAGCCAGTAAAGATTGTGCCACAGGGACGTGAGCATGTTGGCGGTGTCTATTCTGTCTGGTCTTTTCTGTCC